>JBIOVO010000013.1:0-37016 GCA_044867735.1 Pyrinomonadaceae bacterium | reverse complement strand
CGGCTGATGCGAAAGGCGTGCGGGTGCAAAAAGTGATCGACACCAGCGCGATCTCGATTCCCGGCGATCCTTCTCGACTCCAGCAAGTGGTCTGGAACCTGCTTTCAAACGCGATCAAGTTCACGCCGCGTGGCGGCCGTGTACAAATCCGATCGGAGAGAGTGAATTCGCATCTCGAGATCGTCGTGAGCGATACCGGCCAGGGCATATCCTCCGACTTCCTGCCACATGTTTTCGATCGCTTCCGCCAGGCGGATCAGAAAACGAGCCGTCAACATGGTGGCATGGGATTAGGTTTGGCCATCGTCCGGCACCTGGTGGAACTTCACGGCGGAACCGTCAGTGCGGCCAGTGAGGGCGAAGGTAAGGGTGCGACGTTCACAGTGATGCTGCCGATCACACCCGTCTATCAGGTCGATCAGTCAGGTGGACGCGTGCATCCGGCCGCGCGTGACCTGCTTCCGCTTGAAGATTCGAACGATCGTCTCGATGGTTTGCGGATTCTCGTAGTTGACGATGAAGCTGACACTCGCGAAATGTTGAAGCAGGGTTTGGAATACTGTGGCGCGAAAGTCAGCGTTGCGGGCTCAGCAGCGGAAGCAATCGACGCGCTCGTGGCGCAGGTTCCGGACATTCTGATCAGCGATATCGGAATGCCCGGTGTGGATGGATACGATCTGATTCGACAAGTTCGTGGTCTACCCTCGAATAAGGGCGGGAAAGTAGCGGCGATCGCATTGACCGCCTACACGCGGATCGAAGATCGCTTGCAGGCCTTGCGTGCCGGCTACGACATGCACGTCCCGAAACCCGTTGAACTCACCGAGCTGGTCACAGTCGCCGCGAGCGTGGCGCGCCGCGCCACTTGAGTATCACTTGAAATCCACCTTCCGGTTCTCGCCGGAGTCTGGTTGCTTTCCGGTGACCAGCGATGAAACGAAGTCCAGGGCGTAGCCGATCGTACTCGACGGGCTGTCCCAATACTCAGCCTTCTCAAGTCTTACCTTTAGAAGCGCGACTTCCGGATCGTCCTTCCCTTTTGGAAACCACATCTTGAACTCTGGTCTCCATAACTCGTCGATCTTTTCTTGGTCGCGAATCAATTGCGCCGTTCCCGTGATCGAGACGTAGTGTTGATTATCAGGATCTGCAAAACTCACATTCACCTTCGGCAACTCTGCGATCTCGCTCACCTTATGTGAAGACGCCGCGGTAAAAAACCAGATGTCACCGTTAGGATCGATATCGCCGTTGGACGACATCGGACGGCTGTGTGGATCACCGTTCTCATCCACGGTCGTTAACATGCAGAAATCGATGTCCTTTACCATTTGTCGAAGTTTCTGTAAGTCGTCCTGGTGTTTTTGTACTGCTGACATAATTTCCCTCTGCTCGAAAATAGTAGTTTAGTTCGTCGAGGAGTTTGAGATGTTAACGTCACGGATCCGTGTCACCACTCAGTCAAAACTTTGAAAAGCCGGTAGGCGGAGTGATGCCAAACCGTTCGCGCAGGATTTGGTCGAACTCTTCGCGAGTGGTTAACGTTCGTTCATCGCGTTGCGCGCCGGTAGTGGTGATGAAGCGCATATCGCTGAGAGTGATGCGGCCTTCCGGAGTGGCGCGAGAACAGATGATGCCTTTCGTAAAGTGTGAATCAGGCGACGTCTGGTGGAAGTGGCACATCTCTCCGTAGTCGGGAAATTCGTAGGGCTGAAGGGTGAAGCGATATTGTGGTTTCCAAACGTCGCCTTCGTCGCGGAGATTGATGATCAGGTGATCGTCGTGGGCGTCGAGGCGAAAGGTACGCTTTCCCTGCACTTGCTCGTCTCTCGAGTCGAGTAACAAAGGTTCTAAAAATGAATCACCGAAGCCTACGTCCACTAACCAGCGATCGGCGAGCGTGACCGCGAGGGTCATGTGATCGAACTGTGGACCGAAGCTTCCGTCTGGACTCGCGACGCCGGCCGCCAACATCGACACCTCAAAGCCGAGGGCTCGCAGTAATCCCGCAAACAAGCCGTTGCACTCGTAACAGAAGCCGCCACGTCGATTCTCGACGATCTTCGTGAAGAGCGAATCTTCGTTGAGGATGATGGGTTCGTTCGAGTGGATGCTGAGGTTTTCGAAAGGGACGGCGAGAAGGTGTGCCAGTTGTAGAGCGCGTAGAGTCTCGGGTGTTGGTTCGAGCGGGCCGCTGTAGTTGATGCGTTGAAGGTATTGCTGAACGTCCATTGAGAAGTAAATATCAAAAGAGGATTACTCGCGCAAAGGCGCAAAGACGCAAAGGTCAGAACCTGCGGCTGCACGGAGGGTCTGAACTTTGCATCTTTGCGCCTTTGCGCGAGTAATCTTTGCCGTGTGTCACGCGAAAAGGACAACACTTTGACAATCTAGGTATCCACCATTATGATGCCTACCCACTCTAGGTATCGAAGGAGATCAAAGTGCCAAAAGCCAAGGCCGACCTGTTACAGGGTACCCTCGATATGCTCATCCTCAAATCGCTTTCGCTCGGAGAGTTGCACGGTTACGGGATTATTCAACGTATCCGACAACTGTCCGACGAAATGTTGAATGTGGAGCAAGGTTCTTTGTATCCCGCGCTCTATCGTATCGAACAAAAAGGATGGGTGTCAGCGCGTTGGGATGTTCACGAGACCGGGCGCGAGGCCAAGTTTTACAAGCTGACGCGCAGTGGCCGCAAGCAGCTCGAGACCGAGGAAGCGAGCTGGGACCGACTCGTGTTGGCGATCGCTAAAGTTCGTCAAGCCACATAAGGAACACAAGAAAGAGATCGCCACAAGAAGGCACAAGAAGCACAAAGGAAGTTTTAGAAATGAAGTGGTTCAACATACTTCGGGACAGGTTAAGGGCGCTGAGGCAACGCGAGGACGTACTTAATGACATCGATCGCGAGATGCGTTTGCATGTTGAGTTGCAGACCGAAGCAAACATCAAAGCGGGGATGATGCCATCGGAGGCTCGCGCGAAAGCGATGAGGAGTTTCGGGAACGTCAACCGTGCTGTTGACGCTGGTTACGACGTCAAAGGCGGCGGACTCTTCGAAACAATCGCGCAGGACATTCGCTACGGCGTGCGCATGCTAGCCAAGCACAAAGGCTTCACCTCAGTTGCCGTTATCACGCTGGCGCTCGGCATCGGCGCCAACACAGCGATCTTCTCCGTCGTCAATGAACTACTGCTCCGGCCGCTCGTCTACCGCGACGCCGAACGTATCGTGATGCTCTGGGAAGTAACGCCGGAAGGCCGGCATCAGAACACGACTTCACGCGCGAACTTTCGTAGCTGGCGCGATCAGAACTCCAGCTACCAGCACATCGCTGCCTTCTCAGATCAACGCTTCAATCTAACCGGCGACGGCGAGCCCGAAGAACTCTCGGTGCAGTTTGCTACTCCTGAACTATTCAAAGTGTTAGGTGTCGATCCGATTCTCGGTCGCACATTCCTGACTGAAGATGCTGAAGCCAACAAACCTCCAGTCGCTGTACTCAGTTTCCCACTCTGGCAAAGACGCTTTGGCGGACAGCCGAGCGTGATCGGCCAACCGATAACTCTCAATGGCATCAAGTTCACGATCATCGGCGTGATGCCGGCGAGTTTCCAGTTTCACATCAAACATCGATCGGGAACTGGCCGTCCCGCAGAACTATGGACCGTGTTGCCGATGCCGCTCGGCCCGGGCGCGAATGAGCGCGGTCGGTTTCTCTCAGTCGTTGCTCGATTGAAAGACGGTGTCTCGCCGGACCAGGCAGCGGCGGAATTGCGCACCATCGCAGCACGCTTGTCGGATGAGGCGCCCGAGTTTAACAAGAATTACAGCGCCGAAGTCCTACCATTGCGCGAACAGTTCTTCGGGAACGTAAGACGCCCACTCTGGCTAATGCTGGGCGCGGTCGCATTCGTTCTGTTCATCGCGTGCGCCAACGTCGCAAACCTTCTGCTTTCACTCGCCACGTCGCGTGAAAAGGAGATCGCCGTGCGCACCGCACTCGGAGCGCGTCGTATCCGAATCGTCAGACAACTGCTAACTGAGAGTCTACTGCTCGCGTTGCTCGGCAGCGCACTCGGACTCGGCTTCGCATGGCTCGGCATTAAAGCACTCATGCTGATCAGCCCGCGTGATCTTGTCAGCCTGCAAAACGTTGGTTTGAACGTCACAGTGCTGCTGTGGACACTTGGCGTTTCCCTCTTGACCGGAATCATTTTTGGCTTGGCGCCGGCGCTACACATTTCACGACTCAACCTCAACGACTCGCTCAAACAAGGAGGCAAAGCGGAATCGGGCCAGGCGAGCGGAAGCCGCCGGCTAAGAAACGCGCTCGTCGTCTCTGAGATCGCGCTCGCAGTTGTGTTGCTGGCAAGTGCCGGACTGCTCATCAAGAGTTTTATTCGTTTGGAGCAGGTGGACCGTGGCTTCAACACGGACAACATCCTGACGATGGTGATCCGGCTGCCTGAAGCGAGGTATCGCGAAGACGCGCAGCTCGTAACGTTTTTCAACCAGGCGCTGGAACGCGTTCGGCAGTTGCCCAATGTCCGATCGGCCGGAATGATCAACTTTCTTCCGCTTTACGGCGGTCTGGGTTCCAACACTGGCTTTAAGATCCTCGGCCGGCCCGAGCCGCCTCCGGGCCAGGGACCGAGTACCGATGTGAGAGTCGTTGACGCGGGATACTTTCTGTCGATGGGTATTCCATTAGTGCGCGGACGCAACTTCACTGACGGTGAGCAACGAGAGGCCAGGCGGGTGATTCTGATCAACGAAGCACTTGCGCGCAGGTACTTCGCGAATGAGGAGCCACTGGGACAACGTCTCGACGTCGGGATGTTTGAGAATCCGGTCATAACGGAGATCGTCGGAGTCGTCGGCAATGTCAGGTACGACAGCTTGATCGATGAGTCGCCGCCGGCTGTCTATTTTCCACACCCGGAACTCGCTTATCCGTTCATGACGCTCGTCGTTCGCACTGATGGCGAGCCGGCGGCGCTTGCCCCAGCGGTGCAAAGAGAGATTCGCAGTCTCGATCCGAATCAGCCGGTCGCGGATGTGCGCACGATGAACGAGGTGATGGCCGAGTGGGTCAGTCGATCGCGCTTCAACACTTTGCTGTTAGGACTGTTTGCGGCGTTAGCGACGTTACTGTCAGCCGTCGGCATTTTCGGCGTGATGAACTACTCGGTGGCGCTGCGCACCAAAGAGATCGGATTGAGACTGGCAGTCGGCGCGCAACCACGGCAAGTACTTTTCCTGATCCTCAAGCAGGGCTTGGCATTAACGGTGGCGGGCGTGGTCGTGGGATTAGCAGCAGCGCTGGCGCTGACGCGTTTGTTAGCGGGGCTGTTGTTCGGCGTAACCGCCTTCGATTTGCCAACGTTCACAACGATCTCGTTACTGCTGATGATCGTTTCGCTGCTGGCGTGTTATCTCCCGGCGCGGCGAGCAACGCGCATCGATCCGTTGCGCGCGTTGCGATACGAATAATTTGAACCACAAAGACACCAAGACACAAAGTGAACCATTGTTTAGTAGCTTTGTGTCTTTGTGTCTTTGTGGTTCAAAACTCTCTCGGAGAAAAGTTTGATGTGTTTGTGATAGGCTGTCTGCCCGATGGCGACGCTGGATCACACGAGTGAGTGGAGCCGCACCACCGGATTAAGACTTGGCTGGCTAATCGCCGGCAGATTAGCCACGGCTCTCCTGCTCAGCATCTTCGGAACGCTTTGGACCAGGACCGGAGAATCACCGCAGACACTCACCAAAAGCATCGGCCTCGTCACCATCGTCGCGTGCCTGACAATCCTCTACGCACTGATCTTTCGTCTTTCCAAAAACATTCTCTTTCAGGCACGGTTTCAACTTGCGATCGACGTTCTGCTCGTCACCTGGCTAGTCTGGGATTCGAGCGCCATCCAGTCGCCTTACATCGCGCTTTACATCCTGATCATCGCGATCTCGAGCCTGTTCCTTGGGCCACGTGAACCGATCATTACCTCAGTCGGCTGCGCGGTCGCATTCACGACTTGCTCACTGCAAATCACCGGCCTCTTCGGACAACTCGAACCAGCGAGACTGGTGCGCGGCTCAGTTTCGGAGACGATTCAGTGGATCGGACTATTTGACGTAGCGTTCTTCGTAGTCGGACTGCTTTCAGCACGTCTCGCTGAACGACAGTCGCGCTCAGATGTACGTCTGTTGGCAGCCACACAGTCACTCGCTAATCTGCGCGCGCTGCACGAACGCATCATCGCCTCGATTCGCTCGGGTCTGGTAACCACGGATCTCGAAGGACGCATTTTTACTTTCAACGCTGCTGCGGAAGAGATCACCGGCTACCAGGAAGAAAAGATTCGCGGGCAGGACGCTTCGATTCTTTTTGGCGAGCTGAAAGACCACATCGCCGACACACTCAAGGCGATGGAAACCGGTGCGCGAAGTCCACGTTTCGAAGCAAACTGTTTCACCTTCGAAGGGATGCGTCTGCGTCTCGGTTACAGCATCTCACCTTTGTCGTCGGAAGCCGGTCAGATCACCGGCATGGTCATCACCTTTCAGGATCTAACCCAGGTGCGCAGCCTCGAAGAGACGTCGCGACGCCAGGATCGCCTGGCGGCAATCGGTCGCATGGCAGCTTCAATTGCTCACGAGATTCGAAACCCACTCGCAGCCATGCGCGGTTCGATACAGATGCTGCGTTCGGAGTTGGACAGCGATTCTTCGCAAGCTGAGTTGATGGAGATTATTCTGCGTGAATCTGACCGGCTCAATCGCATCATTACAGACTTTCTCAACTACGCGAGACCGCGATCGCTGTCTCAGGCGCGGGTCGACGTCGGCGACCTGTTACATCAAACGTTCGCGCTCATGCGTCACAGCCCGGAGATCGCGGCGAATCAAAACATCGTCGAAGAGCTGCCGAGCGAGCCGTTGTTTGCCGAAGCAGACGAAGGTCAACTGAAGCAGGTGTTTTGGAACCTTGCACGCAACGCTTTACAGGCAATGCCTCAGGGCGGAACGCTCCGAACCACGCTCGATCGCAACTCTGACCATCGTCTTCGCATTGCTTTTGCCGATACCGGGCGCGGCATGTCGCCCGAACAAGTCGAACACCTGTTCGAGCCGTTCTCATCGACTACGGGCGGCACCGGACTCGGCCTCTCAATTGTTTATCAAATCATTCGCGACCATGGTGGTACAATCAACGTCCGCAGTCTGGTAGGACAAGGGACGACGATCACAGTTGAGTTACCGGTGGCGGCGCAAAACGGCAATGCCACTTCCGAACAGTCAAGCTGAATCGATTGCCGATTTCCAATTGCCGATTTCTCGCACTAAAACATTGGCAATCGGAAATCGAAAATGAAATTATGGCCAATCTTCTGATTGTTGACGACGAACTCGGAATGCGTC
Source organism: Pyrinomonadaceae bacterium (assembly GCA_044867735.1). Classification (GTDB taxonomy): domain Bacteria; phylum Acidobacteriota; class Blastocatellia; order Pyrinomonadales; family Pyrinomonadaceae; genus PSRF01. Next base: position 29,587 of record JBIOVO010000013.1, on the reverse strand, counting down.
AGTTTCTGACGCATTTATTCCAGCGCGAGGGACACAAGGTGCGCGTGGCGGAAAACGGCCGCGACGCAATCGCGCAACTGCATCAACAGGCGCCGGATCTGATCATCTCCGATATCAGAATGCCTGACATGGGCGGCGTCGACCTTTTGCGAACGGCGCGAGAATTACTTCCCGAAGTAGAAGTGATCATGATGACGGCTTTCGCGAACGTCGATACAGCTCGCGAAGCGTTTCTGCTCGGCGCTTACGACTTCGTCCAGAAGCCGTTCGACAACGACCTGCTCAAAGAGACTGTCACCCGCGCGCTGGAAAAGATCTCGCTCGTCAAAGAGAAGGAAGCGCTGCTTGAAGAGAACAAAGCGCTCATTCAGGGACAACGCACGCGCGGCAAGTTGGGAAACATCATCGGTCGCAGCCATCGGATGTTGGCGCTTTACCAGATGATCGAAACCGTCGCGCAGGTGCAGTCAACCGTGCTGGTGACCGGCGAGTCAGGCACGGGAAAAGAACTGGTGGCGCGTGCGATCCACGACCTCAGCCCGCGCGCTGAAAAGCCGTTCGTGTCGGTCAACTGCGGCGCGTTTACCGAGACGCTACTCGAGTCGGAACTCTTCGGTTACGTCAAAGGTTCTTTCACCGGCGCCAACGCAAATCGAAAAGGACTTTTTGAAGCGGCCAACAGCGGGACCATCTTTCTCGACGAGATCGGCGAGATGTCTCCGGCGATGCAGGTAAAACTGTTGCGCGTGTTGCAGGAACGTAGAGTCAGACCAGTAGGAGCAACTGAAGAGACTCTCGTTGATACGCGCGTGATTGCGGCCACCAATCGCGATCTCGCAAGCATGGTCACGGCGAGTACGTTTCGTGAGGATCTCTATTACCGCATTTCTGTAATTCCGATCGAGCTGCCGCCGTTGCGCGAGCGCTCCGAAGACATTTCTGAACTTGCCAATCACTTTGTGCAAAAGTTCTGCGCACCAACGGGCCGCGCGTTGTCGGTCAGCGAGAATGCGATGCGGCTGCTGGAGAGATATTCCTGGCCTGGAAATGTGCGTGAGCTGGAGCACACGATCGAGCGAGCAGTAGCACTTGAAAGCACGGGCTCGATCGAGCCTGAACGCCTGCCGGAAAAAATCACTCAATACAATCCTTATCGCGTCGCGGAGGCGATGGAGTTTCCGGAGGAAGGGATCAATCTCACCGCCCACCTGGACCAACTCGAAAAGACTTACGTCCTCGAAGCCCTGCGCCGCACGGCCGGCAATCAAACGAACGCGGCCGAGCTGCTGCGTCTCTCGGTACGCTCGCTGCGCCACCTGCTTGATAAGCATGGCGCCCGTGGTTTAACAGCCCAGATGCGTGACGAACGACGTGGCCCAGATTCCACGCCGCGCCGCCGCGCCTCGGACCAGGGCCCTCGCCGGCGTGAGGACGACACGGGCGAGTTTGCTGCCGGCGTCGGCGACGGTAACTAATCAGGATTTCTCACGCAAAGACGCAAAGGCGCAAAGTTTCGGACCTTCGGCCGCCAGAGGTCCTGACTTTGCGCCTTTGCGTCTTTGCGTGAGATGGTTTGCAAGGACTGCTGCCGTAAACCGTCATTAGTGCCCTGCCAGAATTTGTCACGACCTGCTTCTCCCACGCTTCAAACGCAAAATTTCGATCAAAAAAGATCGTTTTTTTGCTCATTTTCCAAAAATCGCCAATGGCATGGCGGTTGTTAATGAGCCTACCGACACTTCGCGCTTTGCGCGGCTCATAAGGGAACGGAAAAGCCGTTGGCGCGATAAAAATTTGGAGAAACCCCCTATCTTTTAAGGAGCACCAATTAGAATGACTACCAAACGCCAAGAAGGCTTTTCGTTGATCGAACTTCTCATCGTCGTTGCGATTATCGGCATTATCGCCGCGATCGCTATCCCCAATCTTCTCGCTTCACGCCGTGCCGCGAACGAAGGTTCGGCCCAATCATCCCTTCGCACCATCCACAGTTCACAGGCTACATACCAGGCAACCGCCGGTAACGGCGCGTACGCAGCCAACCTGGGTGCCCTCAACACCGCCGGCCTGATTGACAGTGTTCTTTCCTCCGGCACCAAGAGCGGATACGATTTCTCAGTCGTTGAACCAGCCGGCACCGGCGCGACCGCAGTGTTTGGCGCAGTTGCTTACCCGACGACCACGACCGGCGTTTCGCAGACCGGTACGCGCCGTTTCGGTATCACCGAAGTTGGTGTGATGTATGGCGACGTCCTGGGTGCGGAACCAACCACCCGCGCTGGCATCACGACCGCTCCGATGCTTCCGCTTGGCAACTAATCGAAGTCTTTTCGCCGTACTCAAGAAGGATGGAGTTTCGACTCCATCCTTTTTTTGTGGGCCACAATAAAGCACAACATGCACAAAGGAATCTTTCGGTAGGATCTTAGTCTTCGCTGGTGCGTTTTGTGCCTCTTTATGGCTGACACGTTTTGTCACAAGGCTGCATGTGAGGTCAATTTCCCAAGGATTTACGCGACTTTCCTTCTGGCACGCAGCTTGTTAGTTCTAACCTCAAGGAGACCTCAATCCCACTTGGACCAGGTTCTCTGGACTGAAGAGAGTGTGCGGAATCCTTCAGATCCCCCACTTGTGAAGGAGCAGTAACTGAAATGAAGAACAATTCCCAGGGCGGCTTCTCGTTGATCGAACTCTTAATCGTCGTAGCGATAATCGGGATCCTCGCTGCTATCGCGGTCCCGAACCTACTAGCTTCACGCCGCGCCGCTAACGAAGGATCAGCCCAATCAGCCCTGCGCACAATTCATAGCGCTCAAGTCACCTACCAGGCGACTGCCGGTAATGGCGCTTACGCCACAACTCTCGGCGCCCTGCAAACCGAGGCTTTGATCGATGCCGTCCTGGGTAGTGGCACCAAGAGCGGCTACGACTATGAAATCGTTGAAGCAGCCGGTAGCGGCGCTAGCGCGGTTTTCGGTGTCTACGCCTTTCCCTCGGAAACCGGCGGCTTTTCGCAAACCGGAACACGAACCTTCGGCACTACTGAAGACGGTATCATGCACGGCGACCCCGACCTCAGCGTAAAGCCAATCACTATCGCAGATATCCGCGCACTTCCACTCCTCGGCAATTAATCCCCCGCTCTCTGCCACCCACTGAAGTCGATGCCGATTGACGCGTTATTAACCGGCATCGACTTCACAGAGTTTTAAGGCCGCTTTAGTAAATGTCGTCTCGCGTTCTCAAAGCTAGTAAGCGTGTTTGGACCAGCGATGCATCCACATCGCGGTCGTTAGCCGTTGTGGTTACTGTTTCCTTCGCGGTGATCCTGCCCGCAATCCTGTGGGGAATTCCTTCAAACCTCGATCTCACCAATCATTTTCGTTTCACACTGCCCTTCTACGATGCGATTGTCGCCGGTGATTTGTATCCCGGTTGGCTGGCTGAATCGACCGGTGGCTACGGCGATCCGAGTTTCCGCTTTTATCCGCCGGCGCTGTATTACCTCCTCGCCGCAGCTCGTTTCGTCATCGGCAATTGGTATGGCGCAACGCTCGTCGTTTTTGCCGCACTGTCGATCGTCAGCGCACTCGGAATGTATTTCTGGACCAGGTCGTTCTTCACTCCCACGACTGCAACCTGGGCCAGCATCTTCTACGCACTCGCTCCTTACCACGTTAATCAACTCTATCAGGCCGTGTTGCTCGCGGAATGGGCGGGCAGCGCGGTGTTACCGTTCGTCTTCGGGTTTGTGGAAAGAGTCTGCGAAAGAGGCAAGCCAAGAGATATCGCCGGACTTGCTGCGACCTACGCTCTCTTGATCCTCACTCACTTACCGCTCGCCGTTATCGGTTCGATCGCATTGCTGGTTTATGCTCTCGCGAAAACTCGACAGCCGGCAAAGCTCGCGAAGCTTGCAGCCGGAGCGATTGTCGGCGTCAGCCTCAGCGCGATTTACTGGGTCACAATGGTTTCTGAAGTCGGTTGGATCGGACTCAACGACGTCAAACAATCCGCTTCGGTTGATTACAGATTCAACTTCATCTTCTCCACGTTCTCACCGGACAATCTCAGCGTCTGGTGGATGAACATCCTTGTGCTGATGACGTTGCTGCTTTACGCTCCTGCCGTGTTACTCGTCTTCAAGAATGCGGCTTCACTCAGACGAGTCGTACTGCCGGTTTTCGCGCTGACCGCATTTGCCTTGTTTATGTCGGTTCCGCTTAGCCGTCCCATCTGGTGGTTATTCAAGCCCTTGCAGGAGACACAGTTTCCCTGGCGCTGGATGGTGCTGATCTCAATGGGAGCTTCGATTCTCGCGGCCGCAGGTCTGCCGTTAATTCCGGAGTCAGTGAAGAAGTTAGACCGCGCGAAGCGAATGGCAGTGTTGGCCGCAATGGCAGTTTCGATCGTGTTTACGCTTTCACATGTCGTGCGCGAGGCGCAGTACTTTCCGCCACCGCAGTTCAACAACATGCTGACCGAGGTTCGCGGAACGTCGAGCCTGACTTACTGGTTCCCGGTCTGGTCTCGCTCCAACCCGAGAAAGATGGCGACTGAAGTAGAAGCTCAGGAGCGTGAGGTGACCGTCACGTCGTGGCAGCCCGAGCATCGGAGGTTTTCAGTCACGGCGGGAAGCCCAACCGAAGCGCGTGTCAGAACGTTCTTTTATCCCCATTGGACGGCCCGAAACGAGTCGGGCGTTCTAACTACCCGGCCCGACCGGGATGGCGCCTTGCTGATTTCGCTGCCGCCGAATGCGACGTCAGTCGAGCTCGACTTTCAGGAGCCGCGCCGAACTCAGTTCTCGACAATAGCCAGTTTGAGCGGTTTAATAATCACCGGCGTTCTGGCGGTACCACTCAGACGGAGACGAAAGAAGCATGATTAGTCCAAATCCCACGAAGGAAGTTGTTGAATCGTCAGGTTCAACATCGTGGGAGGCAGGACTCGAAGCTTCGGAACGACAACAACAGGAACATTACGACACTATCGCCGCTGATTACGAAGCGCACTACAGCGACGAATGGAGTCTCGAGTATCGCAGGAAGTTTATTTACGAACCGATGTTTGAAGGGCTCGATCTTTCCGGAAAGAAAGTGCTCGATGCGATGTGCGGAAGCGGTCAAACGACGAGCTTCCTGCTTACGCGGGGCGCAAACGTGACCGGACTCGATATTTCAAACGAGGTGATCGAGACGTTTCTCGCGCGCTGGACCGATGCCACAGCGGTGAAACGATCGTTGCTCGATTCAGGATTCCCGGACAACGCGTTCGACTGTGTTGCCGTGGTGGGCGGCATGCATCACATTCACCCGTACTTCAAACGCGCCGTCAGGGAGATTCATCGGGTGCTGAAACCCGGTGGCTATTTCTGCTTCATGGAACCTCACACGGGTTCCCTGCCCGATGTTATCAGGCGCGTTTGGTATCGCTTCGATAAGTACTTCTCCGACAATGAAGCGGCAATCAATATCACGCAGATGCAAAAGGATTTTAGTGACGAGTTCGAACTGAAGAAGGCGAAGTACATGGGTAACGTTGCTTTTCTGCTGGTGTTGAACTCACTGATCTTTCGGATTCCGCCGGGTGGTAAGAAGTTGATCTCACCACCGTTGCTGAAAATCGAACCTCTCATTAACAAACTACAAACCAAACTCACATCGTGTTTTGTTGTAGCGCAATGGCAAAAGCGCTAGCGAGAATGTTTTGAACCACCAAGACACAAAGACACAAAGAATTTTTAAAAGTAATTCGTGTCTTTGTGTCTTTGTGTCTTTGTGGTAAAAATGATTTGACGTAAATCTAGTGGACACCACCGCAGCAATCACACAATCACAAAGCCAATCGGAAACCAGACAAGGAAAGTTCTGGCGCATAACGGCGATTGCACGTAACGCTTTTCGCGAGGCGGTGCGCGATCGCGTGCTCTACAACCTCGTGCTGTTCGTGCTCCTGCTTACCGGCGCCTCGATCTTTATCGGTGAGCTCTCGGGTGGACAGGAACGAAAAGTGATCGTCGATCTCGGGCTGAGTGCGATGTTGCTCTTCGGCGTGTTCATCTCGATCTTTGTCGGCGTCGGACTCGTCTACAAAGAGATCGAACGGAGGACGATCTACACCGTTTTCGCTAAGCCAGTCGGACGTGGTGAGTTTCTCGTCGGAAAATATCTCGGCCTGTGCCTGACGTTGCTGGTCAACGTCCTGGTGATGGCGGTCGGCGTGTCGCTGGCGCTGATGTATGTAAGCGGGGGTTGGGATCCGCTGATTCCAACGATCTGGCCGGCAGTTCTGTTGATCTATCTCGAACTGATGCTCCTTACGGCGGTCGCGCTTCTCTTCTCTTCATTCTCATCGCCCGCGCTTTCCGCGTTGTTGACGTTTATGGTCTTCATCATCGGCCACTTCAGCTCCGACCTGAAGGGCCTCGCAGTTTCATTGGGGAGCACGAGCGCGCGCTGGTTGTTCACCGGTCTGTATTACCTGCTGCCGAATCTTTCGAACTACAGTTTCATCACTCCCGCTGCCCACGGTCGGACTCCGTCTACCGGATTTGTCCTCGCCTCCGGCTTGTATGCCGTGATCTATATCGCCGTCGTACTTGCCGCGGCGACGCTTGTTTTCAGCCGTCGAAACTTCAAATGAGTACGCAACCGACCGGAGCAAATAACGACCGCACGAAAACCATCGCACTCGCGCTGGTGGTAGTGCTTGGCATGGCTTCTGCGATGTTGCTGCTTCGTCGCGTTGACGAATTGCGTCCACCACCCGATCCGAATGCAATCGACGAAGGTCTTTACCTGAACGGCAAGACTGCGAAAAGGATGAGTTTGAGTTTCAACGGCTTGGCGGCGGACTGGTACTGGATGCGTTCGCTCCAATACGTCGGCAGAAAGATCATCGACGCGCCCGAGCAGGTTTCGCTCGACAACCTCGGGAATCTCAACATGAAATTACTGGCGTCACTCCTCGACACAGCAACCACACTCGATCCCGAGTTTCTCGATCCCTACGAATACGCAGCGGTAGTGCTGCCGACTATTGACGTGAAGGAGGCCATTCGCATCACGCAAAAAGGGATCGATGCCAATCCAAACGCGTGGCGCCTCTACCAACACCTCGGATACATCTACTGGCAACAGGGTGACTACAAGGCAGCGAGCGAAACGTATAGCCGTGGAGCGCAGATTCCCGGTGCGCCGCCGTGGATGGAGGCGATGAAGGCGAAGATGGCTGCTGAGGGTGGTAGCCGCGAGACGGCGCGTGAGATCTACACACGCATGTACGAACAATCCGGTGACGATCAGGTCAAGGAGATGGCTGCCAAGCGCCTGTTGCAACTCGAGGCTTTCGATCGGCGTGACACGCTGGTGAAGTTCATGATGGATTTTCTGTCAGAGCACGGGGATTGCCCGGCATCATGGAAAGATCTGGAATCGGGTTTTCGTGTTTACGGCATCCAGGTCGATGCGTCGGGCGCCCCTCTCGATCCGACCGGAGTGCCTTACGTACTAGACTCGGCTATGTGCCAGGTTAAGTTGAATCCAAAGTCCGAAGTATTACCAAACTAAGTCATCATGGCAGTTGTTGAGATCAAAAATCTGACGAAAGACTACGAGGTCGGCTTCTGGCGCAAACGCAAAGTGCGCGCGCTTGATAACCTCACGCTCTCGATCGATCGTGGGCAGATCTTCGGCTTTCTCGGCGCGAATGGCGCCGGCAAAACGACGACGCTGAAGCTGTTGATGCGTTTGATCTTTCCGACTTCCGGAAGCGCGCAGATTCTCGGTCACGATATTCAGGACGTGAGCATGCATCAGCGCATTGGCTACTTACCTGAGAATCCATACTTCTACGATTACCTCACGGCACGCGAGTTTCTCGATTACTGTGCTGAGATCTTCGGCTATCCGGCGACTGCGCGAAAGAAGCGTGCGGCGGATCTGCTCGCGCGAGTCAGGCTCGATGAAAAACGTTGGGACACGCAGTTGCGAAAGTTTTCCAAAGGTATGCTGCAACGAGTGGGGTTGGCCCAGTCGCTGGTAAATGATCCGGAGATCGTTTTTCTTGATGAGCCGATGAGCGGTCTTGATCCCGTTGGCCGGCGCGAGGTGCGCGACTTGATCGCTGCGCTTCGTGAAGAAGGCAAGACCGTCTTCATGTGCTCTCACATACTTTCAGACATTGAAGTGCTTTGCGATCGAGTAGCGATTCTCAAACGTGGCCGACTGGCCCAGGTCGGATTTCTGGACGAACTGCGTAAGACGACTGAAGGTCCAAGCCGCATGGAAGTCATGGCGACGGGAACTGACGCGAGCAAGTTAAAGCAGCATCTCTCGAAAGCCGCGATCAGTCCGACACCACGTGGACTGCGGATCGAAGTTGGTTCAGAGAATGAGATCGATGGCGTGTTAGCGGCGTTGCGAAAAGTGAATGGAAAGATTGTTTCTGTTCAGCCGGTAACGCAGTCGTTGGAAGAACTCTTCCTCGATGATCAGAAAGAAGAAACTCACGCAAAGGCGCAAAGGCGCAAAGGAGAACGCAAAGGGAAAAAGTAACTCTTCAAAATCTTCTTTGCGCCTTTGCGTCTTTGCGTGAGATCTATTCCTTAAATCTAAACGCCGTCACTTCCATCGCGATGTTTGCACGCGGGTCACTATCTTTCATGCCCTCGAGCATCACCGTTACCTGCATCGTCTTATTTGGCGCTAACTCCGCCAGGCGCGTCGGAATCACCACTACCGTTCTCTCCTTCACCGGACGCCCTTCGTAATCAACCACCGCCGCGCGTATCTCGAGACCATTCAAAGTCTTCCCCGTAATATTTCGGACCGTGGTCTGAAGACTCATCACGATGTCGCCCAGCGCCCGCTTCGCCTCGGTCGCTTCCGGCTCGTCAAGGAAGATCTTCGCTTTGTTCTCCTCAAACTGCGGTGCACCTGGTCGAATTGCGCCTTGCAGTGTTGGTTCACTGGTCCCACCGCCGCCGACTTTCATCATCAAGAGACCAAAGATGCAGGCGATAACCAGGGCCGCTCCAACAGCCACTACGATAATGAGCGTACGATTCGATTCGCTCGCTTCAATCCGCCGATCTTGAACTGCCATAATGGATGGAATTGTAGATACGCTAATGGCGATTTGCAACGAACTTGCCGCTACTTAGACGCCGTTGGACCGTGAGAGTTCCCTACTTCGCAAGCAGTTGGACAATCAGTTCTTCCAATTCATTGAAGTCGATCGGCTTCGTAATGTAGCTGTTGCAACCGGCCGCGATGGCGTCTGATTGGAAGTCGGAACTGTCATGCGCCGAGACCGCAATAATCGGCGTGTTGTTGCAACGAGGGAGTTTACGTATCAAACGAGTGGCCGCCAGGCCATCGATCACGGGCAGGCTGAGGTCCATCAGTATCAGCTTGGGCGACTCCAGCTCGGCAAGCCTCACCGCCTCCTCGCCATTCATCGCCTCGACCACTCGATAACCAGTCATTTCGAGCAGGCGTCGCATCATGAACCGATTGTCTTCAGTATCTTCCACCAAAAGGAGTGTGACTTCTTCCTTCGGATCCTTCACGGGTGATTCTTTGGCTCCCTGCATCGCAAAACCGGCTTCCTGGCTACCCAAACCGCCTCCAAGTTGTTGATTTTACTGTATCACTAGAATACGCGCGCCTTTTTTGCTACCATCCCGCATTGAAACGCAACACTAAAGGATCTTAGGCCAGCGTTTAATTCGTACACTCGAACTGGTATGAGGTCCCCTTCCCCTGCGGCCCCCTTAAAGACCTGGAGAGAGATTTGTATTCGATGAAGACTGCAATGACTAAGCCCGAGGACGTTAATCGGTTCGAAGATCTCGGGCGAGCTTCAATGCAAATAGTTCATGACCTTAAGAACCAGCTAAATGGTCTCAAACTCTATGCCACGTTCTTGCGACGTCGAATCGAGAAAGGGGATCGGCCGGGCGATGAACAGGAAACTATTACCAAACTGATCGGCGGACTGGATCGGGCGGCTGAAGACCTTTCGACTATCGTCAAGTATGGCCAGCCGGTCGAACTCAAGAAGACGTCGGGTGTTGAGGTCGACAGGATGCTGCGTGACGTTTGTGCCGGTTTGGAGAGTAGCGGCTCGCAAATAACCTGGAACGCGGGGTCAGACGCGATTCAGGGTGAGTTTGATCACTTCAAGCTTAACGACGCGTTTAAGTGGCTTTGCGTGGGTGCTCTCAAACACCGGGAAACGAAGAATGGCGCGGGTGAGCCGATCAACGTGTCGGCGACGCGGAATTCAGGAACCGCCGTCATCGAGTGTTCGGGTCTACGTCAATTGGACCACGATCCCTTTCGTTCTTTTGCCGGCAGCGATGAGATCAAGTTGGCGTTAGCAGCAAAGATCTTTGAAGCCCACGGAGGCTCGGCGAGGTTTTTAGACAAGAGGTTTGTGGTTACTCTTCCGCTTGCGGGAGCGTAGTAAATCGATTGCCAATTTCCAATTGGCGATTGCCGATTAGAAGACGACCGCACGAGGCATGCAAATGGCAATCGGCAATTGGCAATTAATAAATGGAGATCAATCATGCCCCAGAGTGCAGCGATTTCGAGAGAGGAGAAAAAGGTGGAGAACAAAGAAGTGCGGATTCTTGTGGTAGACGACGAACCAACGATGTCTGATTCGCTCAGGCAGAACTTCGTTGAGGAAGGCTACAACGTCGATACCGCCGCTACCGGTGCAGCCGCCATCGAGCTTTTCGATCAGGGCGGACATCACCTGGCGATCTGCGACTTGCAACTGCCGGACATGGATGGTTTGGAGGTCCTGCGCCACATGAAAGACGCGCGGCCGACTACGGAAGTGATCGTTGTCACCGGTTATGGATCAGTTCAGAAAGCTGTTGAGGCTACGAAGGCTGGGGCTTTCTATTTTGTCGAGAAGCCGTTTGATTTCGAAGAGCTTCAGCCGCTCGTGGAGAAAGCCCTGGAGCGTCGCGAACTGGTTGCGGAAACGGCAAACATGAGGCGACAGCTTTCCACCCGCGCGGAGTATTTCAACATCATCGGCTCGGCGAAACCGATGCAGACGATTTACGAAACGATCGAGTCGGTCGCGAAGTCGGACGCAAACGTGCTGATCGTCGGCGAATCCGGCACCGGCAAGGAGCTCATTGCAAACGCGATTCACTATCAATCGTTGCGTTCGAAGAAACCGTTCATCAAGGTCAACTGCGCGGCGCTGCCGAAAGAGTTGATCGAGTCAGAGTTGTTTGGTCACACGAAGGGCGCGTTCACGGGTGCACACGCCGACAAGGAAGGCCTGGTCCAGCATGCCGCCGGCGGTTCGCTGATGCTCGATGAAATCGCGGAGATGCCGATCGAGTTGCAGCCGAAGCTGTTGCGTGTTTTGCAGGAAAGAAGTTACCGCAAGATCGGATCAGAAAAGACCTACGCCGTTGACTTCCGGCTCGTCTGTTCCACCAACCGGCCGCCGGCAGACGCGATTCGCGACGGACTACTGCGCGACGATCTCTTCTATCGCATCTCAACGATCACGATTCACGTTCCACCGTTGCGCGAGCGCAGTGAAGATATCCAACTCTTGACCGAGCACTTCCTGCACATGTACGCGCAGAAGTATGAACGACCGATCACGGGTGTTTCGCAGGCTGCTTACCAGCGTCTGTTTGGGCACAGTTGGCCCGGAAACGTGCGTGAGTTGCAGAATGTAATCGAGCGCGCGGTGTTGCTTGCGAAAGACAAGCAGATCGAACCGATCGATCTGCCATTTGATAACGGCGCCTTGCCTGAGGGAACTTCCTCAAACGTCTCCTGGGACGTGCCGCCAAACATGACGCTCGAAGACATCGAGCGACTTGTGATAGAAAGAACCCTGCAACGCACGGGTGGTAACAAGCAAGCCGCGGCCAATCTGCTTGGGATCTACCGGCCGCGTCTTTACAGCAAGATTCGTAAGTACAATATCGACGTGCCTGCGCTGGTGTCGGCTTAATTTGAACTTGTGCTTTGTACTTAGTACTTTGTTTTTTGTACGGCACCCGTCAAAACAAAGTACAAAGCACCAAGTACAAAATACAAAGCGCATGAACCTGCCCTCTCCCGCCAATACCCGCCTGCGAGGCATTGATGCGCTTCGAGGCGTGGCCGCGATGGGAGTCGTGCTCTATCACGCCATCGAACAGGGCAAGCACGTCCTGCCAAACAACGTCCTTCAGTACCCGATTCAAGCCGTCCAGTTCGCCAGTTCCTTCGGCTACATCGGCGTTTTTCTCTTCTTCGTGATCTCAGGCTTTTGCATTCACTTGCAATGGGCCAAGGCGAAAGCAAATGGAGTCGAACCCGAGATTCGCTTCGGATCATTCTGGAAACGAAGAATTCGCAGGCTCTATCCACCATACGTCATCGCGATACTTCTTTTTCTCCTGCTCACCGCTTACACCGTCGGCATCAACTTCACTCACTTTTTCTTCTACGACGTCGTGATGCATCTCTTGATGCTGCACAACCTCGATCCGCACACGTGCTACACGATCAATGGCGTGTTCTGGACACTCGCGATCGAAGAGCAACTCTACCTTGCTTACTTTCTGTTGCTCTTTCTGAGAGTGCGTTGGGGTTGGGGAGTCACGATCGCGGTTTGTTTGGCAGCACGCGCCGGATGGATGGTGCTGAGCCACGTCGTGTGGCTGAAGACCGGTTACGGCTTGCCGGTTCCCGAAAGCGCGGCGGTGCACTGGTTTACGTGGGCGCTCGGTGCGATCGGCGTCGAGGCGATGTTTGGTTTGATAAAGCTGCGGGGCTGGTCACGCGATCTGCGTCTGGGTGCGCTGCTGATTATCGCGGCTTCAGCGTTGTCGCATTACCTGCCTTTAATTCCGAAGGACACTTTGATTCACAACACGAGTTGGTTCCTGATTCATCCTTTCTGGGGACTCGGGTTCTTTATCGTTGTGAACCGGATGGTGCTTTCGGAACAGAGTTGGTTGCGACAGGCGAAGTTACCGTCGCTGGTTTCGCTATTCTCAACCCTCGGGATCTTTTCGTACTCAATCTATCTGACGCACGAACTAGTGATCATGCAATCGTGGCGCTGGATCACGCCGGGAAGGTTGCAGATCGAGAATGTGTTTCTGGTGGTTATTCCGGCGACGATCTTGTTTGCCTGGGTGTTTTTCTGGTTCTGTGAGAAGCCGTTTATGGTGAAGCCCGTGAAGGCACCCGAAGTTTCCCACAAAGAAAGCCCGCAGATTCCGCAGATTACGCAGGTTGAATCTGCGTAATCTGCGGTAAGAGCGTTTCTACTTCCCTTCCGCTGCTTTCTTCAACTCCGCGATGTCGAGCTTCTTCATCTGCACAACCTTCGCCATCACGCGGTCTGCCTTAGCAGGGTCGCTAAACAATTCCGGCAAGATACTCGGAACGATTTGCCACGACAATCCAAACTTGTCTTTCAACCATCCGCATTCAACTGTCTGGCCACCTTCGGAAAGTTTCTCCCAGTAGTAATCGAGCTCCTCTTGAGTGTCACAATTAACCATGAGCGAGTTCGCTTCCGTGAACTTAAAGTTTGGCCCACCATTCAACGCCATGAACCTTTGACCACCGAGTTCGAAATCGATTGTCATCACGCTTCCCTTCTTACCTGGTCCAGTGTCACCGTAAGGAACCGTCTGAAGGACTTTGGCGTTCTTGAAAACTGACACATAAAAGTTCACCGCTTCCTCGGCATTCTTATCGAACCAGAGGCAGTTTGTGATCTTTTGGGTCGTTGGCTGGATGCGTGCGTTACTTTGTCTCGGACTTGCTGACATCGTAATCTCCTTTTATTGCGTTTTAGTGCACATATTATTGTCGAGCTGAAATGGGGGCGGCGGTTGAGTAAGTCTGGCGGAACTTTTTTCGGAAAGTTTGTCGCGAAGCGACAATTTCCGTTAGCTCTACTTCGGCGCCGTGCGCTAAACTGCAAAATGATCTACCTGCTTTCAAATTCTCCCGAAGCATAATCCATGGAGGAAACTCTGCACGTGCGTTTTATACCGCTCGCACTCATTTGCGTTTTGGTCCTGGTGACAACACTCGCTTCCCAGGAACGACAGCGTCCCGGAGCTTTGCCACAAGCTTCGCCAACTCCAACGCCGACGCCGTTGCCGCCACCAACGATCCAGATTGAGAACTATCGCGCCACGAGCGGGCGCATCATCGGCGCCGCGCTCACGAGCAATCGTGCCTACCAGAGATTGGCACATCTGACCGATCACATCGGGAACCGTCTCAGTGGCTCAAAAGCGCTGGAGCGCGCGATCGAATGGGCCGTGACAGAGATGAAGCGCGACGGTCTCGACAACGTGCGCGCCGAAAAAGTGATGGTGCCGCATTGGGTACGCGGCGAAGAGAGTTTGGAAATGCTAACTCCGCTGCCGCAAAAGTTGACGCTGCTTGGACTCGGCAACAGCATCGCCACGCCCGCCGAGGGAATCTCGGCCGAAGCAGTCGTCGTACGCAACTGGGCAGAACTCGATCGGCTCGGCGAGAGTGTGCGAGGAAAGATCGTCGTTTATAACGCGCCGTTCACGACTTATGGCGCGACTGTGGCCTATCGCGGTCAGGGAGCTTCGAGAGCTGCTCGTTACGGCGCTGTTGCGGCACTGGTGCGATCGATCACGCCCAACAGTTTGCAAACTCCACACACGGGCGCGATGCAGTACGACCCGAATCAGCCGAAGATTCCGGTAGCTGCGATCACGATCGAAGGCGCCGAGCTTCTGCAGCGTATGAACGATCGCGGCGATCGGCCGACGCTAAAACTCAAGATGGAAGCGAAGTTTCTACCGGATGCTGAGTCGGCCAATGTGATCGCAGAGGTCAAAGGTTCCGAGAAACCGGATGAGATCGTTTTGATCAGCGGTCACTATGATTCCTGGGACGTGGGCCAGGGCGCGCACGACGATGGCGGTGGCTGCATCATCGCATGGGAAGCGGCGCGACTGTTGAAGGAGCTCGGACTTCGGCCGCGAAGAACGATCCGAATAGTGCTTTACACGAACGAAGAGAACGGCCTTCGCGGCGGCAATGCGTATCGCGATGCGCATCGGGAAGAATTAGCAAAACACATTCTGGCGATTGAGTCGGATTCGGGAACGTTCAAGCCGGAAGGCTTTGGACTGGCTGCGACCGCGCCTTTGCAGGTGCGCGCGAACATAATGGAGATTGCCAAACTGTTGTCGGGAATCGGCGCTGACCGTATTGCCGCCAGCGGAGGCGGAGCCGACATCGGTCCGATCATGCGTGAAGGCGTGGTGGGTGCGAGTTTGGATGTTGCCGGTGCGCGGTATTTCGACTATCACCATACGCCGGCAGACACGCTGGACAAGATCGATCCAAAAGACCTCGCGCTCTGCGTCGCTACGATGGCGGTGATGGCTTACACCGTCGCCGACATGCCGGATCCGCTCAGCGGTCCAACGATGTCAACGCGATAATCTGTGTAATCTGTGGATTAGTCGAGTTGATAGGTCGCGACGCTCGTTGGCGTCTCGAAGCAACGCACTTTGTAGATCTGCACGCGATCGTCGCCGACGCGCTTCGCGACTCGCTCCAGAACATACTTCGCGAGATTTTCAGCCGACGGCTGCAACTCATCGAACGGCGGCAGTTCGTTAATGTTTCGGTGATCCAGATAAGTCACAACTTCATCCGCAGCCGCCTTCAACTCAACAAAGTCCACCAATAGACCGACATTGTCCAACTCGCGGCCACGTGCGTAGATCTCGATCTTGTAATTGTGACCGTGGAGGTTTTCACACTTCCCCCTGTAACCGCGCAGTTGGTGCGCGCTGGAGAAGTTTCGCTCAATCATTACTTCGAATTGTCCTGGCATAGTCAGTAGATAAGATACTCGCAAGGTCGGCGATCTGCGAAGTCACCTTGCACGGCGGCAAACTCTGCAAAAACGTTCGTCCATAACCCTTCGTGCGCAAACGTGGATCGAGTATCGCCAATACACCGCGATCGGTCGTGCTGCGAATCAGCCTGCCGAGACCCTGTTTCAATGCGATGATCGCGTGCGGCACGCTGTACTGGTAAAAGCTCGAGCCACCACAGTCTTCGATATATCGCTGACGTGCCGCAACAATCGGATCAGTCGGAACTGCAAACGGCAGCTTATCGATGATCACGCACGATAACTTTTCACCACGAACGTCCACACCCTGCCAGAAACTGGACGTCGCAAACAGCACCGCATTCGGCGTCTCGCGAAACCGTTTGAGCAACTGACTCTTTGAAGCACTGCCCTGGACCAGGCATGGATAGTCGATCTCGGCCCAAACGTTTTCGAACAGCGACTGCATCCCCGCGAGGCTCGTCGATAAAACAAACGCTCGACCTTCGGTCGCCTGGAGTATTTGTGTGACTTCTGCGGCCGCTGCCTCAGCCCACTCACGATCTCTCGGATCGGGCATCCTTGCCGGCAGGTAAAGTATCGCCTGGCTCTCGTAGTCGAAGCTTGAGGCAGCGATTAGATCGTCCGCGGTGTCGAGGCCGAGACGGTCGCGAATAAAGCTGAAGTTTCCACCGCTCGAGAGTGTCGCCGAAGTCAATACTACAGTCGGCACTGAATCAAAAAGCTTGTCTTGCAGCAATCCCGCGACGTCGATCGGCGAAGCGCGCAGGAACACGCCACGATTTCTGCGTTCCAACCAGTAGACGAATTTCTTGTCCGCTCCGGTAACGATGAACTGTAGATCAAAACGGATCTGGCGGAGACGACGGACGAGGTTCTCCATGTCCGGCGTCTTTTCCGGAATCGCATCCAGCGTGGTCTCCGCACGTTCGATCGCGCCGTTCAGAACGACATAAAGCTCGCCGAGTGGCGTTGCCTGCAACTCGCCTTGAACCTTTCTCGCGAATGTTCCGGGAATTACCGGATAGCGACCATCCTCGCCGCGACCGTCGCGAAATCCCATCCAGAAGTCGTCGGAGAACCGCGACATGCGCGCCACACTCTTCGTCAGTTCCTGATCGACTCCGGCGTCTTCGATTGTCAGCATGCCCAGATCGCGCACCAGATCGTCGATCTGATAATTCGAAACCTGCGCGCCGAAGTATTCAGAAGCGACCTCCTCAATCAGGTGGGCTTCGTCAAGAATGACCGCGGTATAATCCGGCAGCACCGAGCCGTAATTACCGTCGCGCAAGCTCAGGTCCGCGAAGAACAAATGGTGATTGACGACGACGATGTCGGCCTCCTGCGCACGCTGTCGCATTCGCGTGATGAAACAAGGGTCGTAGTCAGGACACTTCTGACCGAGACAAGATTCGGATCGGGCGTCGATGTGCCGCCAAAAGGAGAGCGACTCGGGCAGGTTTGCGAGTTCGGCGCGATCGCCGGTCTCGGTTTCGCGAGACCAGTGCTCGACTTCTTCAAAGTAATCAACTTCGTCGAGACCCTCGAGTACCGGTGCTGATTGCGCCCGGGCGAGGCGATTCAGGCAGAGATAATTGCTGCGGCCTTTCATGTAAGTCGCGGAGAAAGGCTTGGGCAGTATGCCTTGGAGAAACGGAATGTCTTTCTCCATCAACTGTTCCTGGAGATTCTTGGTGCCGGTGGAAACGATAACACGGCCATTGCCGCCCAGCGCGGCGGCAACCGCCGGCACGAGATAAGCGAGCGTCTTCCCGGTGCCTGTGCCGGCTTCGACGATCAAGTGTCGCTTTTCATCAAACGCACGCATCACCGCCCGTGCCATTTCGATCTGGCCGGGTCGATACTCATATTCAGGATGCGCCTGCGCAATCAGTCCCTCAGGACCAAAAACTTCCAGCATGATTCAAGTGCGACACATTAGGGCATTGATGGGACACAGAGAATAACATCAGCCACAAAGAAGCACAAAAAGCACAGATGATGCGTAGTGGGGTAATGGTGTGTTGCTCCAAGAGTGCCGGGGTCCCGGAGGGACCAAATGTCTATAGTTCGCCGCCTCAGCGACCGCGCTCCGGTGGAGCGCGATGTGTCCGTGCAGCAACAACATTCGGCTCCGCTGGAGCCGCAATTAGCTTCGGGCGTGGCTAGAAACATGTGGTCCCTCCGGGACCCAAGCACTCTTGGAGCAACACACTATTACCCCACAACGAAATGATGAACTCGGATGAAGGCAGTTTGTTTACTCCACGCGTTTGCCGGTGCGGTCCCACCGGGTTTCGAGGGTGTCCATTGATTCGGAATAGTAGATTAATGAAGCGTGTCCCCAGATGAGGTTTGCCGGGACTGGGCCTCGGTAACGACTGTCTTCGGAGTCGTCGCGGTTATCGCCCATGATGAAATAGAAGTCGTCGGGGATTCGGAACGGTTCCGCTGTAGAAAAGCTTGAGCCAAGCGATCGGTCGCCGTCAAGTACTCGTTCCAGAAAAAAGACTCGATAGGGACCCTGCCCTTCGGTTGAAAGCTCTTGTAGCGGTTGGTAGCTCGGGATCTCAGGATCTTTAGCCGTTACCTTTTCCTCTGCAAGCACTCGCTGGTTGATGTAAACCACCTTCCCTTGGACGTGGATTGTTTCACCGGGAAGGCCAACAACCCGGCCGATGATATAGGTCGGATCCTCTGGATATTGAAAGACAACGATCTGACCTCGCGCGATCTTTCCGATTGCTTTTGTCACTATCAAGTGATCCCCGGGAATGATCGTGTTCATCATCGATCCGGTAGGAACACGCACAAACCGAAGGAAGAAGATGCGGATCGTCAGGGCGCTCACACACACAAGTGCCATCGCGATCACGAGAGTGAGGATGAGAGGTTTCTTACGCACGGGTGATTCTTCTAGTTATGCCGAGACCCCGGTTTTCAAACGTTTAGGATATAGAGGAAATCTCGCCGTCAGGTCGGCAACGTCGCGTCGCACCCTGTTTCTGACGTCTTCCGATTCAGGTGCGTGAATCACTTCCGCGATCAAACGCCCGATCTCACGCATCTCCGCTTCTTTCATGCCACGCGTCGTCACGGCAGGTGTTCCGATGCGCAAGCCTGAGGCGACAAACGGCTTGTTCTGATCGAACGGGATGGTGTTTTTGTTAACTGTGATCAATGCTGCTTCGAGCGCTTTTTCAGCGTCTTTACCGGTGATGCCTTTGCCGTCCATCCAAACGTCCACCAGCATCAGGTGATTGTCAGTGCCTCCCGATACCACTCGCAGTCCCTGCTCCTGTAACTCACTGGCGAGCGCTTTGGCGTTTTTGAGTACCTGGCGTTGATACTCTTTGAAGTCTTCCCGCAATGCCTCGCCAAACGCAACTGCCTTCGCGGCGATGATATGAACCAGCGGCCCACCCTGCACGCCCGGGAATAACCTGCGATCGATCTCTTTTGCATGTTCCGCGCGGCAAAGAATCAATCCGCCACGTGGTCCACGCAGCGTTTTGTGAGTTGTCGTGGTGACGTAATCGGCGTGCGGAACCGGTGATGGATGCAAACCGGCGGCGATCGGTCCGGCGATGTGAGCAATGTCAGCAAACATGCGCGCACCGACGCTGCGCGCGATTTGGCCAATACGTTCGAAATCGATAATGCGTGGATATGCTGACGCACCACAGACGAGCAGCCTCGGCTTATGCTCCTCGGCTATGCGCTGCAAATCGTCATAATCGATCTGTTCGGTCTCTTTCGACACGCCGTAATCGGCGACTTTGTAACTCAATCCCGAAAAATTCAAAGGATGACCGTGCGTGAGATGACCGCCGTGGTTGAGATTCATCCCCAGGATCTGATCGCCATACTGGATCGCCGCGAGATACACCGACATGTTTGCCTGCGCGCCGCTGTGCGGCTGCACGTTCGCGTGATCGGCGCCAAACAGTTCCTTCGCCCGATCGATCGCAGTCTGCTCGACGACGTCGGTCCACTCACAGCCGCCGTAATATCGCTTGCCCGGATAACCCTCGGCGTATTTGTTTGTGAAAACTGAACCCGCAGCTTCCAACACAGCCTCGCTGACAAAGTTCTCCGAGGCGATGAGTTCCAAACCGTTGGCCTGACGTGCCACTTCGTTATCGATGGCGCCGGCAATCACGGGATCGACTTCAGCGAGCGTCGCGTTTCTCGTCATCTGGTTTTTTCAACCTCACAAATCTTCTGCACCCGATCAGCATGCCGGCCGCCTTCAAAATCGGTCGAGAACCACGCACGTACGATCTTCGGAATGTCACCCGGCGGCGTCGTGCGTGCGCCGATGGCGAGCACGTTTGCGTCGTTGTGTTGCCGCGCGAGCCGCGCGATCTCCTCGGACCATGCAACGGCAGCACGAACGCCCGGAACTTTGTTGGCCGTGATCGCCATTCCCGTGCCCGATCCGCACACGAGCAGACCTTGCTCGACGTTCCCCGCTGAAACTTCTTCCGCAACCTTTCGTGCGTAATCAGGATAATCTACAGACTCTTCGGAAACTGTACCCAGATCGTTGTAGTCAATACCGAGGTCTGTGAGCACCGATTTCAGGCGTTCCTTCTCGGCATATCCGGCGTGATCACTAGCAAGTGCGATTCGCATCGTATTAGACCTTCTTGGAATGATGTGCTTTGTACTTTGAACTTTGTGCTTTGTAACTTAGAAGGTTGCCAAACACAAGCATCGAGCACAGTACCAACTACCAAGTACAAAGTTCAAAGGACAGAGTACAAAGTACCAAGCACCTCGGTTGCGTTACTCACAGCGGCTAAGCGAGAATGCCAAGTCTATGCGCTGGTCACGATACTTTATCCCTACTCTACGTGAAGACCCGGCTGATGCCGAGGTCGTTTCCCATAAGCTCCTCTTACGCGCCGGTGTAATTCGACAATTGGCGGCCGGAATCTATTCATACTTGCCGTTGGGCCAGCTCATCGCTCGCAAGGTGATGCAGATCCTGCGGGAAGAGATGAATGCCATCGGCGGGCAGGAGTTTTATCTGCCTGCGCTTCACCCTGCCGAACTGTGGCAGGAATCCGGGCGTTGGTTCGCGATCGGCGACGACATGTTTCGGCTCAAGGATCGCAAGGGCAGTGACATGTGTCTCGGCATGACGGCTGAAGAAGTTGTTACCAACATCGCTCGCAACGAGATCCGCTCGTACAAACAGTTGCCGCAGGTTTGGTATCAGATCCAGGACAAGTTTCGCGACGAACCGAGGCCCAAATCGGGCTTGATGCGCGTCCGCACGTTCATCATGAAAGATGCGTATTCGTTCGACCTGGACCGTGCTGGCCTGGACAAGTCGTTCATCGATCAACGTGAAGCCTACAAAAAGATCTTCACCCGCTGCGGCATTGAGTTCTTGATGGTCGAAGCGTCTTCGGGTGCGATGGGCGGTTCAGAATCCAATGAGTTCATTGCTCGCACTCCGGCGGGAGAAGATCTGATCGTAAGTTGCGCAAACTGTGGTTACGCCGCAAACCTCGAGAAGGCCGGTTCGCGCCTGCCTGAGATAAGCGATGACGATGGCCCCGGTGCACCTGAAGAGTTTCCAACTCCCGGTGTTCGCACGATCGAAGATCTGACCACGTTTCCTGGCGGCGCCGAAGCGTCGCGGCAAATCAAGTCACTTGTTTTCGTTGCCACGATCGATGGTGAGCCACGTCCAGTGCTTGTACTGCTGCGCGGCGATCACCAGCTTCATGACACGAAACTCGCGGATAGCCTGCGTGCCACGGCGGTGCGCGCCGCGCAACCGGAAGAGATACGCGACCTGCTCGGCGCGGGCGCCGGGAGTTTGGGCGGCGTTGCAGCCAAGACAAAAGCACGCGATTTACGCATTGTGGCGGACGAGGCTTTGCGAAATCGCCGCAACATGACTACCGGCGCAAACAAAGACGACCACCATCTCAAGGGCGTGAACATCGCCCGCGATATTCAGGTAGATGAGTGGTTCGAATTGCGTACCGTCGAATCCGGTGAGGGGTGTCCAAAGTGTGACGCCGGCGTGCTCGAGGTGTTCAAGGGAATGGAAATTGGACACATCTTTAAGCTTGGAACCAAGTACTCTGAATCTATGGGCGCGATGGTGCTGACGCAGGACGGCAAACAAGTGCCGCTAACAATGGGCTGCTACGGCATCGGCGTGGGTCGAATCATCAGCGCGGTAGTCGAGCAACAACACGACGAAGACGGCATCATCTGGCCAGCCGCTCTCGCTCCGTTTGACGTGGTCGTCACGATCACCAACATGAAACAGGACGATGTGCGCGAAGCCGGGGAGAACCTGTATCAGCAACTACAGCGAGCGAACCTGGAAGTTTTACTAGACGACCGCGACGAGCGTGCGGGTGTAAAATTCAAAGACGCAGATCTGATCGGTATCCCGTATCGGATCACGGTTGGGAAAAAAGTTGCCGAAGGCGTCGTCGAGCTATTCAACCGGCGCGCAAAGAAGAGCGAGGATGTTAAAATCAGTGACGTCGTATCGCATGTGAAAAGCTTGTGCTCGCAGGACGTTTGAGAATTTTGACTGTGAGGCAAACGTTGTTACAGAGTTTTCCCCCGCAACAACTTATCCGCAGATTACACAGATTGGTCAGCGTAATCTGTGTAATCGGCGGATGTGCCGTTGCCGGAAAGGTTTCGGCACAGGATCTCCTTCCTGAACTCGTTCGCCGCATCAAACCCTCCGCCGTCGCCATCGAAACCTTCGACGTTCGCGGTGAGAAACTCTCTCGCGGCAGCGGCTTCTTCGTTGAAGCAGATCGCATCGTTACCAACCGCCACGTTCTCGAGAACGCTCATCGCGCGGAAGTTCATTCATCGACAGGGGCAATCTTTCCCGTGAAAGGTGTGCTCGCGGTCGATGCTGAAGGCGACATTGCCTTACTGAAGATCGACGCGCCTTCAACTCAAATCCGGCCTTTGCCACTGGACAAGACATCGCCGCAGGAAGGTGAAAGCATCGTCGTCATTGGCAATCCCCTCGGACTCGAAGGCAGTGTCACGAACGGCATTGTCTCCGCCGTACGCGACATTCCAACGTTTGGTCGCATCATTCAGATCACGGCGCCGATTTCTTCCGGGTCGAGCGGTAGTCCAGTGGTGAACATGCAGGGCCAGGTCATCGGCATCGCTACGTTGCAGATTACAGGCGGGCAGAGTGTGAATTTCGCGATTCCCTCGGAACGCATTTCACAACTGCAAACCAGCGCGATGATTTCTCTGTCTGATCTCGTGGCAAGCGCCGGACGGAACAAGCGCGCCAGGGCGGTCCAATTCTTTCGTGATGGTTTGAGTTTTCTTTCGAAGGATGATTGCGAGAAGGCGTTGCCGTATTTTGAGAAGGCAACTGAATCAGACAGCAACTACGCGGAAGCGTGGGCCCAGAGTGGTTTCTGCAACGAGAAACTCGGCAGACACCAGGAGGCGCTCGAAGCTTCGAAGAAAGCCGTTAACCTGAGACCTTCGGCGGAGTCGTATTTCAACATCGGTCTCGCGAGTTTTTATCTCAAACAGTATAAGGACGCTGCTGAGGCGTACCGGCAGTCGATCAAACTCGATCCTTACAACGCGGCTGACGCTTATTACGCGCTCGGATTGGTCTATCGTGACTGGGGCAAGGCGGATGATGAGATCCAGGCGTATAAGCAGGCGATTCGGCAGCGGCCGGATTACACCGTTGCTTACGAACGGCTCGGAGCGCGGTATTTGAAATCGAAGAAGTTCAACGAAGCCGTGGACGTGTTTCGCCAGCTCGCGGCTTTGAAGCCCGGTGATGCGGTTGCGCCTAACAATATGGGCGAGGCTTTTCTCGAGTTGAATCGCTACAACGACGCCGCCGAATCGTTCCGGCAATCCATCCGGCTGAAGCCTGATTTTGGCAAAGCCTACTACAACCTCGGACGCTGTCTCCTCGCCATGGGAAACCGCGACGCCGCCCTCGAGCAGTACACAATCCTCACCAACATCGACCCGGACTACGCGGAGAAGCTGAACTCGCTCATAAATCCGTAGTTCTAGTGACGAAGGATTAGCTTAACCACAAAGACACAAAGACACTAAGTTTTTCTCTCTATCTTTGTGTCTTTGTGCCTTTGTGGTTCAACCTCCTAGTTGATCGTCTCGCCGACGATCGCCGTCAACGCATTATCCTGGAGGCTCTTGTTTCGCGGCAGTTGACCGTGCAGATCGCAGCCGAAGACGGCATAGTGAGAAAGCGTGAAGCCCGTCTGGCTGTCGCGGGTTTTGAAGAGGTTCTCGCCGAGCAGAGAGGCGCGCGTGACGCGTCCATCGCCGGGTGCGTACATCGCTTCGGTGGCTTGTTTCTTCGTGATCTTCAGCCCCGTGGTAGTGCGATACTCACGCGGCCTGGTCAAGGTTAACCAGCGGTTCCGTTTTTCGTCTCGCAGAAGCAAGGGCGCGCTCAGCGTCTCTTCACAATCGCCACCAATAGCCAGAAGCAAAACGGGCGTGTTTGTGCTGTCCACGGCATCAAGCGCCTGATGAAAGCGGCGGGCGCGTGTAAGTGTCGCGGCGAGATATGCATCAAGCATCTCGGCGTGGTTCCCATTTTCACCGTCTGATCCCTGAGTTTCGCCGTAACGCCGGCGGAAGTCCGGAGAAAAAAGCGTGCTCCACCCGTATTGTTTCCAAACCTCCGGGTCGTAAAGGTCAATCGTGATTGGCTTGAGATTCTCGTCGATAAACTTCGCCGCGCCTCGATGAGGCATTAATTGATACACCGAAGGCGTCCGCACCGCGTCTTCCGCAGTCAGCTTGTTAAGCAAAGGAACTCGACGACGCAGGCCTTCAGTGATCGAATACCCCTCGACCAGCGTCGCGAATGCATCTGTTGATCCTTCATTCGGCACACCGATCATCACGATCTTGCCGATGTGAGCAGCGCCACGCCAGGTCGGTTGAATCGGACCATCGCCGAACGGCAAATCCGCGTCGCCGTACATCGCCGCGTATCGAGCGATTAACCCACCCATTGAATGGGCCACAATATTGAACTTCAGATCCGGTCGCTGAAGCTTGGTCTTGAGCCGTTCGAGGCGTCTGACCAGCTCACGCGCATTCGTGACGTTGTCGTGCCGCCAGTCGTAGGCAAAAACGTAGAACGTATCCTGATAACCATCGATATCCGGCTTTTCCCAGTTGCCTTCACGGTAACCGGCATAGCGACGCATTGCCTCTAGCAGGTCCCGGTACACGTAAACCTCAGGCAGCACGCGTGCGAGTCGAACAGTCTCGATAATCTTGCCGGGAATCAGATCGTCACGATTCGAAGCAAGATCCGGACTAATCGGCAGACCTTCCTGCGACGTGCGAAACGCCGACGGCCAAACCGTCTCGCCGGTTTTTGAGTTGATTAATTCGGTTCCGAGGATGCCCGGGATGACTATGACCGGGCGTTTACCGGTCTTCGCGCGCGCCGTTGCAAAGATCTGTTCGAGATTGGGTGTGCGCTTCGCGGAGATACAAGCACTTGAAACCAGCGAGAGTGCTATGAGAGTGAAGAGAAAGTGGCGACTGTGTCCTCTTGGTGATCTATTCAACTGGCACCGTCCAGCGACGATTGATCAAGCTTGCGACAAACCCCGCGCCAAAACCGTTGTCGATGTTTACCACGGTCACGTTAGAGGCGCAGGAATTCAGCATACCTAAGAGTGCAGCAACCCCTCCAAAAGATGCTCCATAACCGATACTCGTCGGTATCGCCACCACCGGCACCCCCACCAGACCACCGACGACGGACGGCAACGCACCCTCCATTCCGGCAGCCACGATGATTACACGCGAACGCTGCAACAGGCTGCGTTCTGAGAGCACGCGATGGATGCCCGCCACCCCCGCATCCCAGATCCGCTCGACAACATTTCCCATCGTTTCGGCGGTCAAAGCTGCCTCTTCGGCAACCGGAATATCGCTCGTGCCAGCAGTAACCACGGCGATCGAGCCGACGCCGAGGTTGGTTTTGTCCCGTCGAATTCTCACGACGCGAGCAGACTGGTGCCACTCCGCATCGATCACAACGTTTCGAATCTCGCCATACGTCCCTTCATCGGTGCGCGTGACGAGGATATTCGGCGAACGCTGTACCAGCCGCTCCACGATCCCGACGACCTGCGCACGGGTCTTTCCCTCGCCAAACACGACCTCCGGAAAGCCCTGGCGCGCAGCACGAGCGTGATCCACGCGCGCGAAACCGATGTCTTCAAAGTGGAGATTCTTGATACGGTCAACCGCATCGTTGGTTTCCAACTCGCCAGACTTGTACGCGCTCAGCAGCTTTGCTAATTCGCTTAGATCCATCTCTTTTACTCAGTCCGAACATTCTAGCATCGCGTGCCGTTTTCAGTATCGTGGGGCAGACAATGCGAATAGTGTCCCAGCCCGACAATGGTTGGTGACTTGTGTGCTTTTTGGTCGCCTAGTAAGATTCAGGCAATGCCCGACTGAGATTGACCCACCGTGTCGACTGTAATCAAAAACACAAGACTGACGCTGGAAATGATCAAGATTGAGCACACGCTCTTTGCGTTGCCGTTCGCGTTTCTGGGCGCGGTGCTCGCCGCCAACGGACTGCCCTCGGCGTGGCAGGTTTTGTGGATCGTCGTGGCCATGGTCGGCGCTCGCTCAGCGGCGATGGCGTTTAATCGCATCGCCGATCGGAGTTTCGACGCGAAGAACCCGCGCACCGCGTCGAGAGCGATTCCGGCAGGGTTACTCTCGGTTACGTTTGTTTGGTTGTTTACAATTGTGGCAGCCGCGTTGTTCCTGGTGGCCGCGGCGATGTTGAATCGGTTGACGCTGCTGCTCGCGCCGGTCGCGCTCGGGTGTGTTCTGCTTTACTCTTTCACCAAGCGCTGGACGCAGTTTTCGCATCTGGTGCTCGGTGCGTGCCTTTCAATTGCGCCGACCGGAGCGTGGATCGCAGTGCGGGGCGAGATTGGTAGTGCGGTTCCTTTGTTATTGTCACTCGTGGTGCTTTTGTGGACCGCCGGATTCGATGTGCTCTATGCGTGCCAGGACTTCGATTTCGATCGTCGCGAAGGACTGAGATCGATTCCCGCGCGTTTCGGAATCAGCAGAGCGCTCTGGATCTCACGCGGACTACACGCAGCGGCGTTTCTGGCGCTCGTATGGCTGTTTTTGGTAACCAATCTCGGACCGATCGCCTTTGCCGGCGTGATTGCAACCGGAGCGCTGCTGGTTTACCAGCATCGACTCGTCCGCGCCGATGACCTCGGTCGCCTAAACGCAGCGTTCTTTACCACAAATGCTTTCGTAAGCGTCATTCTGCTGGTTACTTTTGGAAGCGCAGTTTTCCTGCATTCCTGATTGCGGTGAAATGAAAATGATTTTTTCACACGACGACAAACTGAACGAGATTGCTACTCGAGTTGAAGCCGGCGAGCGCTTGTCATTCGAAGATGGCGTGGCGCTGTACGCTACCAGCGACCTGCCCGCACTCGGAAAGCTGGCCGATTTTGCACGCCGGCGACGTCACGGTCGCACGACGTTTTTCAACGTCAACCGGCATCTCAATCCGACAAACATCTGTTACGCGGATTGCAAGTTTTGTGGTTTCTTCCGCACGCCCAGACAGCCCGACGCCTACACTCACAATATCGACGACAGCTTGAAAGTAGCGGCGCGCGCAGTTACTGAAGGCGCCACGGAGCTGCACATAACGGGCGGGTTAAATACCAAGCTTCCGTTCAGTTACTTTACCGACCTGCTTTCGTCTCTGAAGCGTGAGTATCCGCAGTTACATCTCAAGGCTTTCACGATGGTTGAGTTTGACCACTTCGCCCATTTCTACAAGATGAGCGACGAAGATGTCATTCAACAACTGATCGCAGCCGGCCTCGACTCCTGTCCGGGCGGCGGCGCTGAGATCTTTCGCGAACCCACTCGCTCAATGATCTGCGCGCATAAGTGCGACGCCAATCGCTGGCTGGAGCTCCAGGGCAAAGTGCATGCAGCGGGATTGAAAACTAACGCGACGATGCTTTACGGGCACATCGAGTCGATCGAAGATCGCGTGGACCACGTGGTAAAACTGCGTGAGCAGCAGGAGAAGTCGGGCGGTTTTCAGTGCTTTATACCGCTGGCGTTCTATCCTCCCGAAACACAGCTTTCGCACTTGCCTGGGCCATCCGGTGTCGATTCGCTGAAGACGATGGCCGTCTCGCGCCTGATGCTGGATAACTTCGATCACATCAAGGCCTACTGGGTGATGTTAGGCAAGCGACTGGCCCAGGTGGCCCTGCACTACGGCGCCAACGATATCGACGGCACGATCACGGACGGCGGTGAGTTGACGACCAGCTACTCCGTCGAAGCAAATAACGAAGTGAAGATGAGCAAGGCGGAACTAATTAGTCTTATCGAAGACGCCGGTTTCGAAGCAGTCGAACGCGACACGGTCTACAATCGCGTTGAGCGAGACAGCGTCAGCATGGTTTAGAGAGCATACAGATGTCAGACACTATCACACTCGCACATTCGCCCGACTCCGACGACGCATTCATGTTCTACGGTCTGGCGACGAACAAGCTGGATACAGGCAACCTCAATTTCGAACACCTGCTAAAGGATATTCAAACGCTAAACGAAGAGGCAATGCGTGGAACGTATGACGTCACCGCGATCAGCTTTCACGCGTACGCGTACATCCACGACAAGTATGCGTTGCTGCCGCATGGCGCATCGATTGGTGATAATTATGGTCCAATCGTGGTGTCACGCGAGCCGGCAACGCCCGACGATATTCCTAAACTCAAGATTGCGATTCCGGGAAAGTTGACCAGTGCTTTTCTCGCGCTCAGGATCTTCAACGCCGATTTCAAGTATGAAGTCGTACCGTTCGACAAGATCATCGACGCTGTGCAGAGCGGCAAGTGCGACGCTGGTTTGCTGATTCACGAGGGTCAACTGTTTTACCAGTCGAAGGGGCTGCACAAGGTGCTGGATCTCGGCGAGTGGTGGCACGAACAGCACGGACTGCCGCTGCCGATGGGCGGGAACGCCATTCGGCGGGATCTCGGGCCTGACCGGATTAAGGAGGTTTCGCACCTGCTGCGCGAGAGTATTAACTATTCGTTAAATCACCGGGATGACGCGCTCCAGTACGCCATGCAGTTTGCCAGGGACATGGACCCGGATCTGGCGGACCGGTTCGTGGCGATGTGGGTGAACGACCTGACGTTGGACTACACGGACCGCGGCCGTGAGGCGGTGCGCCGGTTGCTGGACGAGGGATTCAAGAAGCAGATTATTCCACACGCTGTGACGGTGGATTTCGTGGAAGGCTGACCCACTCAGGAGCACGGTGCAGACAGCAGGCGCAGGGGCAGAGAGCATGGGCTGACGCACGGCAGGTGCAGACAGCAGGAGCAGGCAGAGACAGACTCGAAGCCCGGAAAACCTGCTCCTGCAAGCTGTTCCTGCCTACTGATGCTAGAATGTGGTTGTTTTTGAATGACTTAAGCTGGGGTGTGCGCGGTGATTTTATTAAGCCACCCCGCCCAGAAGGGGCAGCTAATCACCGCGCACATCATCGGCCTCAGACCACGTAAAACCAAGCTCCTCCCAAAGCCTGGTTTATCGCCCG
>JBIOVO010000012.1:0-2468 GCA_044867735.1 Pyrinomonadaceae bacterium | reverse complement strand
GCCGCAGAGCGGCCAAATGTTCTAGTGTGGCCGCAGAGCGGCCAAATGTTCTAGTGTGGCCGCAGAGCGGCCAAATGTTCTAGTGTGGCCGCAGAGCGGCCAAATGTTCTAGTGTGGCCGCAGGGCGGCCAAATGTTTATAGCATCGGAAGCAACGAGGATCGTCGCGCTCCGGAGGAGCGCTATGTGCCACTGCAACATTGGACTCCTAACGGAGTCCCAAGGGCCTTTGATTTTTTTACTATAAACATTGAGTCCCTACGGGACTATGCGCTTTGTTACTCTAGCAACATACAACTACACGAATAATGTTTTCGACGTTTACGAGTCCGCAAGAAAACGTCTTGATGCGTTGTGAGTAGTGTTGGCGGTTCCCGTTTTCTCACCAACTAAGCGCGTCAACTGATCGGGCTTAACGATTTCAAATCCGATCTTGTGCAAGGCCTTGAGACAGACGGCCAGTGCCGGCCACCACAGCGGCAGCGGAACTGCTCGGTACTGCTTGCAAATGCGAGATGCGAGCGCGAATCCGCTGAAGTCCTCAGGGCCGCACAAGTTTTCTATTATTACGCCGTGATGTTGTTGTTTGATTAGTTCGGCAGCGAGCCGGCTGAAATCATCCACATGCATCGGAGCTAACGACAGATTCGAGTGGCCGAACAGTGCTGGAACGATTCGCCATCGCTGCGCTAACGCCAACATGCGATCGATTCCCTCGTTGGTACCACCGCCATAAATTTCGGCCGGACGAATGATCAATAAACTCTCCCAATCAAATTTTTGAAGCGCCTGCTCAGCCGCAAGTTTCGACTCGCCATACGCTCCGCTGCCTTTCGTTGCACAGCGCGTGCTGATGTATGCGAAACGACGGCAACCATTCTCGCGCGCGGCTTCGGCCAGTCGAACCGTGGCATCAAAATTAATGTTCCAGTAGCGCTGTTCGTCCGACGCGTGAGTGATTCCGGCAAAGTGAACGACCAGATCGAAAGACACGTGCGAGAGAGGTCTGCTCAAGTCGGATTCGAGATCCAGGTCGATTACGTGCAATCGCGGATCGGTAATCGGAACGGGTTTTCGGTGACGGGCGCACCAGAGTTCCACGTCGCTCTGCGAAAGCAAATG
Source organism: Pyrinomonadaceae bacterium (assembly GCA_044867735.1). GTDB lineage: Bacteria > Acidobacteriota > Blastocatellia > Pyrinomonadales > Pyrinomonadaceae > PSRF01. Next base: position 1,347 of record JBIOVO010000012.1, on the reverse strand, counting down.
ACGCATGACACCAACTGCCAGAGGCGACGAGGCGCCGGTTACGAGGATTCGCATCATTAGGAAGTCTGAAAAAACGCCGGAGGCGTTTTTTCAAAACTGAACGAGTACCAAAAACTCACATTTCTTGCAGCCACATTAGAATACGTAATACCATCGCCGAGTGAACGAGCCCCACTTTTCGCTGGTGGTCCTTTGTTACCGAAGCGGCCAGAATATCATTCCATTCGTGGAACGGTTGCAGCGAACCTTGTCGTGCTGCAATTTTTCGTGGGAGCTCGTCCTCGTCGGAAACTACATCGAAGGCAGCGATGACGAAACGCCTCAAGTAGTCACCAAACTCGCCGAACGCTCATCCAACATCCGCACGGTAATTCGTCCCAAACAAGGAATGATGGGATGGGACATGCGTATGGGTCTCGACGCCGCTCGCGGTACATACATCGGCGTCATCGACGGCGACGGGCAGTTTCCGCCGGAGTCGATAATCGCCTGTCTGTTGAAATGTGAGCTTGAGGATCTGGATCTAACCAAAACATATCGCGTCATACGCGACGACGGCTTGTATCGACGCTTAATCTCGGCGGTGTACAACGGAATTTTCAGCCTGCTCTTCGGATTCAAAGTCCGCGACATCAACTCGAAACCAAAAATCATTCGGCGAGATAAATACGAACTGCTACAGCTGCAATCGGACGATTGGTTCGCCGATGCGGAGATCGTGATCCGCGCCCGCGAACTCGGCCTCAAGATCGGTGAAACGCCGGTCCACTTCAAGGTCAACGACAACCGGGGTTCGTTCGTAAAGCCGAAAGCGATCCTCGAGTTTACTTCGAATCTTTTGAAGTACAGGTTCTCACCCAGGCAAAGGGCGAAAACCAATTCGCTACCTCGCTCCGCAGTCGAGTAACCCTAATCCGCTTCTCCAACTCGCCGAGCAACACAGACTGCTGAAACTCCAAAAGGAAATCTCCCGCGTTGAAGAACGAAACGCTCAGCGGCGAACAAGTGACTGAACGGTCCATTCATCAGCGAGATGTTTATTCCGTACTCCGTCGCCGCACGCAAACGCAGCCACCGCATTACCGTACGTACTACCAGCACCGGCAGAAAGAAGCTGACGTTTGCATAACTGGACCACTCGACCTCAAACCCCGCCGCCTCGACCGCCTTCAGCAAACTCGGCAACGTGTAGCGGCGCCGGTGATTGCTCACATCATCCTGCACGCCCCAAAGGAACATAAACGCCGGCACAAACAATAGGAGACGTCCGTCGCGACGTAAGACTCTTCGCATCTCACGCAGTCCGGCAACGTCGTCGTCCAGGTGTTCCACGACATCGAGTGCAGT
>JBIOVO010000011.1:0-16735 GCA_044867735.1 Pyrinomonadaceae bacterium | reverse complement strand
TAATTGGAAGAGCTCATTTGATCTGTAGGGGTGGCCCTCCGTGGCCACCCGACTACTTCAACACACCCGCCACTGCTCGTATCACGCGCTGGACGTCGGCTTCCGACGTTTGCCAGTTGCACACACTCACGCGCATTGCGCGGCGGCCGCGCCAGGTTGTGCCACCAAAAAACGCTTCGCCGGTTTTCAGGATCTCTGCGATGACTTCGTCCGTCCTTCGATCGTGATCTTCTTCAGTTGCATCCGGCCGCGGGTCGAGAAACCGGACCAGACCCTGATTGATCGAGGGCCGCCAGAGAGCCTCGGCGCCTTTCAACTCTCCGATTCCATCCACAATCGCAGCCGCATGCCGGCAGCACCGTTCGATTATCTCCCCCACACCATCCCGCCCGAGTTGCCGTAACGCAGCATACGCCGGAAAGGCGCGTGCGCGTCGTGACCATTCGGGATTCCAGTCCATCTGATCGCGCGCGTCCGACGCGTGTGTGAGATAAACAGCCCGCAACGACAGCGACGCACGATGCGATTCAGCGTCAGCGACAAACGCAAAACCGGAATCGAAAGGTACGTTCAACCACTTGTGTCCATCGGTGGCCCACGAGTCGGCCGCTTCGACTCCCTTCACGAAATGCCGCAGCGTCGGACTCGCCGCCGCCCACAAACCAAACGCGCCATCGACGTGCACCCACGCGCCGTATCGCTTCGCAATCGGAATCAGTGCTTCAAACGAATCATACGCACCGATGTTGATGTCGCCGGCTTGCAGCAACACTAGCGTTGGACCATCGGGATTGTTTTTCAACTCTTCTTCGAGTGCTTCGGGAATGAGTCTGCTCTGATCGTCGGTGGCGAGCACTTTAATATTCGAGGTTCCAAATCCTAGTAGACGCACGGCTCGTTCGAATGATCCGTGACGCGCGTTGCTCGTCAGGATCCGGATCGGCGGCGCGCCGTAGAGTCCCTGAGTCTCAACATCCCAATCCTGTTTCTTCAGCAACGCATGACGAGCGGCGGCGAGGCACGTGACGTGCGCCATCTGGCAACCGGTCACGAGTGCGAAACTCGCTTGCTCTGGCAAACCGAGAATATCTTTCAACCAACGGCCGACATTCTCTTCGACAACGCCTGCCGCCGGTGAACAAGCATAGAGACCGGCGTTCTGCTGCCACGCAGAGGTGAGCCAATCGGCAGCGACCGCGGCCGGAACCGCGCCACCGATAACCCAACCGAAGAACCTTCCGCCGGCAGAACCGAGCAATCCACCTTGCACGTCACGCGCGAGTTCTTCGATCACCTGTTGCGCAGGCAATCCGTTCTTCGCAAGTGGTTTGTCCAATTGTTCGCGCAACTCTGCCACGTTTCGAGTTGCAGCAACCGACGATTCGTCGAGGTGTTCGAGATGAAAGATCGCGCTGTTAAAAGCGATATTAAGGGCACTGAGATAATCGGGATCGAGTTTTTGCATGGGTTTAGTTTAAGTCAGAGATTTTTCGGATGCACCTCGAACGGAGTGTTGTAGAATCGCGCCGCTCGTTCTGAACCCCGCCGAGGAGTTGGTAATGAAGGCCACTCTGTTACCCCTTGTTCTCGTAGTCTTAACTGTGTTTGGTCAAGCCAATTCGCAAACGCAGTTAACGGTTACAGCAGTTAACAAACTTAACATCGCGCGTCCTGGCGAAACTATCGAATTGAATCTCCAGCAGCTCGCGTCGCTCACTGAGAAAGATCTCGGGAAGCTTCACGTGCATGATAGTTCCGGCAAGGAAGTGCTGAGTCAGTCGGTTGACACTGACTACGACGACTATCATAAACCGGATCAACTTATTTTCCAGGCTGACTTCGCGCCAAACGAGACGAAGACTTTCGTGGTAACGGCGGGGGCAAAGCGGGTCTACGAGAAAAAGGATTTTCGTGCATACGGACGTTTTGTGCGTGAGCGTTTCGACGATTTTGCGTGGGAGAACGATCGCGTCGGGCACAGGACGTATGGCAAAGCGCTCATCACCTGGAAAGGTGAACCGTTAACCAGCAGCGCGATCGATATCTGGTCGAAGCGCACCGAGAAGATGGTGATCAACGATTGGTACATGGTCGATAACTACCACGTCGATCTCGGCGAAGGCGCGGATGTGTATTCTGCCGGCCCAACTCGCGGCGTCGGTGGCAGCGGGATCTGGGCCAATAGCCAGCTCGTCATTCCAACGAACTTCGTCAGTTCTCGTGTGCTTACGAATGGTCCGATCCGGGTAATGTTCGAACTGATGTACGAACCGTTCGACGTGAACGGTGTGATGGTTTCTCAGGTGTTGCGCGTGTCGCTCGACGCGGGCAGTCAACTAAACCACTTCCAGCCTTTGTATATAACGCCGAAAGGGACAGAACAACTCGCAGTTGCGATCGGGCTGAAGAAGATAAAGGACGCCCAGAAGCAGCTCAACGCCGAACGCGGCTGGTTGGCGGTTTGGGAACCGATGGCCCAGAACCTCGGCATGCAGGGTCTCGGGATCGTCGTCAATCAAAGTGATTTTGATAGTGTGACTGAAGACAAGTTGAACCATCTTTTGCTGTTAAAGCCTCGGCATGTGTTTCCGGTTTCCTACTGGGCCGGTTTCGCGTGGGATCGCGCTGGAAAGATCACGTCGGCAGATGCCTGGCAGAAATACCTGGATCAATTCGGAGAACGCCGGCGCTCGCCTATTGAGGTGACGGTCAAGTGAATAGACTCCGCTTTTACATGTTGTTGTGTTGGCTGGCGCTTTGTGTTTGTCTAACTCCGGCTGTGCAGAGGCGAACCGCGTCAAAGGAAGTTAAGAGCAAGCTGTTCATGCAGCTCCTTGCCGAGGATCGGGAATTCCGCGAATGTGTAGAACAGGAACCTAACGGATCTCGCGCGGCTGAAGAACTGACCTCTGTTGAAGAAGTTGATCTGAATCGCGATGGCGTTCCGGAGTATGAAGTCGGACCAACTGGCGCGTGCGCGTGCGGTATGGTCAACTGCTCGATCTATCTCTATCGCAAAACTGCCGACGGTTACGACTTGATTCTCGAGGACGCGTCTGGAATGGGACTCGAGCTACTAAAGACGTATAGCAATGGTTTTCGGGACTTGCGTGTCGATGCACGTAACAACGCCGCCACCTACTCGAGCAGCATTTACAAATTTGATGGTAAGAAATATCGCGAGACTAGTTCGAGGATGGTTGAGGCCGAAACCGGAGCCAGCAAACCTTCTTATCGACGCGTGCAATTCAAACGTGGCATGTCATCGACCACGGTCCAAGGTAGGGCATCGATCACCTTACCGGACACTTACCTTGTCGGCGCACGCGCGGGACAAGTGATGACTGTACAACTCACCTCAGCACGCCAATCCGTCAAGTTCATGCTCATGAATTCAAAATCCCACTTGCTCGCGGATAACACCCGAAGCTGGTCCGGCCCGTTACCAGAAACTGGCGACTACACGATCCTGGTCGAGGGCGACGAAAAAGGCGGCACATACTCAATGACGATCACCATAAAGTGAACACGGATTACACGGATTTAAAATCCGGATTTTATCCGTCTAATCTGTGTTCGTTTTATTTCTGCGAAGAGAGATGCCAGCCGACATTCACCAATTCCTCTCCACGCCACACAAACATCTCCGTCGCTCGGCCCGTTGAAGTCGAACGTTTCCCATTCGCTTCGATCTCATACACGTACGTCGTGTAAATGAGGACTGTGTTGCCGTAAACCTGCATCTCCGTTTTCGGAAACTCTAACCTCACCAGTTTCCCGCCACTATCAGCAAAACTCTTGGCGTCCGCGAAGATCTTTGCGCGATTGGCCCAATCATTGTCGCCATCATTGATCGCGATTGCCTCTTCCGGAATCAGCTTCTCCAACGTGGGCCGATCGTTCGCGAACCACGCCTTCCAAACTGCGTCACGTTTCTCGAGTATTCGTGCGCGGTTCTCGGCGTTGCTCTCTCTCGGTTTTGACATCTGTTCCATACGCCATTCCGGATCGACCACAGTGTGCGACGCAACCTGGATCCAGTTTCCTTTTCGTTTTGCGTAAACATCCATGATGCGGAAGCGTCGCAGCGTCGTAGTGGTATTGCCGGACTTTCCTTCGAAGCCGCCGAAGAAATTTACCACCGCCAACTCCGGACTATAGAAATGCACGTCGAAGTCGTCGATTTTGTAAGTCGTCCCCGGAGGATAGTAGGGCGTGAGTTTGGGAGCATTAGCAGGTCTCGGCCACTCGATGCCATTGGCGTGCATGTACTCGTCGATTCCTTTGATTGGCGCACTGGAGCCTTCGAGGATGCCGCGCCAGTCTTCCGAGTGCGTGGCATGGATCTTCTGTATGTCGCCGTCGATGAACGCCTGAAAAATGCTTTCAATATGCGCGCGGATGGCAGCGCCGTCGGCTGCGCGATCGGTGTTCGTGGTGGAACTTGAAACAGGCGTCGCCGCACTAAACAGAGCTGCGCCAAGAGCGAACGACGCAATCGCAACGATAAGAGTCTTCACAGACATTTCATCACCTCCGATAATTCATTAGCGCCTTTTCTCGGCATCCTAGGTGGTGAACTGCATTCCGACAACAATAAATACGCGAGCGGCGCATGTGCTGACGTGAACGGTATTCGATCGATCAAGAGTATTGCGCGAGTGCTGGACCAGCGATACTGTGATGCGCGTGCGATTGCCGCGTCTACGTCCCTGGATGATCGTCTCCGCTGCCTGGCTACTGCCGGCGGTGTTTGCCGTCATCAACCGAATTGCACAAACTCACTTACAAGGTTGGGATCCGGCGGACGCACGTGAGCTGTTGTTTCAAGGCGGCGACTGGTTCCTCTACGCATTTCTGACGCCGGGCGTGTTCGCTGTCTCAAAAAGATGGCCGCTGGGACGACCGGTTAGCATTCGTCGTCTGATCCTGCATTTTCTGTTTGCGGTTTTGTTCTGTGTTGCCTGGGCTACGGTTGGACAAATATTCCGTGTCGTATTAATCCAGATCTTTGCGCCGCAGATCCTTCACGAAGCAATGCAGAACGGAGCCGCTTTTTTCTGGCGAAGGCTTGGAGTCGAATGGTTGAGCTGGGTCTTCACCACGTTGCCATTCGGCGCGGCCGTTTACCTGTGCATGGTTGGAATCGAACACGCCACGCGCTATTTCATCGAAGCGCGCGAACGTGAAGTACAGGTGGCGCGACTGTCTGAACAACTTTCAAACGCTCGCTTTGCGGCGCTGCAAGCACAACTCAATCCGCACTTTCTTTTCAACACGCTCAACACCATCGCAGTGCTTGTTCGCGACAACGACCAGCGCGGCGCAGTGCGTATAGTCGAACACCTGAGCGAGCTGTTACGACGAACGCTCAGCCGTCATCGTGCGAATGAAGTGACACTTGGGGAAGAACTCGAACTCGTCCGGCAGTACGTCGCGATCGAACAGGCGCGCTTCTCGGATCGACTGCGGCCGGAGTTCAGGATTCCTGATTCGCTATTGTCTGCGGCTATGCCGAGTTTCGCTTTACAGCATCTGGTCGAGAACGCGATCCGTCACGGCATCGCCCGGCATCCTGATGCTGGCCTATTGATCGTGACCGCGGCTCGCGTCGAAGAGTTTCTTGAACTCACAGTCGTCGACGACGGCGTCGGAATCGATCCAGGCGCAGAGATTCCGCCCGGCCACGGTATCGACAACACGCGCGAACGTCTGCGCGCGCTCTACGGAGACAAGGCCTCGCTCGAAATCGCGCGCCGTCCGGAAGGCGGTACAATCGCAACACTCAGAATCCCGTATCGCGACCTGCGCCCGGAGCCAAACGGTGAAGCAAGCTAAGTGGAAAGCGTTGATTGCTGACGACGAACCCGCGGCGCGTCGTGGTGTGCGGCAACTCCTGGCGGATTTCCCTGAGTTTGCTGTTGCCGGAGAATGTCGCAACGGCGCAGAAGTCTTGCAGGCGCTCAACACGTCGGCGCCTGACGTTGTCTTCCTCGACATTCAAATGCCGGGCATCGACGGCTTTGAAGTCATTAAGCGACAAACTGTCGAACGAATGCCGGCGGTCGTGTTTCTCACTGCGTTCGACCAGTTTGCGATCAAGGCTTTTGAAACTGAAGCACTCGACTATCTGGTGAAACCAGTCAGCGAAGCACGGTTCGCGACGACCATGAAACGGTTGATGCGCCGTCTCCAATCGAAATCGACGCCCGCACCCGACGAGAAGATCGTGGTTACAACCTCCCGTGGCGCGACTGTCTTACACCTGAACGAGATCGATTGGATCGAGGCGGCAGGGAATTACACGCAGTTGTGGGTCGGCACGCGTAGCTATTTCCTGCGCGAATCACTGCAACTGCTCGAGGAACGCGCGCGGAAGCACGGCTTCATCCGCGCCCATCGCCGCGCGCTGGTGCGGCTCGACGCGGTTCGCGAACTCGCACGCACTCGCTCCGGCGCTTTCGTTGCCGTGCTCGAGAGCGGTATGCGAGTGCCAATCTCTCGTCGCCGTAGCGCCTCATTCACCGCGACGCTCCGGTACCGGATGTTTGTTCCCAACCACAAAGACACAAAGACACAAAGTTGAATCTTAAACCTTGGTGTCTTTGTGCCTTTGTGGTTAAATTCCGGCGCCATCGATGCCTTCACAGCTCCGGTAGAGGTTGAATCATGCCCGTTTCTTCGCGCGCCCTCGTTGAGTTGGTTTTGCTTGGTCCGACGAACGATCGCCGTCAGTTACAGGATTCGCCGGTACTCGGCGACGTCTGGGTTGCTTACGCGCTGAAGCCGCACGAAGCGATCGACCTGCTTATCACGCCACACAAGTCACGTCCTGCTGGTCCAGTGGCGGTGGAAATCGCCGAAAAGATTCGCGAACTGAAAATCAAACGCCGGAAGGACCAGGAGGCTTACGTCGCCTACCTGCAAGGCCTTGTCGCCGGGCGGCTCTTCTTTGAAGAACTGCTGCGCGTACTCGTGCCGATGACGCAGTGGTGGAACGACAGGAAGATTCAGGAAGGGCTGAAACTGTACGTCAATACTGACCGGCTGAAAGAGAAAGTCGGCATAGTTATCAAGTGGGCCAGGACCGAGGACGACGACGTCTTTGAGAACCCGGGTGTGTTCGCTGGTTTCACGGCTCTCGATCGCTACATCACGCTTGCGGGCATCATTTTCTGGACGGCGCTCGAGAACAAGAAGAAGAATACGTCGCTCGGTATCGGCGAAGCATTGGCGAAACTAAGAACACCCGATCCGGTTGCCAAGTGTCTGCGCGATGTTTTTAAACCGATTCTGAGCGATCCAAACCTTGGCTCCGAAAAAGTTGAACCAAAAGTCTGGCAAGTGTCGCTCAATCGCAAAGCAATGCTGGCGCTGGAGCGATCGGTTCCGTCGGTCAAAGGCGATGCAGCGCGAACGCTGTTTAATGTGAAGTGCGACAAGATCACGTGGGCCGTCGTGGATTCGGGAATCGACGGTACCCACCCGGCGTTCAAGGCCAAGGACGGCTCGAGCCGAATCCAAAAGGCGTTTGACTTCACTAATATTAGGGAGATCGTAAGCCTCGGGCAGAGTGTTGAGGCAACGCAGGCATTCAAAGATCGGCTGACTGAGTTAAGAAAGGGCCGCAAGATCACCATCGGCAGGGCGAAAGAGATCCTCGTCGCACTGGCCGAAGATGCAAGGAACGATCGGCCGATTCACTGGGAACTGGTCGAGGAGTTCATCACGGTCGATCCCACCACGCCACCCAAAGGCGGACACGGCACACACGTCGCCGGGATCATCGGCGCGGCGGGATCTGAGGACTCGACGTTCTTCGATGGAATGTGTCCGGACATTAACTTGTACGACTTCCGTGTGCTCGCGCAGACTCTGGAAAATACTGAATTCGCGATCATCGCCGCGCTGCAATACCTTCGTTACCTGAACGAACGCAACACGTATCTCAGCATTCACGGCGCCAATCTCAGCCTGTCGATTCCACACGACGTTCGTAACTTCGCGTGTGGGCGCACGCCGATATGCAATGAGAGTGAACGGCTCGTCGAAAGCGGTGTGGTCGTGGTTGCGGCGGCTGGAAATCTCGGATATCAGCGGTTTGAAACCAAAGACGGTTCTTACGAAGGTTACACCGCTTTCAGTGTCACCGATCCCGGTAACGCCGACGGCGTGATCACCGTCGGCGCGACTCACAGAAACAAGCCGCATACCTACGGCGTGAGTTTCTTTTCCAGTCGTGGTCCAACGGGCGATGGTCGCTTGAAGCCGGACCTGGTTGCGCCTGGGGAACGAATCGAGTCGTGCTTGCCGAACAACGAATGGGGCGAGCTCGATGGAACGAGCATGGCGGCGCCGCACGTGAGCGGAGCGGCGGCGATGTTGATGGCCCGCTACGATGAGATGATCGGCGAACCGCAAAGGATCAAGCGAATCCTTTGTGAGAGCGCGACGGATCTTGGTCGTGAGCGGAGTTTTCAAGGGCACGGCATGCTTGACGTGCTGCGCGCTTTTCAAAGTATCTGAGGAGGAGACTCATGTTTTTCACACTCGACGTAAGGCGCGCCAAAAAGGGCGACTGCCTCATCCTTCACTACGGTTCAAAGGAAGAACCAGGTTTGATGTTGATCGACGGTGGCCCATCGCAGGTCTACAAACCATTCCTCAAACCTCGGTTGGACGAGATACGCAAGTCACGTGGGCTCGCGGCCAACGCTCCGCTGCCAGTGGATCTGTTGATGGTCAGTCATATAGACGACGATCACATCAAGGGCGTACTCGAGCTGACTAAAGAGCTGCTCGATGCGAAAGCCGCAAAACGACCGCTTGCGCTAAGAATAGATGGCGTCTGGCATAACACGTTTGACGACATCATCGGCAACAATCCGAAGGAACTGACCGCGGCCGTGACGGCTCAATTTGGAACCGCGTCGCTTTCCGGTGAGGCCGAAGTGGACGGTCTTGATCCGGATGCAGCCAAAGTGCTAGCGAGTGTGGCGCAGGGATTTCGTCTGCGAGACGATACTCGAGGGCTAAGTCTCTCCATCAATCCGGAATTCTCCGGCAAGCTGGTGCTGGCGCGGAAGAAGGGTAAGAAGATCGCGATGAAGAAGGGGCTGAGGTTCACGGTCGTGGGGCCGATGAACGATGAAGTGGTCCTGCTTCAGAGGGATCATGATGCCTTCCTCAAAAAGAAAGAAAAAGAGAAGGGAACGGCGGGCGCGCTGGCGTCTTTCACGGACACGTCTGTTGCAAACCTTTCGAGCATTGTGGTGCTGGCCGAAGTCGGAAAGAAGAGCATCTTGTTCACCGGCGATGCGCGCGGGGACAAGATTCTCCAGGGGCTGGAGCTGGTTGGCCTCCTGAAACCGGACGGCAAGAGCAAAATGCACGTCGATATTCTCAAAGGACCTCATCACGGGAGCAATCGCAACGTCGAGCGCATCTTTTTCAATCGCATCACGGCGGATCACTATGTTTTTTCAGGGAACGGCGAACACGGCAACCCGGAACGCGAGACGCTGGAGATGTTGTTGGCTGAAAGAGGCGACGAGAACTACACAGTTCACTTAACCTACCCGATCGACGAGATCGACGTCGAACGCGAGAAGGACTGGCAGAAGGAACAGGCAAAGGAAAAGGCGCGAAAATCGAAGAAAGTCAGACCAGACTGGTCCGCGAAGAAAAACAGCCTCGCCGCCTTCTTCGCCGCCAACAAGAATTTCGCCAAGAAGGTCGCGATCGTCGACGCCAAAGCCCCGCATCTGATCAACCTCCTCGACGATCTCTGATCTTTTTAAAAAATCTCACGCAAAGGCGCAAAGTCGCAAAGTTCTGACCCCTACGGGCAGCCGAAGGTCATAACTTTGCGTCTTTGCGCCTTTGCGTGAGATTTTCTTCTAATCCTCTTTTGACCAAAGATGCTCGACGAACTTTGAACCACGGATGACACGGATTGAATCCGGATTTTTATCCGCGGAGATCCGTGGTATCTTCTATCCATAATGAAGACCAAGTACCAAGTTGTGCCTCAACCCCCAACTACAAAAAAACCAGCGAAGGCTGACCTCACGGATGCCGAGTTCCGCCGCCGGTTAAAGGGCATCTCAGAATGGAGAAAGAAGCGCCTTGCCAAGCTTCGCACCAAGGATTCGCGTTGAAGTTTATTTTCCGATTCGTTACGAACCCTCATATCAAGACTCGCTAACCTGGTTAATTGAAGAGTTCACGCACTTGCGTGGAGGTTGCACCGTCAACGAGAACGCCGGTGGGTATTACCTTTCCCGCACCGATGAGGTCATCGATGATCGTGTGAGCATCGTTTATTCTGACTTTTCAATGGACTGGGAGCAGTTAAACGACCGAGCGGAAGTGCTGTCATATTGCGCTGGCCTGAGGGAGTTCTTATTCGCAAATCTTTGGGAAGAAGAAATCCTGATTAGTCTCTACCCTGTCTCTCATGTCGGCGAATAACGCGGATTCTCGATGAATTCTGAACCACGGATGACACGGATTGAATCCGGATTTTTATCCGCGGAGATCCGTGTTCACAATTCTTAACAAATTTTTACTTCCACTTAACACAACCTACCCCGCTTGTGGGTATGGTTGCGCAACAAAAGTCTGCGCGCTATCGTAACGAGACCAAACTCGTTAATTCAGTTGTCTCCAGGTGGACGCTGGATGAGCTAAGGAAAAACTCTATGAAATGCGAGAAAAGCTTGTCTTATCGTCTGCGAATTTTTGTGGTGCTCGGTGGACTCTGCGCGGTTCTCTCCGGTTGTGCGAACCAGGCGCAACAGAGTTTTGCGCGTCCCCCGGCCCCAGTGGTCGTGAGCACGGCAGTGTCCCAGGACGTGGCTCACTACATGGACGCGCTCGGCCGGATAGTCGCTCGCGAAACGGTCGCGATTCAGCCCCAGGTCTCGGGCCGCATAAACAAGATCCACTTCAATGACGGCGCCAACGTCAGAAAAGGTCAACTGCTCTTCACTATCGATCCCCGACCCTTTGAAGCCAATCTAAAACAGACCCAGGCGAATCTTTCCAAAGACGCGGCGTTGAAAAAGCAGGCCGAGGCTAATCTCGCCCGTGAGGTCGCGCGCGAAAAATGGGGACTAACCCAGGTAGAGCGATATCGCACGCTAGTTGAGCAGGGAGTTGTCCCAAGCGAGCAATACCAGCAATTGCGTGCCGACTACGACACGCTCAAAGCAAACACCGAGGCCGCGCGCGCCGCGGTTCGCAGTGCGGATGAGACGATCAAGGTTGATAACGCCGCCATCGAGACGGCGAAAGTCCAACTAAGTTACTGCTTCATCCATTCGCCAATCGATGGACGCGCGGGACAGCGACTGGTAGACATCGGAAACGTCGTCAATCCGGGTGGTCCGAGCAACTCTGAATCGAATGGCACGTCGAGTAACGCTTTGCTGGTGATCGAACGGCTGGATCCCATCTATGCCGACTTTACGATCTCCCAGAATAATCTGACGACTGTGCAGGAACAGATGCGAGCAGGCTCTCTGACCGCTGAAGTTCGTTTGCCTGACTCTACCGACCTACCCGTTCCCGGGACCCTGACGTTTGTTGATAACGCGGTCCAAACGGAAACTGGTCAGGTCACACTTCGTGCGACGATTCCCAATCCCAATCACCAATTTTGGCCGGGTCGCTTCGTCAATGTCCGCCTGGTTCTCGGTATGCTCCGCGGCGCGGTTTTAGTTCCGTCCACTGCACCACAAATGTCTGCGAACGGATCGTATGTTTACGTCGTGAAGGCTGACTCCACCGCTGAACAGCGGCAGGTTTCGCTCGGCCAACGGCAAGGAGATCTGATCGTGGTTGAGAAGGGTGTGGCTGCGGGAGAGAAGGTCGTCGTCGACGGACAACTCGGCGTCACACCAGGTGGCCCAGTGGCGGAAAGACCTCAGGAAGCAACCCCGGCGACAGCAACAAGTGGATCAAAGTCATGAATTTGTCAGAGCCATTCATACGCCGGCCGGTAATGACGGCGGTGTTGACACTGTCGGTGATCCTTTTCGGGGTGATGAGCTATTTTCAACTCCCCGTAAACGACCTTCCGGCGGTCGACTATCCGGTGATCCAGGTAGTGGTTGGTTATCCGGGCGCGAGTCCGGACACGATCGCAAACAACATCGCCACGCCGCTCGAACGCCAGTTCATGCAGATCAATGGACTGGAAGTAGTGACATCACAAAGCACGCAGGGTGTTGCAACTCTCACGCTGCAATTCTCGCTCGATAAGAACATCGACGCGGCTGCGACCGACGTACAGACTGCGATCTCTCAAGCCACGGGTAGTCTTCCAGCGGATCTTCCCTCGCCGCCGACGTATTCAAAAACGAATCCAAACGATCAGCCGATCATGTACATCGCGATGGTCAGTAACTCGGTCACACCGGGCCAGTTGTATGACTATGCGAGTACTCAGGTCGGTCAGCGACTCAGCATTCTGCCCGGCGTGTCGCAAGTTAACGTCTACGGCACCAAGTCGGCGATCCGCATTAAAGCAAACCCAAAGGAGATGTGGGCGCGCGGGATCTCGATCGACGACCTCAGCGAAGCAATCAAGAACGGAACGAGCTACACTGGCGCGGGACAGTTGGATAGTGCTTCGCAAACCGCAATCCTCCGGCCGCGTGGCCAACTCGAAAACGCCGAGCAATACGGAAATCTGATTGTGGGCGGCACAAACAACGCCCCGATCTACCTGCGCGACGTCGCCACCGTGAAAGACTCCGTGCAGGACGAACGCGTCAACATGCGTTTCTGGGTGCGTGATAATCCGGTGCCGACCGCGACTGTGATCGTCGCCGTTAATCGACGCGCCGGAGCCAACGCAGTCGAAGTTTCGAAGTCGATTCATCAAATCGTGCCGCAGGTCCAGGCGGAGCTGCCGGGCTCGATCCGCATTCTGCCGATTTACGATCGCTCGGCCAGCATCGTCCACTCGGTTACCGACGTTCAAGTAACACTCATGATCGCGTTCGGGCTGGTCGTGATGGTGATCTTTGCATTCCTGGGCAGAGTCACAGACACACTGATACCGGTGGTTGCTCTGCCGCTATCGCTGCTGATCACGTTCATCGCGATGAACCTGATTGGTTACAGTCTCGACAACCTTTCGCTGATGGCGCTCACACTCGCAATCGGTTTTCTGGTTGACGATGCGATTGTGTTCCTTGAGAACACTGTGCGCCGGATCGAACGTGGTGAGAACCCGTTTGAAGCTTCTATCAACAGTGCGAAAGAGATCAGTTTTACGATCGTGTCGATGACGATCTCGCTCGCGGCGGTGTTCATCCCGCTCGTCTTCATGACCGGCCTGGTTGGACGAATCTTCCGTGAGTTTGCCATCACCATCGTGATCGCGATTCTTGCGTCCGGGTTGGTGTCTCTGACACTCACGCCACTGATGTGCGCGCGCCTGTTGAAGGAACGCGGCCACGGCATAAAGAAGACGTGGATGGAACGCGTGATCGGCGGCATCGAACAACGAGTGCTCCGTGTTTACGGGGGATCGTTGTGGTGGTTCCTGCGTCATCGCTGGCTCTCACCCGTAATCTGGGTCATCTGTTTGGCGGGGACAATCTGGTTGTTCATGCTGGTGCCAAAGACCTTCCTGCCTCCGGGTGACAGCGGTGTGATCTTCGGCGCGTTTATCGCAAAGGAAGGCTCTTCGCCGCAGCAGATGCGCGACTATCAGGACAAAGTCGACAAGCTGCTTCAGCAGGATCCCAACATCGTCAACGACTTTACGATGACGGGCGCGACGGGTTTTCTTGCATCCAACCAGGGCATCACGTTCACTTCTATTGGTGAACCCGGCGAGCGCAAACCCATAGCCGAAGTAACCGCGGAGTTGATGGGTAAGCTCAACACCATTCCCGGTATCATGACTTTTCTGCGTCCGTTTCCAGTGCTTGAGATCAGCACCGGCGTGACGAATCAGAACCAGGGGCAATATGCGTTCACCGTTTCCGGCGCCAATCCCGATGAGGTTTACCAGGTGGGCCAGAAACTGATGGGCAAGTTGATGAGCTATGATGGGTTCTTAACAGTCTCGTCAGACCTCTACAACAACACGCCCAACCTGAACATCGACCTCAAGCGTGATGAAGCGAAGACGTACGGGGTTTCTGAGGCGCGAATCCTGACCTTATTGCGGAATGCCTTCTCGCAAAACTACGTCTACCTGATCAAGAAGCCGGAAGATCAGTATCAGGTAATTCTCGAGCTGGACGATTCAGTGCGCGCGAATCCCGAGGACCTGTCGCTCCTTTATATAAAGTCGGATGATGGGCGGCGTCTGGTGCCGTTGAGTGAGTTGGTTTCGTGGAAGCCTGTGCTTGGCCCGCAGACAGTCAATCACTTGAACCAGTTCACGAGCATGTCGCTCTTCTTCAACCTGAAACCGGGTGTGGCGCTGGGCGATGCCACGAACTTCATCGAGAAGTCGGCGGCTGAAATTGTGCCGTCCAACATTCGTGCTGAGTTACAGGGTGAGGCGCAGACGTTTAGTCGAACGGTGAGGAGTTTGACCATCCTGATGGGTCTCGCCGTCTTCGTGATGTACGTGATCCTCGCGATACTTTACGAGAGTTACGTGCATCCGTTGACGGTGCTTTCAACTCTGCCGACCGCGCTCGTCGGTGGTCTCCTGACACTGATCGTATTTGGCGCGGAAGCGTCGCTGTACGCGTTTGTCGGCATGTTCATGTTGATGGGTATCGTGAAGAAGAACGGCATCATGATCGTTGACTTCGCTCGGCATCGCGTGGAGGCCGGCGAGGCGGCAGACAAGGCGATTCACGATGCGAGCATGGATCGTTTCCGTCCGATTCTGATGACGACGCTGGCGGCGGTGTTTGGCGCCGTGCCGATCGCGCTTGGTTATGGGGCGGATGGATCGTCGCGGCGGCCGCTGGGGTTGGTGGTGGTTGGCGGGTTGATCGTTTCGCAATTCATCACGCTGTATATCACGCCGGTGCTGTACCTCTATCTCGAGGAGTTTCAGGAGAAGGTCCTTGATCGGACTTCGTTCTTCCGGTCACGGCGCTCTCGGAAGCCGACGCTCAGCGAGAGTCCCGCCGGCGATTAAGAATTTCTCGCGCAAAGGCGCAAAGCCGCAAAGTTCAGACCTTCAGTAACCGGAGGTCTGAACTTTGCGCCTTTGCGCCTTTGCGCGAGACGGTTTTCGAAGCGGTATTTGGCGTTCGATGCTGTATTTGGCGTCCAAGACGCAAATGACAATTCCCAAAGAACCTACCGTTCCTCCTTCATTCACAACGACTTAGCTCTCCTATATCCTATGGTCTCGTGTTTGCGGTAACTAGAGACGTAAAGGAAAGCAAATGGCAACTGAAGAGGAATTGGAACTAAACGCCACGGCGACCGCAGAAGTATTGGTTGGACCAGAGCACCTGGCGAGTGCGTTGCCCATCGAGATGGGCGACGCATTTCCCAAAGTGTTCGCGACCGCAAGGATGATCGGGCTGATGGAGATTGCGGCCGCACGAGTGCTACAGCCCTTGCTTAGTCCAGGAGAGTTGTCTGTTGGCGTTACCGTCGATATAACTCACACCGCTCCGACACCTTCCGGTGCGAAAGTTACAGCAACCGCGCGTTATGCCGGTCGTGAAGGCAAGCTTTATCTTTTTGAAATTAGCGCCGCGGACCCCGGCGGCGAGATTGGTCGAGGCTGGCACAAGCGAGCGATCGTTTCGAGCGAACGGCTCGAAAGCGGCGCGGCCAAGAGAGTTAGTTGAGGTGACCCCATGCGAGTACTCCCCAAAGGAATGACTCTGCGCAAACTTAAAAGCGCGGCGTTAGACCGTGATGCCTTCGAGGAAGAGTTTGCGCTCGAGAGCTTGAAGAGCGACAAGCTGCGCGTAACGATCCTGATCGGAGCAGTCATCAGCGCGATACTGATTCTGTTCGTGATGGTCCTGTTCTTCTTTGAAGAATTTCAGCTCGCGTTTCACGGCAACTTCCGTGGGTTTTTGTTCGCAGTCATCACAGTCTTTGGCGTCAATCTCACTTACCTGCTCGGCGAACGCATCGTCATCGAACGATTGATCAGGAAACGGATCAGACCCCCGAACGCGCTCAAGTACTTAAGCGCTTTTGTTGAAACCAGTATTCCCACGGCGGGAATGATCATTGGGTCGTTCTTCCTTGGTCCGATCTACACGCTTTTTACTCCGGCTGCGTTCATCTATCCATTGTTCATTTCGCTATCGGCGCTCCGGCTGAACGTCAGGCTATGCATCTTCACCGGCGCCGTGGCCGGAGTGGAGTACTCGCTGCTCGCGCTCTACTTCATACGCAAGGCCTCCGGTACGTCGATTGAACCAATTCTCGCGGGCGTGCCGCATCATCTCTTTAAAGGTTTTCTCCTCGTTTTAGCTGGAGTGGTTACAGGTCTGGTGACGGTTCAGATCAGAAAACGGATTTTCAGTTCTTTCTCGGTCATCGAAGAACGAAACCGGATCTCGCGAACCTTTGGTGAGTACGTTTCTCCGGAAGTGATGGGCAAGCTGCTCGATCTCAAACCGGATCTGCGCAGTGAAAACAAGAACGTATGTGTGATGTTTCTTGATATCAGAGACTTCACTGGTTTTGCGGAGAAGCGAACGCCGGCAGAAGTGGTGCAATATCTGGAGTCGTTGTTTGAGTTCATGATCGAGATCGTGAATCGGCATCATGGGAT
>JBIOVO010000010.1:0-11826 GCA_044867735.1 Pyrinomonadaceae bacterium | reverse complement strand
CTGGCGGAAGCGTCACCTGGACCAGGCGAACGTATCGTCGTCGCGCCAGTGGACATCTCCGCTCTGCGACACGAACGCGCGGTGCGGCGTGGTCATCACATGCTGGCCCACCTGCGCACCGAAGCCTATCCGGTTTACCAGCGTCACCAGTATCCACCATCCCACGTCGACGAACTGAGTTACGAAAACAACAATCGTTTGATTGATGAGGCGAAACGAAATCTTTAACCACAAAGACACGAAGACACAAAGTTGATTAAAAACTTAGTGTCTTTGTGTCTTTGTGGTTAAAACAGAACTCAGACCTTCAAGAAGATCCGCCGCTTGTAGAGGATCCACATGAATCCCAGCCAAACGAGCACAAACGAGATGGCAAACAGGAGTGAGGCGTTGATGGGCGAAGCCCACGAAGCAAAGAGATTCTCGTAAATCCAGTTTCCCAGCGTCGTATCGCCGACCTTGATCTCGCCAAACAACGACGCCATCAGTCCGGCGCCGACGTAAAGCGCGATCGCATTCAGACCAAAAACCTCAAACGGCCTGGCCCACTTGCGATAGCCTTTGATATCGATCAGCCAGTAACAGAACGCGAGAAACTGTAGCGCCAGTCCGCCGGTGAAGAATACGTACGAGCTGGTCCATAGCGCTTTGTTGATCGGGAAGAAAGAATTCCAGCCCCAACCGATCGCAATGCACACCGCCCCAACCACAAACATGCCCGCAGCTTTTTCGTAGCGCGTCTTTTCTGTTCGCAGCCACGAACCCGTGAGCACTCCGATCAGAGCGGTCGCGAGCGCCGGGATCGTGCTTAAGAAACCTTCCGGATCGTAAACCTTCGCCTGTGCCCAAACGTGCTTACCGAACACGATGCGATCGATGTACGAAGGCAAACTGCCTTCTTTCGTCAGATCGCCTGCCGCAAAACCCGGCGCCGGAATAACCTTCACCATTAACCAGTAAACCAGCAGCAATCCGATCGTGATAGCGATCTGTGTTCTGATTTTGGTATTCAGAAATATGATCGACGCGAAGAAGTAACAGACTGCGATGCGTTGCAACACGCCGGGAATGCGATACTCAGCGAGTCCAAAATAAGGAAAGCCGTTCAGGAACAGACCAATCGCAAAGATGATGACCGTCCGTTTGATGATCTTGATGTAGAGATCGCGCTTGCTGCGTCCACTCTCGACCCGGGCGGCAAACGCGAGTGGTATGGCAACGCCAACGATGAAAACAAAGAACGGAAAGACGAGGTCCGTCGGCGTCCAGCCGTGCCAGACTGCGTGTTGCAAAGGCCAGTAGATGCTTTCCCAGGTGCCAGGGTTGTTGACCAGGACCATCCCGGCGATGGTGATGCCGCGAAAGACGTCAAGCGAGACAAGGCGGGTCGATTCGATAGGGGGCGTAGCCGTCGACATGTTCTTCTGGGTGGGCGCATTCTAGCACAACCGCAGGTTTTCCTTTGCGTCATTCGCCTTTGCGTGAGAAAAATAACTCATGCAAAACCGAGCCGTCCCGATGATCCACGTACCCGACGTTCGCGCTACGGTCGAGTGGTACAAGAGCGTCGGCTTCGAGGTTGTCGCCACTTACGCCGACGAAACGGGTGAAAATCTCGGCTTCGCGATCGTGTCGTTTGGTTCAAGCCAGGTGATGTTCAACGAAGGTGGTGAAACAAGCACTAAGCACCGGCGCGAAATGGATCTATATGTCTATACAGAAAGCGTTGACGATCTTTACCAGCAACTTAAGGACCGAGTCGATGTCGTTGAAGGTCCACACGATACGTTTTACGGCATGCGCGAAGTTATCATCCGCGACTTGAACCGGTTTTGGATCACCTTTGGCGAAGAGAGCGCGTTTGCAAAGTTGATGAGTGGCGTTAGTGAAGGTGAAGCCGAACTCGTGCGCAAGGCGGTGGGCCATCTGGATACGGAAACACTGAACGCGGCACTCGCCGCGGCTTTGTCGATCAACAAGAACTCTGAGATCGTTGAGATACTTAAAAATGCAGGCGCAAACTCACCGCCGGAAATCGACCTGGAAACGCTGCAATCGTACGTCGGAAGTTACAAAGGCGAGCTCGGGCCTGCGGCCGAGATCTCGATTAAGGAAGGCCGTCTCTTCGTCACGCCGGCGGGCCAACAACCGATGAGTCTGTGGCCGTTGGACCAACGAACTTTCAAACCGGTCGCGATCGCCGGCGCGAAGCTCGTCTTCAACGCTGACGGCGGCCTGACCTTTATTCAGGATGATTTCAAAATGGAACTAAAGAAGTCCACAAATTACACGGATTAAAATCTGTGCAATCTGTGGATGGTTCTTATTCCTCTCTTATCTCGCGCCGACCGATCTTCCATTGCCCGTTTTCGAGATGCATGTTGACGACCTCTCCTGCTTTCCCCTCGCGCCCTGTGCCACTAAACCTCAGGGTGGCTTTGTTATCCTTAATGAAGCCGGTAACAAGCCGTAGATCTTCGAGCGGAGCAAAGACCTCCAATAAGAGCTGGCGCTGTTCAGGCCTGAGCGAGTCGATATCTCTCTTGATCTTCTCGGCGTCAGCCGTCGAGACTACACTCAACCAAACCGCCAGTTTCTGATCGAAATTCTTTGCCGGTTTCATCCGCTCCATTGCAGCCAGATATGCTTTTGCCGGGTCGCCGCCGTCAGCCGGCAACGCTGTGCCGCCATTGTTCGCAGTTACTGGTCCATCGGAAACTGCCGGCGGAAGAATGGCGGCATTGAAGAGCAGATCCACTTTATAGACGCGATCCTGTTCTTTAATAGGAAACGCTGAATAAACTCGCCCCTCGATGGCTTCCTGGTTGTGGCGCACGTAGTCTCGCTCGACGCCGGGAATTTGATCATACAAATCGGCTAACTGACGCGGCTGGACGTCATTCGAATTGTCTGGAACAGCACCGACCAGCCACACACTCGGTTCAGTGCGGTCGGCTGGCCCATTCGTGGTGTAAGTGAAGACAACCACATTGCCGCTTTGCTTCATTCCCAGTAGATTTTTCAAGTTGTCGTCCACTAAGAATTTCCCGTCGACCGGCTTCTCCGTTAGCCACACCTTGAAAACATTCTTGGTTTCGTCGAATAAGTCGAGCTCAACCAAACGAGCGTAGGCGTGGTTTAACTTTACCGTTTGATCGTCGACCATCAACTCCCCGCTCGCCTGACCCGGCGAAAGATTCGTCGGCGGTTGTTGATAGAACGCGCCTCCCGTCCAAACGTCCGGCTGGACCTTTACGCTGAAGTTAACGTCAGCCTGTTCCGAACTGACGTCTGAAGTGATCTGTCCTTCAATCTTGTCCGCCGTCGACGACTTGATCTGCACGATCAGATTGCCAAAATCGTAATCGTTGCCGTTGAAAAAAGGCCTCACGTCGACGTCGGCATTTTGCTGGCCCAACGGAACCCGGAACGCAACACCGCGCGCGTTGCGATTGTGAAGCACGGCTCTCAAGTCACGAGCGCCCTCTTCCACATCGAAGTTGTCTGCTACAGCGAGGGCGAAACGTGACAGAGGCTTTTCGACCAGGACGATCAGCACATCGTTCCTGGAGGGCTCAGCCGAGTTCTTGACTATTCTCGCGTAAGCTTGCGTAGGACCGATCGTGAACGGCTTCTTGTCCTCACTCAAAGCCGCATCGACACTGAATCCGCCCGACACATTGTTCACCGATTCGACGTATCTATCTGCCGGTGATGGTGGTATGGCAGTGTGTGAATCTTTCCTTGAAGAACAACTGACGGAGAGCAAACAGAATAGAGTCAGACTTAAGCAGGTGATCCGCATAGTTTTTGATCTGTGTAGTCGGTGGATAGAACGTCCCACAGATTACACGGATTCCAGATACTCTTGCACCCGCGCCAGCGAGATCTCGGATGAGACAAATGCGATGTGGTTATCCGGACGAAGGAAGACGACGAACTCTTGCTGCTTCTCGAAGATCTCTTTTACGCGCTCGTCCAGCGGCACCGTCAGGCAATCGGCCCGGTCGCCCAATTCGCGTTCGAACTCTTCACAGAAAGCTTGTTTCGTGCCGTCGTTTGTAAACAGCAGCAAGTGAAACTTCGGCTTGTTGAGTCTGTGAAAGAAGCTGTCGCCGGCAACGACAAAGTAGGGCAGACGATCTCCGGCTTTGACGTCGTCAGCCTCGTCGTCAGTGTGTTTGCTCAGTGAAAAACGTCGATAGGTGATTCCGATTTGCGAGATCAGTGGAAAGAGTCGTTTCTTGACGGCATCGATGCTGGTGACGAAGTTTGCGACCGGTGGAAAGATCGTTGTGCGAATCAAACTCAGTAGCCAGTGGTCGCCCGCCGCCAACTCAAACATCCGATCGGTCGATTCGAGTAGCCGCTTGGCGTTTGCGAGTCGTTCTTCATTGTAAGTATCGAGCAGTTTTTCGCTGGCGAGGCCCTTTATAACAAAAGCAAGTTTCCAGGCGAGGTTGTAGACATCGCCGATACCGGTGTTCATTCCCTGCGCACCTGCGGGACTATGAATGTGCGCCGCGTCGCCGGCAACGAAGCATCTTCCTTCGCGGAACTTGTTCACGCGTCGTGAATGAACTTTGTAGAGCGAGAACCAGCGGACCTCAGAAATCTCGAGCGCGATCTTCGAACGTTCCTTAATCTCTCGCTCGATCTCTTCATACACGACCTCGCCCTCTTCCTGGTTCTTGCTCTCGGGGAAGGTGCCGACGATGCGGTAACGATGCTCGCCCTTCATCGGAAAGAAAGCCGTGAACACGTCACGCGCCAAAGCCACGTGTATTGCGTCGTGGGCCAACTCCCAATCAACGCGTGCATCGGCGACGTAGAACAAACGCTCGAAGGTGCTGCCCGCAAACGTGAGTCCGAGAACGTGTCGGACCAGACTACTCGCTCCGTCACATCCGACCAGATACTTCCCATGGATCGTTTGCGACTCGCCGGAGATCGTCTTCACTTGCGCCGTCACGCCCGATTCGTTTTGGCTGAAGCTCTCCAGCTCGGTTTCCCAAAGCACCTCGCGACCGTGGTTCCGCAGATACTCGTAAAGCAGTTCCTCATTCTTGCTCTGCTCGAGCATCAGCATGTATGGAAACTCACTCAATCCCTGACCGAATTGTCCGAGAAGGATTTCACCACGCACTTCGCCACCCTCGAGTAATCGAAACTTGTCGGCGATCTGGCCGCGTTCGATCGCCGGCTGTGCCAGCCCGAGTTGGTCATAGATCTCGAGCGTGCGGGCTTGAACGCCTATAGCTTTCGAAAACGGCGTGAAGCTCTCATTCTTCTCCACGACGACGAAATCGATTCCGTATCGAATTAGCTGGCAGGCAAGCGAAAGCCCGGTCGGTCCGGCGCCGATAATAATTACGTCCGTATTCATGAGTCACAAAATACGGGGATTTTATGTCAAGTTCATGGCCGCGTGTGAGGAAGGAGAAGACTGAGAAATCGGAGGGGGCAAATCCACAGATTACGCAGATTCAACTTTGTAATCTGTGGATCATTCTTTGTGTCTTGGTGTCTTTGTGGTCGAAATCTGCCTGGTCTTGGTTCGTTTCCCGGCACGCTCATATTCGGTGATGGCCTGAGCTTCAGCGATCAGCGCGTTGCGAAAGGAACCGAGCACTTTCAAAAGCAGATCCAGTTTGCGCAAGCTCTCACGCCGCGCGCGCACGGTGCCAAGAAAAAACTCGAGTTGAATCCGTCGCCGACAATCAGCAATCGTCAACATGCAGTGGCCCCACTTGTATTCTCCACCGCGACTCGATTCAACTTCCGCGAGGATGTAAGAAGTGTGACCAGTTGAGACTGATGCGAGAAAGACGCGTTTGCGTAAAAGAAAATTATTCATGTGAGGCTAAGCTCAATGTCGTTGAATTAATTTACCGCTCGCGTATAATACGCAGGCCCCACCGACTTGTCAACGATATTAGTTAAATGTCGTCCTCATTCAGGATGAAGAAAGAAGAAGAGAAAATGGATCTGCTCGACCACGTCGCAGCAAGAATTAAAGAGCTGCGCGTGAACTACAACAACGGCGAGGGACTTTCACAGGAAGCACTCGCCGTGGAGTTAAAGGTTGCTGCAAACACGATCTCCCGCTGGGAGACAGGCATGTATCGTCCCGGATTTAAGGATGTCGAAAAGCTTTCACGCTTTTTTGGGGTATCGATCATGTCGTTCCTTCCATCGGAGTTGGTTGGCGAAGAGGAAGATGAAGATCTCAAGGCGCTCTTGCGGACCGCACGGCAGTTGCATCCGGCCGATCTGGAAGAGTTGCGAAAGTATGCTGAGTTTCGCAAAGCTCGCGGGATTTATCAGGGAAAGACCAGACCTCAGCCTGGTAGGAAAGGGGGAAAACACAAATGAACGCGCAAAGCTACTATGAAGAACTCAAGTTACTGGCGCGACAGGTACGCGCGGAAAACGGATTGACCTCGCCGCGCGTGCTTGTCAGTGATCTCAACCGCATCTACGCCAGGCATGGAATCGTGATCGACGAATGGCCTTATAGATTCAGAAATCTGCGCGGCGCATTCATTAATGACGAACTGGGAATGACTGTGATGGTTGCGAAAGGGCTGCCGCAGGATCCGATGGTTTTCACCCTCGCACATGAATTGAAACACTTCTTTCGCGATCGCGATCTCGGTGTTTCCTACTGCGATCAGTCGAACTTAAATAAGAGTCTCGAGATCGGGGCAGAGATTTTCGCGGCCGAGCTTATTTTTCCTGACCGCGATTTTGTGAATCACATGGACACGATGGGAATTCGGCTGAATCAGTGTCTTCCGAAAACTCTGATTCGTTTGAAACGTCAAACCGGCACCACGCTCAGTTATGCAGGTTTGGCAATCAAGGCTGAAAGATTGGGGTTTGCGCCGTCGCACTCACTGACCACGATCAAAACGTGGCGAAGACTTGAGGCGGCGTATAGCCCAGCGATCGTAGATAGAAGTCACCGGAGCAGAGTACCAGCGCACTGACGGTTGGCAGGAGTAGGTTGCAGGTGCAGGCGCCACTAACCTCCTGTTCCCTGCTCCTGTTATCTTCTTCGCACGGGTCTTCCCGCGGCACTACCTCGCGTGGGCAGTGGTTTGAAAATCGGAGTCAGTTGTCCTCGTACTTTGGCTTCTTTAATAGGAACAGAGACTGACGGCGGCGCCGGCGACTCAAGGTGTGAAATCAAGCGCAGCGCGTCGCCGCGCCTTTGTGCGTGACAACAGTGAAACTTGCCTTTGTATTCGATTAGATAGATCGGTCTCTCAAACTCGGTCCAGGCTCCTTCCGCTACCGCCCTGACTTTCGAATTCAACTGAAGCAAACTCCCCGGCGGCAAGAGTGGCCACATCATCCGGTCAGACGATCCGATCAGCACCAACGGACCACGATCCCAATCGATATCGAGCATAAGGAGTATAGGTACGTCCCACCATGCGGTAAGAAGACGACGCATGGCAGTCGAGGGATCCTGGAGGATGATTGTGAGTTCTCGTTTATCCACGGTGAGCCGACGAAAATACGTTAACTAATCCGACGCCGTGCCGCACTCTTGTTCTGCATTTGTCCGTGATCGTGGAAAATTTGAGTTTGAGTCCGAGTATTCTAACACACCGATGGGACACGGCTCGCATGTCACGACGCCGGTTTTGTCTTCAATACCGGAAAAAACATGAGCACATCTATTGACAGGTCTACGCCGCGGACGTAACATCCGCGGCACGTATTAGTCCGGCTGCTACCGCTCACGCTAGTTGATGAGGTGAGTGCCAGGCATTCGTAGCCCCCTGCGCTAGTTTTCATAACAATTGAAATCTTCTATTGCTGAGTGACTCGGACTGTGTTCGTGTAGGATCAGGAGGCGAGGAATATGGAGATTATGGCGATTCGGCGTGGCTGATCTCTCCCCTTTACGCTCGTTGAATCGCTGTCGCGAATAGAATTCAGTTGTAGTTAATTGGTGCCTTGCGCATGCTTACTCTCAATAGAGCGTGCGGAAGTATTGTTGTGTTTTCGTTAGCCTCGCATCCTCCTTATTTTCTTCACTTTAGCTTACTTTTTGTTTCAGATCTCCGCTAGAAAAACAGACATATAGACAGAAGCTCTGAAATGACGCTTCCGCGAAATTGGGAACGCAACATTTGATTGCTGAAAGGGTCGTGCCAGGTTCGACCCGCGACGGGTTTCAGTCCAGAGAAGCCCGACGAGACTAAATCCAGGAAGCCCAGAAACGAAGATGCTGGATCTGCGCCAAGCGCCAGTACACCCAGATGAGAAGCGCGAACAGTTGTTCACGCAGCGTTATGAAGGTCTGCTCGCGTGGGCCATGCGCTTGACCAATCAGCAGCGTGAGGCGGCTGAAGATCTCGTGCAGGATGCGTTTGTCCAATTCATGCTCAGTCGCACCCGACTCGAAGAGATTGAAAATATAGATGGGTACTTGCGAAGAATGTTGCGCTACATGCACGTCTCACGGATGAGTCGCTCGGCGCAACACCTGCATGAAACGGCGCTCTCAGTTGCGGACTACGACTCGTTTCGGCTCGGCTGGTCAGCGATCGAGCCCCCGCGCCGCATGCAGGCGTCGGAAGAGCTGTATCAGATTTGTCTCTACGCCTGCTCGAGAAAAGAATCGTCGCGCGCCGGTAGTGTACTGATTCTCCGTTTCTTTCACGATTACTTTCCAACCGAGATTGCGAAGGTTCTCAAGAGTTCGCGAGATTGCGTTGACCAGTGGCAACGGCTGGCCCGTCGCGAAGCGAAGTTGTTCATCAACCAACCCGGGCGTCTGAGATTCGTCGACGCTAAAGCAAAAGCAGAACGACAAGTCACATATTTGAGATCGGACTGCGATCTCATGCTCGAGTTGCGTCAGATGATCTTCAAGTCCTGTAGCGGTGAGTGCCTGCCTCGGGAAGAGTTTGCACAGCTTTACGCTGAGGGGCAGGCCGAAGGGCTCGCCACTCGCAAACTCGCACATATTGTCAGTTGTCCGCAGTGTCTCGATCGCGCGAACAGCGTGTTGGGCCTTCCGGCTTTAGCGCACCGCTATCCAGCAGAGCCAAGCCACTCCGACGAACCTCCAGATGATCTGCCACCTGGTGGCACATCAGGTGGAGGTCCTGGCGATCTGGCGCAAAAGTTTAGAAGACGGTTGCAGGAGACACGCGAGCACAAACCGCATGAACTGCGCATCGCGGTGAACGGGTTCCTCGTCAGCTCGATGAAAGTCAGTTCGGAGTTGAGTGAGTTGAACCTCAACCTGACGCCCGACGAGCCTGTGGAGTTTGTTGAGCTCTCGTCAGAGCAGGGCGTGCAACTTCTCTTCTTCAGTATCGATCCCGAGAGCGCCCAGAGCGAGCAATGGGCATGGGTCGAATTAAGCGAGGGCAGACACCTCGAGGCTTGTTTCCGCAATGACGATGGCCCGAGTCTGCAAATCGTTTACAGAGATCCGGCCTCGGAAGAAGCTGTTGTGTCCGAGGAAACCAGTCAGATAAAAAATCTGTCCTCACCCTTGTTTGTTGTTCCTAGTCCAGTTTCGGAAACTGAATCTCGTGGTCTGATCTCCCGGTTTGGAACGTGGGCCAAATCGGTGTTTCAGAAAAAGAACTCGGAGTCCGGTTACGTACTTCAGGAAGACTCCGAACTTCAGTTCTTCACGTCGCTGGGCGACCGGCGATCAAGAGGCATCATTTCCAGCTGGCGTTTGGGTTTCCTGGTCCTCCTGATCTCGGCTGCCATCGTCGCTGGTTTCTCTGTATTCAAGTCGCGGCTTGCGCCAACGCTTTCGGCGACGAATTTGCTGGAACAGGCCGAAGCTGCCGAACTGGCCAGCAACCAAACGCCAGACACGGTTAAGCATCGACTGATCAATCTCGAAGAGCGAAGGAGCGAGGGAGGCGCGATTGTTTCGCGCCGGAAGATCGAGATCTGGAAGAACCCGACGACCGGCGCCGGAACTCAACGACTCTACGACGAATCAGATCGACTCGTCGCCGCGTCGTGGCGACGTCCGGATGGATCGCGCGTTGTTTACCATCATGGTTCGAAGCCAAGATCGGTACCTGCGGTCGAAACGCCACAGGCTCTCCTGCTCAACTTTGAAGACATCTGGCAAGCGGAGCTCACGGCGCAATCGTACCGGGCGTTTGTGAGTGAACCGCGCTTCGCCGAGGTCGAGGAACACACGACCACTTACGTTCTCAATTACGAACAGACAAGAACGATCGGCGCGAGCCGGTTATTGAAAGCCACGCTGACCCTGAGTAGGTCTGACCTTCGTCCGATCGAACAGACTCTGCTGGTCCAGCGCGGCAATGAGTTACGCGAATACCGGTTCGTCGAGGCGAGCTTCGAACTACTGCCCTTGAAAGCGGTGGCTCCGAAGATCTTCGAAGTCGAATCGGACCTGACAGGAGGGACAGCGGAACCTGGCAGGCCTGGAGAATGGGCGCTCCGGGACCTCACCTCTAGCCGTGTCCCTCCTTCGCCCAGCACGTCGGCGCCACCAGTAGCTTCCGCAGAACTGGAGGTCGACGTCGCATACTTGCTCAATCAGGCAAAGGCCGACCGGAGCGAGCAAGTCGCCCTCACGCGCAGCGCAGGTGGGTCACTGCGCGTTGAGGGCATTGTTGAGAGTCAGGAGCGAAAGAATGAATTTCTCAGGGCGTTGGCGCCGGTGCTCGATAACCCGGCGGTGACGATCGACATCCGCACTGTTGCGGAAGCGATGAAAGGCTTGCCGGCAGGCAAATCGACTTCAGTACAAGAGATAGAGGAAACCGCTAACACGGTTGCTGCGGATGAAGAACTGCGGCGCTACTTTTCGCGCCGAGATCCGGCTGGTCCAACCGACGAGGCGATTCGCGTTTACTCTTCAGAAGTGGTCAATCGCGCTTACCGCGCCTTGTTTCACGCGATCGAGCTCAAGCGACTGGTGAATCGATTTGCGAACGTGGATATGAAGACGCTCGCGCCGGATGCGCGTGCGAAGTGGCTCAACATGTTGAGCCAGCACGCGAGCGCTCTTGAAAAGGAGAGTGCGCTGCTGCGCCAGCAAATCCAGCCGATCTTCTTTTCGCAATCATGGATCCAGGTAGACGAAGAATCCGTGCTTGCAAATGATGGCGATCTCGCGCGAGCGGTCGAACGGGTTCATAAGCTGACCCTCTTTAACAACGACGCGATTCGGTCAGCGTTCACGATTTCTACACACAGCTCGGATGCAACAATTAAATCAATGCAGTTTGCACGTTCCCTGGCTGCGTCTGAGAAGCTTGCTGCGCGCATCGGACAGTACGACAAATGAGCGATGTGTTGTTCTTAGTATTTGAGAGAGATTTACCCGCAATTACCCCCTTTTAGGTGCGTTAACAACTGTGATGTTTTAAGTAAACGATTCCGTCGGACTGCTGGGCTGTATCTGACGCGGCGAAGTGTGCTTTTCGTTGAGTCGCGCGGGCCAAGGCAGTGGAGACGAAAGCATTAATACTAAAACTGACTTGTTCTTTTCGCCTTAAAAAGAACCGTCCCTAGCCCAGGAGGAAAAACGACCATGCCCAGTAGCCCAGAAGTGTATCGGACTGTCATCTGTCCGCGGTTCAATCGTTGTAACTTCCCCAATCGCTCCTTCGACTTTAGGACCTGGTCCTTTTTTATGCCGGCTGTTAAGGCCGGCTTTCTTCCGCTCCTATTTCTGTTTGTGATCCTTTTCGCTTACTCGTCGTCAGCCGTGGTTCAGGCACAAAGCGCCACCGCAACGCTCAGCGGAACAGTGACCGATCAGGCAGGCGCGGTGATACCCGGCGTGAACGTTGC
>JBIOVO010000009.1:0-72371 GCA_044867735.1 Pyrinomonadaceae bacterium | reverse complement strand
CTTTGCCTGCGGCTTCCTTCAGATTCCACCTCGCGATGGACACCCTTGCCGTCCGGCTAGCGATTCCCCCTGTCGGGTTCGCAGGAGACTTTCACTCCCTAGTAAGAGCGCCCTGCCGGGCGCACGTTGAACGATCCTGGGGCTTGCGCCCCAGGCTTTATGCTTTCGCCTGCTACGCAGGCTAAAAGGACTATCGACGACTTTTTGTGCAAAGCCTGCCAAGGCCGTGTTTCGCCATTGACAGTCACTTCTTAAACCGACTATCGTGCGGCCGAACAGGTCCAAGGGTAGGTGCGATCCTCCCAAGCAGCGCACCGAATAAAGCAGCTTCACTCCGCAATCAAAGACGTATCGAAAGAAAAGTGTATGCCGGGCGTACTTCCGCGACGATAGCGTGAGAAACGGTGGCTGATAACCTCCACAGCACTGCGCAGCCGGAAATTGCACAGCCGTCCTCGCTCCTCCGCCTGCGACACCGGTTGGCGCGACCGACGGATGCCCTGCCACTCGATATTCTTCGAATCCTGGTTGGCCTGGTCGTCTTCATCTACTTCCTGCAAACGCTCCTCGATGCTCACAACTTCAGCTCGCCCGACGGATTGATCGACCACGAACTCAGTCAGAGCCTTTTCTGGTTCACGCGGATCGGACTGTTTCATCCGGGCCTCGGACTGAAGTTCTTTCAAGCCATCTTCGTGATCGCGTGTCTCTGCACCTGGCCGGTAATGCTTGGTTACCGCGTCAAACTCTTCACCGCCATCCTCTACGCGATCGCCGTGAGCACGTATCGCTGGAATTTTTTGGTGATGTACGTTGACGACTCCATCGTGCATCTGGCGCTCTTCTGGTTACTGCTGCTGCCAGTCGGACGCACTCTGGTATTGCAGGACTGGCTCGCCGATCGCAAAGGCGCCTGGGAACGATGGAAATACCAGAAGGTACCCGGCGCTGCTGTCCGCTGCATGCTTTTCAATTTTGCGCTCATCTATCTCATCGCCGGCTTGTGGAAATGGACCAGCCCGATGTGGCGCGACGGCACTGCGCTCTATGTAATCCTCAAGACACCTATCTCGCTAAGCCAGGATTTGTGGGGGCCTCAGCATTTACCCGTGCTGATGTTTTTTAACTACGGCGCACTGATCCTCGAGCCGGTGTTTCCGCTGATCTTCATTCTCCGAAAGGGACATCGCTTAAAGTACGTGCTGCTCGTGGCGCTGCTTGGATTTCACGTCGGCACATTGGCGACGCTCAAGATTCCCTTCGCAAACCTGATTTGCATCGGAGCATTGGTGATTCCGTTTGGCCGCGAGTTAATGGACTGGCTTCGTAGGGGTCAACCATCAGTAACGAACGCAGTGCACGTACCGGTGCGTCTCGGTCTCTCTGGCGCGGTCGCCCTCATCGTCGTGAGTGCCTTGACGCTGGCAATGCTCACGTCTGTGATCCTGCCGCATTGGCGCAAGCCGCCGCGCGAGGGCTCAACGGCCATTGCCGGCAACATGGCCCGGTTCAAGTATGAGGGTCTGGAAACTTTGCAATGGAGTTTCTTCTCATTGTTGTGGTGCATGGGCATCGCACAGCAGTATCAACTCTTTAACTGGATCGACGATCGCAACTATTCCTTTCGTTACGAGATTAATGAGTACGACGAGGACAGACTGGCTCGTAACGTCGAACCGGACACAACATTTCCACGGTCAGCACGTGGCAACCTGCTTCAGCTTTACCTGCACAGCGTTACCTGGATGCGGATCCCCACCGAACGACAGCATGAACTCCGTGCGAGCCTAAAGCACCGATTTGCCCGGCGTCATTGTGAACAGTTTCAGCCTGACGGGCATGTGGTCATTTACTCAACCCTTGAACGAGTCTATTCCGCGGCCAATTTAGTCGAGGAAAACCGGACGCTCTTTATGAGCTTTCGCTGTGAACGCGGAGAACCGCAAATGCAAGTCATGAATCTCGAGAATTTCTGAGGAACGCCGATGTGCGGCATTGTCGCCGTTTTTTCAAATGAGAAACCAATCGCGGCAGAATCGTTGCAGCGCGCGACGCAGTCTTTGACTCACCGCGGGCCGGATGAGCAACATCATTGGATCGCGCCGCATGGCCGAATAGGGCTGGGCCATACCCGGCTCAGTATCATCGACCTGTTGACTGGTTCGCAGCCAATCGCGAGCGAAGATGGCAGCTTGCGCATTGTGGTCAACGGAGAGTTTTACGACTTCGAGCGGCTCCGCGACGAACTGGAAAAGCGCGGGCATCGATTCAGCACACGCTCAGACAGCGAGATCGCGTTGCATCTTTACGAGGAAATGGGTCCAGCATGTCTTGAGCATCTGCGTGGGGAATTCGCTTTTGCCATCTGGGATGAGAAGAACGAAACGCTGTTTGCGGCGCGCGATCGTTTTGGCATCAAGCCGCTTTTTTACACGCGTTTCCAGGGCGCTCTTTATCTGGCTTCAGAGGTCGAAGCTTTGTTTGCCGCGGGCGTGCCGGTCCAGTGGGACCACGAATCGATGTTTCAGAATCTTTTCCTCTGCGTGGACCAGGACCGAAGCCTGTTCAAGGAGACACGACAGGTTCCAGCGGGTCACTACCTGACCGCGCGGCCTGGATCTACGAACACTGTCTCTTACTGGGACGCCAATTATCCGCGCACGAGCGAGCAGAACAACCACCATTCGGAAGCGGCTTGTGTTGACCATTTAAGGTCTCTATTGCATGAGGCAGTGCGTCTCCGCATGCGGGCAGACGTGCCGGTCGGATGTTACGTCAGCGGGGGAGTTGACTCTTCCTCCGTACTTGGTTTGGCGAGCAACCACGGTAACGGAAAGTTGACCGCGTTTACCGTCGCGTTTGATCACCAGGATTTTAATGAGAGTGCGACTGCCCGCCGAACTGCGGCTCACGTGGGGGCGAATTTCCTTTCTGTACCAGTCACCGAAGCGGACTTCGCGGACGTCTTCGTCGATGCCGTCAAACACGGAGAGATGGTCCACTACAACGCACACGGCGCCGCGCGCTACCACTTGAGTCGTGCCGTGCAACAAGCCGGGTACAAAGTCGTCCTCGCGGGTGAAGGCGCCGACGAACTTTTCGCGGGCTATGAGTTTTCTCGTCAGGCGTTGCTGAGTTCAGGCACAAACGGCGATCTGATGAAGTGGCCTCGGATGCTGTTGCGAATGATGCGTCCGAAAAACCTGACGGAGCAGCAAATCGCGCACACCTCACCGTGGCTTGCCCGAGTAGGCCGCGGTCTGGCTCTCTCGCCAACACTGCTGGACTACGTGGCGGAAAAGTTCAGCCTGCTCCAATCAATGCTGGCAACCGACTTCGCCCGTGAATTCCAGAAACGAGATCCCTATCGCGAGTTTTTCAGACAATTCAAGTGGCGTGCGAAGCTGGTTGGCCGCGAACCGGTCAAGCAGATCTTGTATTTGTGGATGAAGTCGCTCTTTGTGAATTACGTGCTGGCGGGCGAACGTCTGGACATGGCCCATGCTGTCGAGGTGCGGCTGCCGTTCCTCGATCACAAACTCTTCGAGTACGCCCGATCAATTCCTGCGACGATGCTCGCTCGGAACGGCGGGCGCAAACACCTCTTGCGTGAAGCAGTAAGACCGTTTGTTACGGATGAGGTTTATGAGGGAAAGAAGCAGCCGTTCTTCGCGCCCCCAATGCGGATCGGGAATCCGATGTACCAACTATTACAGGATCTCTTGCGCAGCGAGAGCTTCAAGTCTGTACCATTCTTTGATCGATCGTCCGTCATTCGTTTCCTCGACGAGTTGCCTGCAATGGACGATCACACACGTAGATCGATGGATCCGATCCTGTTTATGATGGCCTCAATCAGTGTTCTTCACCAGCACCGCCGGCTTTGAACGCTCATCACTCCCAATAAAAAACTTTTCTCCGGAGTGAGTGTTCCGGCTGGGTGTTTTCGCATGTGCGGTTGAGTGTTCGAAACTTCAGACACTCAAGCGCCGTGGGTGTCACCGCGCTCTGTCCTCGCACAGGTCCGATGAGGACTTCTACGGCCGGAGAAACCAATACGGTCCGTTACGTTAAACCGACCATCAGTACCAAAACGGGAAATGGCCTCCTCGCAGGCTGCAACTGTTTAATTGTTATTGATTAAGAACGTAGGCCGAGGACTGTCAGTCATTCGCTCTCTCGGCTAAGCTACCGCCCCAGGAAGCTGTCGATGCAGACTAGCCTGACGTTTCGTTCAGTCACGCAACGGCGTGGTTCCGGTAACGCGTATGCAAAACGATTCGCGTGCTGCGCAGGCAAAGGCAGATATACTGCTTACACACCTACTAATTCCCGCACCCACCCGGGCCGTTGATGTTATTTACTTGCCCGTCGGCGATGTAGAAGGTATCTACGACCTCTCCGGCGTTTCGGATACCGTCGACGTCATATCGTGAAGGTATTTTGTTCGATATTCGAACCTTAACACGCACGTGATCATTCAACTCTATTCCTTTCAATTCTGAGCCACTCAGAATCAGATGATCAACCACAATCTCGTCCTTCTCGTAGTGCCCTTCACAAACTCTGTTGACCCGATATTTTGCCAATCTGTAAACAGCGACCACGCCGCTCACGAATCCGACATCTGGTCCGAGTTTCTCCAGAGTACCCTCGAAGACAAGAGTGTCAGGAGTGAATGACTCACTTTGCACCCGTATACAAGCCGAAGTAACTGTCAGCATCGCTAGCGTTAGCAGAAATGCACACGCGCGTTCAATACTTTCTTGGCTTTCGCTTTTCATGTTGTGTCCCCGAAACAATGTTGGCGTTTTGAATAATAATGGTGTAAGTCACGGTCGAGTAATGAATTGTCATCACTCGTCCAACATAGGGATTATATGTTGCAGTGCCCTGACGCGGCTGCTCCCACCAGCCCGTAAAGTCTGATAGAACGTTCGACTCGAAATGTCGTGCCGCTTCGTGACTCTCCTCATATATTGGACCGCCGTCAGTCATGGTGGGCAACCTCACTGGACCACGTGGGCCGTAGGGTGACGACGGTCGCTCCCCATCTGTCTGCAGCGGCGTGAGCGGAATTATTTTCTCGTAATAGTACTCCTCAATGACATGGCCTAGCGCAGCGGCCGCTAATTTCTTATCCACTCTCTTCATCGCATCGTAGTCGTCGACATCGAGTGCGTGCAAGAATATGCTGTCAAGGAATACGTTTGGTTGACTGCGACCAGTATTGATAGTCACTTGGGCGCGTGAATCACCTATCACTTGGGCAAGTCTATTAGCAAAATGGGTCGACGTTCCATTTTTGTTTCGCGTAGAGCCGGGAACAATTGTTACTTTCCCAGTCAGACTATCCCGCTGGAGACGGAGACCGGTAAATTTCTCAAGTTCTGAAAGGATGTAGTCGGCTTCGCGTCCGTGCAGATACAAATCCTTCCCGGTTGGATCGATGAACTTCAAAGGATTATTCTGAACATATGAGTAGCGATTGAGGCTCTGCGGATCCGCCAGAGTAAAGCTTCCTGGATCACTGCTTGTAAAGCGGCCCTGGATACTCGAATAATATCGTGACGCGAAATAATCAAGCCCCGTCTCATAGTCGCGCTCTTGCCTGGTAAACTGTTGTCGTACTCCATCACCCGGCATATACCCTTGCCCGGTAGCGCGCCCTCCGGTCCCTGCAACCAGCTCTTCACCAAAAGGTAAATAATCGTGGCGCTTCACCCCCGCCAGATTTCCGGTTTGATCGAGGATTATGCGTGGCGTACCCAGATGATCCACGATGAGCCATTGGATCAAGGAACTACTAACTGAGCCAGGCGCATCGACTGAAAAACCGGCTCCACCTTGCAGGGTTCCGTGGTTACCGTTTCCTGAGAAATCGTTAGCTGTTTGTCCGTTCAACTTCCACAAGCCTTTTGTGCTCGCGCTCGCAGTCAAATCACTGGCCGGTGTGAAGCTATTCGTGTAGAGCGCTACATTCGACACCCGCGCGTCATCAATCAAGCCGTTGAAGTAGTAAGGATTGGCGCTGGGAGAAAACCGGCCGATATGGAGATTGCCTGTTCCCGAAGCTGGTCCACTGGTAGTTGATAGTGTTCCGTTCAACACGCCGTCGAGATACACGCGCATCTGACTGCCGTCGAACACGCCGGCGACGTGATGCCAGACATTAGGTGTTATCGTGGTCGAACCAGTCAGACTAACGTAGGTATTATGACTTTGGAACAGAACGAGTTGCACTTTACCTGTATCGGTAACGGTTAAACGATAACCGCCACCCGTTCCCGTTTGTTGAAATGCTTCACGACTGATAACCGCACGATATGCGCCGATCGCATTGATCTTTATCCATGCCTCAGCCGTAATAGTGCCGGCTATATTCAAACTGCTGCTGCTCGGCGCTTGCAAGTAAGCTGACGTGCCGTTACCACTTAGCGAGTGAGAACCTCCCGTGCTGGATCCTACTACTAACAATTCTCCACGCCGATAGCCATACTCTTTCTCAGGACTAGTCGGCGCTCCGTTGGCTGAGTATTCGGCCTTCAGCTCTCCCGACAATCCGTAAATCTGCCACTTCGCGACTCCATCGATAGTGCGTATGATCCGCTGATTATTGCCGTCGTAACTATAAACCTGATTCTGGTCGTTGCCCCCCCAAGCCGAAGTAATCTTGTTCTCAGCGTCATAGGTGCGGTTGCCCATTCCGCTGTAGGTGTCATTTATAAGATTGCCAGACGCATCATAGCTCATGGTGCCGGACTGTCCGCCAGGAACGCCGAGCCTGTTAGTGGCAGTGTTGACGGTAAAAACTTTATTGTTGATGCCAGTGCCACTTGTACCACCAGCGTTGATGGTTCGATTACCCCATTGGTCGTAGGAATAAGACTGGATAGACTGCAGTGATTCAGCCTGGGTACCACTAACGAAATACTCCGTACTCGACGTTAACCTGTTAAGTCCGTCATAAGCATAGCTCCGTCGGTGAATGGCCCAGTTATTAGCCTGATCGTCCTGCGGAATATAAGTATTACTAAAGAGCAAGTTGCCATTATTGTCCTGTCCGCTGGTACCGTAACCGAGACTAGCGTCGTAAAAGAACTGCAGGCCTCCTCGATTCATGGAGCCATTAACGTCTGAACCGGTCGAGACACGTACATCCCAAAGCTGGGATCGTATGTTGTATTGCAGTTTGTGATACAGAGGAATCGCTGTTCCAAAAAGCTCCTGTGTGATCTGGTTGTTGGAGTTGTAGATGAAGCTTGCCGCATACGTGCGAGTAGTGCCGTCGCCCAGGTTCCCACTGAAACTCGTCGTTCGGCCGGCGCTGTCGTACACGTAGTTCACAACCCGGCCTGAGGGATAGGTCATCGCGGTGACGTCGTCCGCCAGGTTATAGGTTTCACCCATTTGGTAGTTCACACTGCCGGTTTTTTGAATCTTCAACGTCGCACGGCCCAAGGCATCGTATCCAAAATAGTCGCCTGTACTGGCACCTGTGCCGTACGTCACTGCAATCTGTTTGCCGATCGATGAACCGCGCGAGAAACTAGGAGCCCCGGCAGGTAAGGACTGCGCATCGTAAAACAAGTTTGCCTCATTGCTTATGCCCACGCCCGAAGGTATGGCTGGGTTATTCTGAGCGGTGGCTCCAGTTGAACTCGAGCCGTTGTACCAGCGGCGCGTTGGGCGGTTTAGGGGATCATAGGAAAAGTGCGCGGACACACCGCGAGCATCTGTTCGCACTACAACGTTTCCCTCGTTGTCATACTGGTAAGTCGTAGTGCCGTTCTCCGGGTTAGTTGCAGAGGTAAGCCGGTTAAGTGAGTCGTAGACGAATGCACGCGTTTGGACTCCCTGTGTAATCGAAGTGACGTTGTCGAACACGTCGTAGTTGTAGCTGGTCAAATAGTTTAGTCCGTCGGGATCCTCGTAAACGTGCTTCAGCCTTTCGAGCGAGTCTCTTATGCTCTTTCGTTTCTTGAGCTTTTGATCAGTAACAGTAACCGCATTGCCATCATAACTATTACTTATAACCGAATTGTCCGGGTAAGTTATGGAGAGTGTCCGGCCCAAGTCATCAAATAACTTCGTGGTCCATACGACGGTTTCATTCTGCCACGGGCGAAAGGGTTTTGACGTTTTGAAAACACGTCCGAAGGAATCGTATTGCGTTTGGGTCGCCATGTAATTCGGCCCGCCCTCGTACTTACGAGTTTCGATAGTGCGCCCTAACTTGTCATAGATAACTTTCGCTACGAGAACATTGTCGTTGTTCGTCGATTGATCGCTGGTGGTCGTGATCACACGTGCCGTGTCGTCGTATGCGAATGTCGTCTGATTCTGCACCTGCGTTCCTACAGCCCGTCGCACCTGAGTCGGCCGGTCAAGAGCATCGTTGAAATAACCGCTGGTGACAAGGCCATTCATGTCTTCGGCATCAACCGGATTGCTGAGGTAGTAGTCAAATTGCACATAGGCTGTCTGGCCCATGGCATTTGTAACCTTGGTCGCGAAAGCATAGCTGAGCTGTCCTCCAAGATCGGTCGGGGCCGCATTTGAGCGTGCCTCTCCGTTCGGAGCGCCAAAGCGATCGACAAACTCCGTCGTGATCGCAAAACCTCTCGCGTCGATCATTTTCACTGCGTTACCCGCGATATCGAATTGTCTGCAGGAGGAAACGGAACCGGCAACTACACCGTTGACCAAAGTACTCCGCGTCGTGCAGGTCACATTGCCTCGCGTGACGTAACTTGTATTAAGACTCGAGTCAAATCCGCTAATGTTGGCACAGTTAACCAGTGCGGCATGATTTGCGTCAGTGGTGTAGTTGTCGAATTCCGCGGTCGTTCTCGATCGCTCAACTCCACCCGCGTCATAAGTTGATACCTGGGAAACCAGATCCCGCAAATGAACATTGGCGTTCGTGTACGTAGATGACGTGAGATAGGTCGTTCGCGTCTCGCGCAGCAACGCTCCGGGCGTTCCCAAACCAAAGTCAAACACTTTGACATTGTTTCTATTATTGAACGGCACTGAATCGTCGTAACCGTAGGTTACTTTTGACATCAGGTTCTGGCCCGACGGGTCCAACGTCGTCACAATCTGTGTAGTGCGCGGATCGTTCGGCGGCTCAATTGTATTATTGCTAGCAAAACTTCCAGGCCACCAGCTAACAAGGGCTCTCTGAGCAAACGTGTGAACGTCTCGCTTCAACACCGTCGAACCATTCGCGCTCAATACTTCTGTCTGGTATTCGCGGCCTTCATTCCATGGTGAATAGTCCGTAGGTAAATTCGCAAAGGAACTTAGTGGGGATCCGTTGAAGTAGTGCTTCTGCTGGGCAAGTGGATTTGAATCTCCCTGTTTGTAGTGCTTCACAAGCGTATACATCGTGTTGGGTTGTGGGCCATTGAAATAACTGAAAGTCATCTTGCTTTCGAAGGTTGACCCGGTCCCTCCGTCCGAGTACACGCGCTTTTCGATTACTTGTCGATAGATATTTGGGGAACCATCTACTCCGCAGCACGTTGTGCCACTCGGATACTCTCCACCTCCTGCGTAATCGTATTCGTAGGCGCCTCCCGTTGGCAGGACTACTCTCGCCAGCTCACCATAAACGTTGTAACGAAATTGGTACTCCTTGTTGTTAGGCAGGGTCACGGAGGAAATGACCGTCGGGTTAAAAGTGGTTACAGTGCTACCTTGTAGTTCAGGAAACAGTTGGCGAAACGTTTGCACAGTACCTGAGTGAAGCACTGTACTCAGACTGGCAAAGTTGATGCGAATCGTTCGTAATGCGGCGCCATAACCTTTGAAGCTGATCTCATGATATGTAGACGCGCCCGAGGCGTATGCAATACTAATTACCCGCTTTATCTGGTCAGTTATGGTGATCACACGACTACTGGAATCGTAGTCATAGACGATCTTGTTTCCATTGCGATCGCGTAGCCACGTGACTTTTCCGTCGTCGATCCGATACTTGGCGCCGTTGCGCAATAACAGAAAGCCTGAGGGAGTAAACGCACCAGCGTCTCCAGGAGCGATGGTCGGATCGAAGATAGTCTGATCTGAAATAAATGTCGCAGCGCTGCCATCGGCCGTAATAAACACCGTTCCTCGGGAGGGCGGATTCAAATAATTGCAGCCGACGCTTGTCGGTTGCCCGTTCGTAAGCTGATCGCGAAGTTCAAACTCGGTGCCATCTGGGGCTGTGAATGTAAGCCGAGTCAGAGTCTGAGAGAAAACCAGCGTGCTATCAGGACAAGTAATCGTTTCCCATCCGGCTTTTCGCCCCTCCATGGTCCCAGGATGGTATAGGGCTGGCAAGACCTTCCAGAAGCTTGATACCGGTACGTAAACGTGATCCACTGTCCCATCAGGTTGAGGTAGCTGCACGTCAAGCACACGCCACTTCCTCTCGAACGGAAGCATAATTGGAGTGCCAATGTCGCCGCGGCCTTGAACCGAACCCAACGGTAGGCGAAAGTTGAGGTTGCCGTTGAACAGATTGATGTTATCTAACCCGCTCAAAGTATAAGCGCCCGCCGGCGCGCCTGGCTCTAGCGCCAGCGGAGTGGCACCATCGGTGGCGGTCGTGGACGATCTAACATTGAGAACGGCCAATGCAATCAACGATAGGACCAACATGGGCCTCGTGAAGATATGAATTAGGCTTAGACTTTGTGGAAAGGACATGGTCTTTAACCTCACTGAAAGCATTCAGGTTAGGTCAGCGGTTACTGAGTGTTAGCTTTAAGCTCCATTCCGAATGATTGGTCTCTGTAACCCTATACTCACCGGGAGGTAGATTGAGCACAGCGGTGGAATCCGTCTTTCGCTTCAGTTTCATTTCGGTCACACGTGGAAAACCCGAGCGCTCGAGACGAAATTCAAGCGATTGCATTCCACTCTGATTATCAAAGACAAGCACCAGGCGGCCAGCCGGCCGCACTATTTCTTCAGATTCAAAACCGCTCGGCAAAATGGTGATTACTTCGGCTTCCGGTTTTTCCGAAGCAGGAATCGCGGTTACGTGAGACGCGGTCCAATCAAACACCATCGCTTGGACACGCAATGCCGCGTAAACTGAAACACCGACGACCAATGTGACGAGGAAAAGAAAAAGCCCCCTACCGATGAGAGAATAGTGAGACCAGCGTTTCATATTTGGAGTACTCCTGAGTAGTTACAGGAAAATCTGATTCCGTAGACAATTGAGTGCCTCCGGTCAGGCGAGGCTTTGCAAGCGTCGCAAAAATGAGTGGGCGGGGAGGTGGGCCACTCTATAACTGAGACTGATCGATGTCAACAAAAATCTGAAGAATACAAACCTCGAGGCTAAGAACGCAGTCACCGGTCTTACAACACAATGCACCTTGCGCTTCGCCGTGCACGCCTTTGGCAATCCTGCGATCTCTCCTAGCCTCGGGACAAGTCCACGCGTTACTTCACGGCGAGCTTGTCCACGTCGAACGCGTACGCAACCTGGCCTGCCGTCAGCACGAGCAGCTTCTTTCCATCCAGGCTGAACCGCACAAACGGAGCGCCGGACTTGAAACGTAAACGCGCTTGTGAGTTTCCGGTGGCGAGGTCGTAGAGCGTGAGTTCGCCCGGATAGTTCTCGACCACTACCTGACTACGGCTCGGATTCATCGCTGCGTTCGTACCAAAGAACCGGTGACGGAGATCGCCCTCTTTGATCGCATAAACGAGCACGCGGTTCTGGTCGTCGCGGAAAACCAGCCAGTT
Organism: Pyrinomonadaceae bacterium; assembly: GCA_044867735.1. Taxonomy (GTDB): domain Bacteria; phylum Acidobacteriota; class Blastocatellia; order Pyrinomonadales; family Pyrinomonadaceae; genus PSRF01. Next base: position 60,617 of record JBIOVO010000009.1, on the reverse strand, counting down.
GCCTTCTGAAAAGCCCGATTGGATATCAAACGAACCCTTTCCCGTTTCGACCAGCAGAACTCCAACAGACTTGTTCGCAAACGCGTCGAAAACTTCGACCAGATAGTCGTCGTCCTTATTCCCCATCTCACGCGCGCGTTGCACGAGCACGGGATCTTCTTTTAGTCGAGCCTTGCCTTCGTCGCTGCCGAGATTCCAGTAGAAGATCACTCGACCGGAAAAGTCGTCGAAGAAAAAGCCCGGTGCTTCTTTCTTAAACTCCCTGGTCCAGATCAACTTGTCGTCAACTACGTCGCGCAACTCAAAGCGAACCTCGCGGTCCAGCGACTCTTCGGCCGAGGGCCCACGCTCGTTGACACGAATTCCTGATACCGTCTCCTTCTCTTTCTCCTTTGGCTTCTCTTTCGGCGCCTTGAGACTCTGACGAATCATGACGAAGCGTCCGTGCTGCCGCGCCCCCTTCTCGGGAATCTCCCGGATCGTACTTGCCTGATTATCGGCGGCATTCATGTACACCAGACTGTGATTTACTTCCTGATCCTTCGGAAAGTCGGCGATCGCCTGGCCGTTAGGCGCGATGATGGCGCCTCGAAATCCTCGGAGGTGCATCTTTCGTTCGCCGGAGCTCAGGTCCCAGATCGCCCCACGCGTTTTGGATGAAGCAGCGAGCCACTGCAAGTTGTCAGAAATGTTTGCCGCAAAAAGACGACTCACCGAGCCGACCGGAATATCAACTGTTCCGATCGACGTTGTCTTGAACTTCTTTTCATTCCCGTCGTCTTCCACCTTCGAAACGGTGACTTTTCCCGATGCCAGTTCATAAAAGATCAGGTCGTTCCAAAGCGTCGCATCAGCCTTGTTGAAACCACTGACAATGGTCCCTTTCGTCAGATCAAACACACCCATCATTGCATTTCCGAGTGGCTTGATGATCACGAAGTTAGGGTTCCCGGTCAGCTTCAACTCGTCCGCTACCAATGGAAACTTCGCGAGCCGCTTACCCTGCGGAAACGAAAATATTCCGGAATCCTGAGGGTTGTCCGGCATCGTTCCCAGTATCTTGTCGGGAGCGAGGAAAATGAACGGCTTGCGCGTCGCCTTCTTCAGATCGCCACCCGTCGAAACCGGCTTGAGCGTAGAAAGATCGAGCGCCAGCAGCGTGTTCTCAGTTTCGTCCAGGGTCATGCCGTCGATCTTGAACCGGAAACGAAACTTGTTTGATCGCGTGGCAAGTAAGTAATGCGAATCAGGCGAGAACTGAAGATGAAAGAACCGGTTGAGGTCTGAACGTTCGTCTTCCCTCGCTTCCGCACCAATCCACGCAATGAACTCCAGAAAGCTCAAGGTGGAAAACTCTTTCTTCTGAAACAGTCTCTTGCCCGACTGCGTCTCCAGGACATTCAAGCCCAGTTCATTGTCTACGCACGCGAGGTACTTACCGTCAGGTGAAAACTCGTGTTCCCAGCAGTCGCTCTTGACTACGAGCTCGCGAATCTCGACCGGCTTCGCATCCGCTATGTTCCACTTTTCAAAGCGCAGACCGTCGGTGCCAAACACCACGAAGTTTCCGTCGGGAGTAAATGAAGCTTTACGTGCATCGCCCGTGGGTATTTGAAACGCCACTTTCAGCGGATCGCGTTGAATGACAGTGATCGAAAAGTCGTCCTGGGTAAGAAAATATTTTCCATCCTGACTGATCGCAAAATGCGAGGTGTCGCTTTTGAGTTGTGGCGTGAGTTCTTTCTTCCAAATCAGTCCGGGGAGTTCTTCGGCAATCTCTCCTCGTCGAAACGAGACCACCTCAGCCTGCCAGTTCAGATACTGTTGCGACGCATCCGCACGACGTTCGCGACATGCCGGAGGAAGCTGCTCGGTGGCCTTCACCATTTCACGCAAACGCTTTTCCGTTGGAGTCGAGTTTCCGAAGATGTTCGTAAACCAATTTCCTGACTTCGCTTTCTCCTCCACGAGCCGAGAGAAGAATTCTGAGAATGCGTTCGGATCGTAGCCGGCGGCGACCATCGCAAATAGTCCGATGCGGTCGGCCTCCAATTGCTGCTCGGATTCGTGATTCGAACTCTGCGAGACGCTCTTCGTGCGTTCTCTTTCGATAAGCAGATTGTACTTTTCAGTGATGTCCTTGCGATCGCCGAGCTTGGTGATGTTGAGTATCTTTTTGAAGAGTTGAGAAACGTCACTCGCAGCATGTCGCACGGTGGCGTGCCCGAGTTCGTGGGCCATCACGCCCGCCAACTCGTCTTCAGTCTTGGTAAACGCGATCAGTTTACGTGAAAGAAACACGTATCCGCCGGGCGTGTTGAAAGCGTTCGCCGTCGGAATGTCGATGATGAAGAATTGAAACTTGAGGCCTGTGGGAGGCAGATGTTTTATGAGCCTGTCTCCGATCTCGCGGACGTAAGCAAGTAGCTTCTCGTCCTGCACGAAGCGCAGATCGCTCGACATCTGTTGATAGTTAAGGTCGCCGAGGACCATTTCCTGGTCGGGAGAAAAGATGTTGTAGATTTGGGAGTTTGCGGTAATCGCGGGCGGGTTGCAGTTCTGAGCGGAAGCCGCAAGCCAACCGTTGCTTACGCAAAGTAAGACAAGCAGGGGAAGCACTATTCTTCTTAGCAAGGTTATGAATCTCCGTAAGGTTAAAAATGGTCTGAGGAATCGAACTAGTTTCTGGGCGTAGAACGCTTGGTCGGTAGTCTAGCGCTGTATTTTAGGAGAGGCAACTAACGATTTGGAGTATTATGAGTCCACTTGAAGGGGCTTACCCGATGACGACTATTCGGACCACGGCAACAGTTTGTACTGTCCTGTTCCTGCTCTGCATCGAGGCGTCTGCAAGTAATTTTGGTTGCCTGAAACCGGAAGTCTCCGAAGGATTCAGACGAGCCAAAGCGGTGTTTGTGGGAGAAGTGGAGGAGATAACTCCCCCAACTACTTCCGAGCTACACGCGCCGCTTAAGGATCAAATGAATCACGTCAAGTTCAGAATCGAGAAATCCTGGAAAGGTCTGCCGTTCGGATACATCTCGATTTTCCTCCCGCCGGGCTTCGGACCGTTCCGAAACCCCGAGAAAGGCGACCGTTTTCTGATTTACGCCGAGCCGATCGTATGGCGCGGAAAGAGGACTGAAGATTTGACGATTGGATACTGTAATCGTTCCGGGTACCTACCCCCAGCTTCGGTCGTCCCAATACTTTTTGAATTGGGAGTTGTCAGAAACGACGCCCGGAATGATGTTCGCGCCCTCGATGGCCTGCTGGCTACCGGGAACATAAACTTGCCGCCGTCTCCACACACATTTCCTCTTTTCTGATTTGCACCTGGTGCCTCTTCGAGGCCCCCAACAGGCTCCCGCTGAAACGAAATCGTCAATAAGGCCACTAAAGCTCGATATCCGTCCAGCAAAACCAATTATTTACACCAGTCAAGGAGATCAAATCGGACGTTTCCAGGTGATCTTGCAGTCAGCAACTGATCAATATGAAGAGGCCCCCAAGGATATCTCAGTCTTACTCCAGGTAGATGAGGGTTATGCCGACATTAGTCCCAACCAACTGACAATTCCGCGGGGTCAAGTAATAAGTCCCAAGCAGGCAGAATTGAGGACACGACCAAGCGGTTTTATCACCGTAAGCGCCTCTACAAGCAGAGGCAATAACATTACTCCTGTCAGCAGAACGTACGAGTTTACGTCCGGCGTACACTCCACCACTTTGTCTATCCAACCGCAGCGCGAGAGCGCGTACGCAAACGGTCAGGATGAAATCGAGCTTAGAGTCTCCGCATTACAAGGTACACGTGCAATAACGCCTGAAGACGAAGGGATGGAGGAGCGAAGGATCTCCTTTCATCTTACTGGCGATGCACAGGGGGGTTAAGTTTGAAAATGGCAAGGGAGAAATCAGCATACCAAAGGGTCAAACCAGCGGCACCATCAAACTTTTCTCGGCAAGGTCTGTGAGTAATCTTAAAGTCGTTGCGAAGTCGTGGAATGGGTTGCGCGGTGAGATTCAGTCACCGGAAGCTGTGCCGATTCTTTTTGTTTTTCCCTGGCTCCCAATGATTTGCGCTCTTATAGGTGGCGTCACATTTCCGTTGCTAACCAGGCGGGACCGCTGGGGACTTGCGCAGGATCTTGTAATTGGTTTCGTTTTTTTCGGCTTGGCGTTATTCGGCGCCATCTTTTCAGCTCCTCAAAAACTTGGCACCGTGTCGGTCACCTTAACTAAGCTTCCGACAGAAAATGCTTTTGCATCTTTTATTCTCGGTTTCGTGGGCAGTGTCCTAATGGGAGCGATCTTTAGCGGGGTCAAACGAATTAGATCTCCAGAGACAGCCGCATCTTAGTAATACCAACCACGCGGCGACTAGCATTTGTGATTTGGATGCCTACTTCTTCTTTATCGCTGCGAAGAGTGCGAGGGCGGAGCCGCTGACAAACAGTAAAGCGCCGCCAACAACTCGCGCCTGGTTTGGAAGCTCACGAATCTCGTTTTCCGTGATTACAACTGTCGACTTCGGTTCGATGTAGAGCGCGCGGTACGTGATCACGCCACCGGCTGTAGCTATCAGAATACCGACGATCAGTAGCAACGCCTTCATCACTTCCCTTTAAACACCGGCGTGCGCTTTTCGAGAAACGCACTCACGCCTTCGTCTTTGTCTTCAGTCGAGAAGCAAAGCGCAAAGAGATCGACTTCACGCCGCAACCCTTCGTCGAGATTCGAGCGCGACGCAATCTTCACCGCTTCCTTCGCAAGTTGCAGCGCAATCGGACTCTTCTCTGCAATCTTGTTTGCGATCTCCATCGTCTTTGCTTCGAGTTGATCCGGGGGGACGACGTCATTCACCAGGCCGATTGAAAAAGCAGCCTGAGCGTCAATGATCTTGCCGGTCAAGATCAGCTCCATCGCTTTTCCTTCTCCGACAAGACGCGTCAGACGTTGCGTGCCGCCACCACCGGGGATAATTCCGAGATTGATTTCCGGTTGACCAAACTTTGCCGCCTCGCTCGCGATCCGAATGTCGCAGGCCAACGCCAGCTCGCAGCCACCACCAAGACAAAAACCATTGATCATCGCGATCACTGGTTTCGGAAAAGTATCGATCGCAGTGAACAACGATCGCTGCATCATCACATCGCGCTGCGTGATCGAAGTGCGACCCGCAAACTCGGCAATATCAGCGCCCGCGATGAAAGCCTTCTCGCCGGCGCCAGTGAAAACCACTACTCCAACAGAACCATCACCGCGAAGCTCTTCCAATAACGCCGCGCCTTCTTCACGCGTCTTGATACTGAGCGCGTTCAGTTTCTTTGGTTGATTGATAGTTATGATGGCGACGCGATCGCGCTTTTCGAACAGTAATGTCTCGTAAGTTTCGGGCATGGACCAAACTCCAGTTTGTATGATGAATTAAACTTACTCGGAGGTAGGAGCTTCAGGATCGGTAGTCAACGGTTGCTCATCAGCCACCCACGACACAAACAACCGCAACCAGTTTTCGGTGGGCTCAGCAATCTGTACTCCCACGCGCGCGGTTCCATAAATGGCCGGTGCAACTCGAACAACGAGGGCCGTCGCTTCAATCGGAGTGCCATCGGGACGGTGCGCGCGCAGATACAAACGCTCACCGCGATTCACCTTCTGGTTCAAATGAAAGAGCGCGCCGGAAGTGGAGATATCATCTGTTTCTGTCGGCTCGCTCCACGCAGAGCCATCTTCCGCACGACCGGAAATCACGATCGGAAGTCGCAACGACATCCGTAAAGCAAACCGTCTTTCTTCGTTGTTGTAAGGCGTACTCATCGTTAAGCGACACTGCGGTCGGAGCAAATTATGACGACTGCGCGCGGCGCGCCTCGTCCGTCTCCTCGCGCCAATTGTAAAACCCCTCACCTGTTTTCTTACCTAATTTTCCCTCACTCACCATCCGTCTTAAAACTTCCGGCGGTCGAAATGTTTCCGATCCGAGCTCGCGATGAAGATATTCGGCGATGTTCAGGCGCACGTCGAGTCCGACAAGATCCGTCAACTTAAGCGGGCCCATCGGATGGTTGTACCCCAGCTCCATCGCCGTGTCGATGTCCTGAACGCTGGCGATTCCCTGTTCAAACATCCGCATGGCCTCGAGACCGAGCGCGACGCCCAATCTACTCGACGCAAAGCCCGGAGCGTCCTTAACCACGATCGGCTCTTTGCGCATTTTGCGTCCAACACTCGTAACCGTCTGTACGGTTTCCTCGCTCGTCTTTTCACCGACTACGATTTCAACCAGTCGCATGATATGCACGGGATTGAAAAAGTGCATGCCGATAACAGCTTCAGGCCGTTTTGCAGAACGGGCTATCTCTGAAATTGACAGCGACGAAGTATTGCTCGCGAAAATGAAAGGGTGGTCGGCTGCTGCTTCGAGCCGGCGCAGAACTTCTCTTTTTAGGTCCAGTTTTTCCGGCGTAGCCTCGATGATCAAATCTCCTGCGGCGCACTCTTCCAGGTTCGTTGTTCCGCGAATGTGCTGCAAGGTGCGGTCGCGATCTGCTTCGGTCAGCTTGCCGCGCTGAATACCCCTGGCAAGATTGGTTTCGATTGCTGAAACTCCCCGAGCCAACGATTCACGATCCACGTCGTTGAGTAGAACCCGAAAGCCCGATCCCGCCGCAACCTGGGCAATGCCATGGCCCATTGTGCCGGCGCCAATCACGGCGATGGATTCAATCGTTTCCGAACCGCTTGCTGGGCTGCTCATCTTTCGGAGAACCGAGGCCGGGCGCCTTTGCGACACCAGAAGCCACACGGTTCGACTACCCCAATATCCGTAGTTATACTATACGCTCAACCGAAAAGGCTATACTCTCGTGCTTCTAACCCGATTATTAACCGCCTTTTGCTTTACCCCTGACGGACAGGAGAAACGGACCTCAAGGAATGGCTAACGAAACAATTAAGAGAGACGTCGTCATCATCGGATCCGGCCCCGCGGGTCTCACCGCGGCGATTTATACCGCGCGCGCTAGTCTGAAACCCTTATTGATCGATGCACCCGCCGACGCCCACAAACAGACCGTGCCCGGCGGACAGTTGATGATCACCACCGATGTGGAAAACTATCCCGGCTTCTCAAATGGCATTGAAGGTCCGGAACTCATGGCGGAATTCCGCAAACAAGCGGAGCGCTTTGGAACAGAGTTTTTGGAGACGTGGATCACGGAGGTAGACCTCAGCGAACGGCCGTTTCAGATCTACACGAACTCAGACCAAACGATTTCTACTGAGACTTTGATCATCGCTTCGGGAGCTTCGGCCAAGTGGCTCGGAATTCCCGGCGAAGCGAAGGTTCCTAACGGCCTTGGTGGTCATGGCGTGTCGGCGTGCGCGACATGCGACGGGCCGCTGCCGGCGTTTCGCAACCGGATCATCGTCGTGGTTGGCGGCGGCGACACCGCGATGGAAGAAGCGACGTTTCTGACCCGCTATGCTGCCAAGGTTTACGTCGTTCACCGGCGCGACAAGTTGCGCGCGTCGAAGATCATGCAGGATAAGGCGTTCCGAAACGAAAAGATCGAGTTTGTCTGGAATACAGCAGTCGAAGAGATCCTCGGGACGATGCAGGACGGCGTGACCGGTGTTCGTTTGCGGAATCTGTTAACAGGCGTTGAGCGGATCTTCGAGTGTTCCGGCGTATTCATCGCGATCGGACATCGACCGAATACGGATCTGTTCAAAGGGCAGTTGGATATGGATGAGGTCGGTTATCTCAAGACCTCCGGTCACTCGACTGCGACGAACATCCCGGGCGTGTTTGCCTGCGGCGACGTGCAGGATTCCGTTTACAGGCAAGCGGTAACGGCGGCGGGTACAGGTTGTATGTCGGCGATCGATGCGGAGAGGTTTTTGGATCACCTGCCGATCGCGATGCCGACGGGTGATGAGATCACGATTGAAGGTGAACACATCACGCCGGATCACAAGGCGATCATCACGCCCGATGGGCACATGGTCTCCAACTCATAAAGAAGAGTAGCCACTTTTCTTACAGCAGGACGATCGAATCGTCTCTTTCGCGACGGACGCGCGGCGCTGGAAGATCGATAGGCTTGTCGTTATGCGGGCACGGATCGCAATAGGCTCCGATGCGTTTCCTGCGATCCTCACATTCATTACATCCCAGGGCCAACCCGAGCTGACGCAGTGATTCGAGCAGCGGCAGCAAGAGCATGCCGCGTTCGGTGAGTGCATATTCGATGTGAGGTGGATTGCCGCCAAAGTCCGTGCGCTCGACTAAACGATCCTTCTCCATGTCACGCAGACGGCCGACAAGCGTACGGCTGCTGATCGGATAGAGACTGTTCAGCAGTTCCATCGTTCGCTTCGGGCCACCGAGCAACTCCCTGACGACCAGCATCGTCCATTTGTCACCGAGCATTTGCAATGCTCCGGTGATTGGACAGCCATCGAGTTCGCGTCGTTTCATCGCTCGCTATGGTCTTAGATTGATGTTGTAAGTTTTTATCTTCGAGTTAAGAGTAGTGGCGTTCATTCCGAGCAAACGCGCCGCGCGTGATTGATGACCGCCCGTTTGCTCGAGTGCGCGCCTGATCAAGTCTATTTCAAAGCGGCGTACTTCTTCATAGAAATTGATGCCGCGTCCGATGTCACCGACGGCCGCGTTGCTGGCGCCGTCGTGATGACCGGCGACAACCGACTTCGGATCGCTGATCTCCGTGCGTAGGCATTCTTTCGTGATCTCGTCGCCCGGCGCAATCACAACGGCGCGTTCGATCGTGTTTTCCAACTCGCGCACGTTTCCAGGCCACGAATACGCCTCGAGCAACGCCAGGACTTCAGGCGCCAGTTGTTCCGAGACATTGCGACCGTTCTCGTCGTTATACTTCTGAATGAAATGTTGGGCCAAAGGCAAGATGTCTTCGTTGCGATCGCGCAACGGCGGCAACTCGATCGGCACTACCGCCAGGCGATAATAAAGATCTTCGCGGAAGCTTCCCTGGCGCACCGCTTCTTTCAGATCGATGTTGGTTGCCGCGATGATGCGAACGTCAACACGTCGTGGCGACGTGTCGCCGAGTGGAGTGAACTCGCGCTCCTGAATAACGCGCAACAGTCTGACCTGTGTTTCGGGCGGAATATCGCCGATCTCGTCGAGAAAGATCGAACCGCCATCAGCGACTTCGAACAGTCCTTTCTTCGCTGCCACCGCGCCGGTAAACGCGCCGCGCGTGTGACCGAACAATTCCGACTCGAGCAGTTCTGAAGGAATGTTTGAACTGTTTACCGTCACGAACGGACGCCCGGCTCGCGGGCTCGCCTCGTGAATTGCTTTCGCGATTAACTCTTTACCAGTTCCACTCTCGCCGGTAATCAAGACCGTCGATCGCGCGGGCGCGACCTGTTCGACCAGACGAAAAACTTCCTGCATCAAGTCGGACCGGCCGACGATCTCACCGCGATCGACCGCTTTACTCATCGCGCGGCGCAGTGTGCGTCGTTCTTCTTCTTTCCGGCGACGTTTAATGCCGGCCAGGATAGTGGCGGTGATCTGTTCGTTCTTAAACGGCTTGCGGATGCAACCGAAAGCGCCGCGCTCCCAGGCGGCGATGGCCGTGTCGAAAGTCGCGTAAGCGGTGATCATCACGATCACCGCGTCAGAATCCATCTTCAAAAACTCTTCGAGTGCGCGAAGTCCACCGATGCCCGGCATCGAAACGTCAAGCAACACAACATCGAAGGCGCGGCGACCATAAGCCTCGAGACCTTCTTCACCAGTCTTTGCGAGATCGACGCGATAGCCTTCGGTGGTGAGGAGCGTCTCGAGCACCTCGCGCATGATCTCTTCGTCGTCAACGACGAGTACAGATCCTTTTCGGGAATTCCGTTTTTCAGTCTTCATGTTAAGAACGCGCTAGTGTAGCGGCTTCACAAAATAAAACAAAGCCATCCACAGATGACACAGATGAATCCTTTAATGCTCAATCTGTGTAATCTGTGGATGGTTTTCTAGTCGCCGACTGCCTGGAGGCGGGCACGGACGCGCGCGCTTGGCAAGGTGATGCGGAAGGTGGTGCCTCGTCCCGGCGTGCTATCTACGCTGATGCGACCGGCGTGTTCCTGAATGATGCCGTACGACACTGCGAGACCCAGTCCGGTACCCTGGCCGACGCCTTTGGTGGTGTAAAACGGATCGTAAATCTTGGCTACGTTCTCAGGCGCAATGCCGATGCCGGTGTCGGAGATCTCGGCCACGAGCGAACCGTCTTCGGCAGTTCCGGTGGATACGATGATCTTGCCACCATCGGGAATCGCGTCGCGCGCGTTGAGAAGGAGGTTGGTGAACACCTGCTGTAGCTTGCCGGCGTTAGCGTAAGCTTCGGGCGCGCTCCTGTCGTAAGAGCGAACGATCTCGATTTGACTGCGTCGCAGTTGCGGTTCGAGTAGCTGCAATGTGTCGTCAAGCACGCGCGCAACGTCGATCTCGGCAAACTCCGTGGCGTTGCCAGTGCGGGAAAAGTTCAGCAGGTTGTTGACGATGTTTGTGGCGCGCTCGGCTTGTGTCTGGACCTTTTGCAGCAATGCATGCTTGGGATCGTTCTCGGTCAACATCGCCAGCAGCATCTGCGTGTAAGAAGAAACGCCGGTCAAAGGCGTATTCACTTCGTGGGCGACGCCGGCCGCAAGCAAGCCGATCGACGACAGCTTCTCACGTTGCTGCAACTGCTCTTCGAGAGTGATTCGCGCGGTCACATCTTCGAGCACGACCAACGCACCGGTTTGACCTTGTCCGTCCTGCAACGGAGCGAGCGCGATGTTGAGGACGAGCGTGCGATTCCCGCGCGTAGCGGTGTGGAGCTTATAGATGTTGCGAATCTCCTGGAGTCGCCATCCCTCTTTGCCCAACACCTGTTTGAGCGTGTCGGCGAAGTCTTCTGAAAAGAGCTCTTCAACACGCCGGCCGACAGCAGCGTCGCGCCGCAGATCGAGTATGTGTTCGAGCGCCGAATTCAAACGCGTCACGCGCCCTTCGAGATCGACGGCAAGCAGTCCGACGTTGATCGACTCGATGATCGACTCGTTGAACTCTTTCAGCAGCTTCAACTCGCCTGCCCGTTCCTGCTGATCTTTGTAGAGCAAGCTGTTCTCGATCGCGACTGCCACGTAACCCGAAACCGTTCGCAGTATCTCGACGTCTTCGGAAGACAACAGCGCGCCATCGACGGAGCGGCCTAAGCCAAGAACCGCGACCATGCGCCCGCGCACGACGCACGGCACAAAATAGTGAAGCGAACTTCTGACCGGAACGGTTGACTCTGAATTCAAGTCGAGATCGTCGGCACGAACAATGCCCGTTTCCGCCGATCTGACGCGAATCATGTCGCGAAAATCAGGAGGAACTGTGATTGGCTCAGACAATCCTGCCGCACGCGCCACGACGTAACCCGATCTGGAACTCCGCGACTCGATAAAGATCGCTACGCGCTCAACATTCATCACTTCCTGCAACCGGCTGACCAACGAGTCGAGCAGCGGATCGAGTGCGGTCGTGGCTGAGAGTGTCCGGCCAAAGTCGAGCAGGCTGTTTCGCAGATCGTAACGCTCGCCGTAGAACACTCGATCGACCTGTTCCTGGAGGAAGTTCTTAACCGGCGCTGCAACCATCACGACGGCAGCCATCGCGAGAACAGCGAGCACAAGTTGCAGCGTTATGTCGCCGGAGGTTAATCCCTGATCCGATCCGAACGCATATACACCACCGGTGTAGACCACTACACCGAGCAGCAATGCAATCGCCAACGTGGTCAGTGCATACACAAACACGCGTCGCACGACCAACTCGACGTCCATCAAGCGATAACGCATCACCGAGTAGCCAAAGGCAAACGGGATAATCGCAAGTGGAACAATCGCGACTCCGTTCAGCCAACGGTCGCTGGGCTCACCAAACAGATAAACCGCGGCGTACAGCGTGACGAAGGGTGTGATCGCCAGCAACGTGCCCCACATCACCCACTTCACCTGCTGACGAACAACAGCGCTCTTGGCGGTGACGAACGTTCTAACCAGTAAAACCGCGCTAAGGATCAACGCAACCGAAAGGTGAGCGATGCCGAGCCAGTAGAAGAAATCAATTAATGGTTCTGTGACCGGAATGTTCTGAAGCGGCGCGAAGGCCTTGGCCAGTTCGTCTCGCAAAAAGATCACGACTGATAACGCAAGCAGCAACAGCGCGGGCACATACAGAACGACCGCACGCCAACGCCGCGTGGCAAAGAGCTGCTGTCTCGACGGATAGAGCGCACAGAAGTGCAGGAACAACGGCGGAAACACGATCAACGCCGCGTTATCGAGGAAGGCGATTCCGAGATCGAGATCACGATAGCTACCGACCGGAGTGTAAAAGAGAAAGACGAAGGCGGCTAAACAGAACGTCGCGAAATGCAGAACATAAGGCGCACGTCCACCCTGTCGGAAAAGGACGAAGAAACCGACCAACAGATTTACGACACCGAGGAGGTTGAGGTAGATAACCTGCGGAGTCCATTTATGAATAGTGCCGATCTTATCGAGATCGGCCCAATAAGCACCGACGTCCGAGGCATAAGAAGGACGCCTCATCAGGTAGTGAAGCTGCCCTCCGACGCGTGCCTGATCGAGATAGATCTGAACGTCGCGCGCCGATGCGATCTGCTCGGCCTTGCTGCCGTTGAGACTGACGCCAATCAGAATGTCGCCGGGCAACAACCACGCTCGGTCTGCTGACGAACCACGCTCGATCCTGTTGGCTACGATTCCGTCCTTGGTATCAACCCACTCGACGCCATCCCACGGCGGCGTTTCCTGTCTCACTCGCTGGCGGAGATTGAGTACACCGGCACTGATCAGTAGCACTGCACCGATTAGCAAAAACCAGGTCTTAGTTGTGAGTACTGATCCCTTCACTGCTTCCTCAACCTCGCCACCAATTCTCTTGAACTGGCTGATCCCAAGCTTCTAGGCAAGGTATGTTCCCAGTGCGCCTAAGTGGTTTCCTGATTTGCCGGCAACCAAATCAATGGGAGATTTGGCAAATCTCTGAATCAACTAGCGTTAAACCCCGGAAAGTGGGCCATCCATCTGTGTCGAGATCTATCCAACTTTTCGGAGTTTTCCGAGAATTTGGAAGACCCGGATTTTTTGGATCGAAGGGAGCAGAACAGCGTGTTGGGCGGGCGGGCTTTCAGTCTGCTCACTTCATCTCGAGTTAAAACCTGACCGAGATTCCACCGCGAACAGACCGGCGACCATTGCCGACTAAGGTCAGAATTTCTCCGTTTTCGGAACTCGTCTGCACGTCCATCAAGTTACGTGCATCCAGGATTGCTTCGGCTCGCACCGGCAACCCAAAACTCGGAAGTTCCTGTGTGACTTGAATACTCAACGAAGGATCGTAAACACCGAATCTTCCTGCGAACGGATCGATCGCGAATACGGTCGCTTCGGGTGAGAAGCGCAGCACTGTTCGCACTTGCGTACCCGTGCGGAAGCCCGCGCCCAATTGCAATGCAGCAGTTTGGAACAATCCGCTTTCGAAGAGTTCGGCGGGACTCGAAAAGCCGCCTGCTGCTAGTTGCTGTCCACGTCCGAAAGCGTAGCCGGCCGATGCGGTCCAAACTCGATTCAAGCGGCGCGTATAAACAACGCGCATTCCGCGCGAGGAGCCCTGCTGATTTGCAACGTCCATGAACACGTCGCCCGCAGTTCCCGAGAACGCGCTGGCCGGACCACTCAGCAAACCGACACCGCGACCACTCGTCGTGTCGAAGAAAGCCGTTGCTTCAATGTTTGAACTGTTGTCGAGAACTCTTTCAATGCCGAACTCCAGACGATGACTGCGTTCGAGCACCGCTTGTCCGTCGATGTAAGCGATCGGGCGCACCGATGGATCGCGGAAAACAACCTGCTCGTCTTCGAACCTCGCTACGCTTTGTATGCCGTCTTCTTCTCCGCCGGAAGCAAACGCAGCCTTCACGCGTGTTCGGGCGTTCACGTCGTACTGAACACCGATGCGCGGAGTGAACGCAGAGGCACCACCGGCGCCGAGGAAGCGCGAGTAGTCGAGCCCCATCACGATCACGATGCCGTCACGCACGATCCATTCATCAACAGCGCGCAGAGAGATTTGACCGTGGAGATTCGGATGATCGGTGAGACGCATCGTCCAAACCGGAGTTTCGAAACGGACGCCCGACGCGGTCACACCCACTCGATGACGTTCGCCAACACGGAAAAGAGTTGAAGCCTCGATACGCTCGGGAGCGTCGCCGAGTCCGGTTTGACCGGAGAAGATCAGTTCGACATGTTCGGAGACTGGAGTTGCGATTGCGAAGTTAACGCCGGCATATGACGACGAATAGCCATTGTTCGCGAAGTAGGTCTCGAGGACGCCTCGCGTTCTTGATCTGGAATCTGTGTTCTGTTCGGTGACGACTTCCGGCGCCGTTTCCATCGGAGCGGTTTCGGCAGATTTCGCTTCGGCGTCAGCAACTGCTTCGACGGTTGAGTCTGTATTCGGATTGTTCTGGAAGATCGATCGTCGCGGGTGAGCCGAGCGTAAAGTCCACTTCACATCATCGCGATCTCGACGCCGCTCGGGAAGCGTGTTTCCATATCCGACTGGTTCGAGATTGAATTTGTAAACCAGTTCCTGCGCCGCTTTCACATCAACCGATGCAAAAGCTACTTCATTAAATCCAAAAGCAATGGCTTTGATGTCGTAACGCCCGGGTTGGACCTTCGCTACAAACTTCCCCTCGCGATCGGTACGGGCCTCTTTGATGCTCTGCTTTGGTCCCTCGCGCAACAACGACACCAGCGCTCCGGAGAGCGGGTTCCCGCGGTTGTCTAAAACTGTTCCGGTGATAGTGGCGAGTGACTTGTTAGAACCTGCGGCCAGCGTGTCGCTGGTAAGCAGCGACACAAGCGCGATCAGAGACAAACTAAAGCCAAATGCTCTTCTCATGCGAAGACCTCCGCAACCAAAATCCCTTTGGAAGCCGTAGACAGGCCAAACTGGTTCAGGCGAGGAGACTTACCGGAACCCAACACAGGCAGTTATTCTCTGCCACTGGCCGAATCGCTGTCAAGTAAATGCCTGCTTATTTCGGCTAATTTGCCCCCTCCGGGGGGCCGTGCTAGGATTCATCACCCCATAATCAGCCGCGGTGCCAGGTAGCCCCTTTTGGTTCCCAAAAAGATGATAGACGAGGTTCAAACGACAAAACTCCCGAATGGGATAGCCGTCCTGACAGAACATATGCCAGGGCTTAGATCTGTGACGGCTGGGATCTGGGTCCGTAGGGGTTCACGTCATGAAACGCCCGAATTAAACGGGATTTGCCACTTTATCGAGCACGCCGTTTTCAAGGGCACCAGGCACCGAACCGCTCGCGATATCGCGGTCGAAACCGACCGGCTGGGGGGAAACCTGGACGCTTATACGACCCATGAGATGACGGGCTTCACCACAAAGGTTGCGGACACCGCCATCTCTCAGGCGATAGATTTGTTGGCGGATCTTGTTTCCCACCCGCGCTTCGAGCAGGAAGACCTCGAACGCGAGCAGAAGGTAATCCTCGAAGAGATGAAGATGGTCGAGGACACCCCTGACGAGCTTCTGGGTGAACTTTTCAACGCCGCTTATTTCCCCAATCAACCCCTCGGTCGCCCGATTGAAGGCACCAGGGAAACAGTTCCGACCTTCGACCACAAAACCACCGTTGGTTTTCACGCGCGCGAATTTTCCTACCACAACCTCATCGTGGCGGCGGCCGGAAACGTCGAACACGCCCGTTTGGTCGAACTCGTAGGATCAGCTTTTGACGGTTGCGAGAGTGGCGCGGCAGTGCGACCGCAAGCACTCGGCGGGGCGAAAGCCCGCGCCGCTGCACCCATCTTGATCGAGCAGAAGAATGAACTCGAGCAAGCACACCTGGTTTTGGCGACGCCCTGGCCGAGCGCGCTTAGCGAAGATCGTTACGCTGCGAGTCTGCTGGCTTCCGTCATTGGTGGTGGGACATCGAGTCGTCTCTGGCAAAAGATTCGTGAGGAACGTGGACTCGCGTATTCAGTCGGAGCTGCCGGAAGCGCGTTTTCCGATATCGGTGTTTTCAACATCTACGTGGGAACGTCCCCTGAGTATCTCGATCAGGCGTTAGAGTTATCGTTGGATGAGTTGCGGGAGACTGTTCGTAACAACGTTACGGAAGAGGAACTACGGATCGCGAAGGACCAGGCCATATCATCTATCTTGCTTGGTCTCGAATCGTCGAGCGCACGCGCCGGCACACTCGCACGACAAGAGATCATTCATGGCCGGCGCATCTCGCCTGACGAAGTCATTGAAAAAATTCGCGCTATCGAACTCGAGGAACTTCAGACAGTAGCGCGCGCTTATTTCCAATCCGAAACACTCGCGCTCGGCGCACTCGGAAATCTCAACGGCTTCAACGTCGAACGTTCCCGCCTCGAGATCTAAGACCTTTCTAACCACAAGACACAAAGATCAGAAGCTGATTCATAAATTTGTGTCTTTGTGTCTTTGTGGTTCAAATATTAAATGTTAAATTCACTTCGCCTTCTTCTATTGTGCTAGAGCAAGCTAAATGAAACTTACTGTTCTTGGCAGTGGCTCAAGTGGCAACGCAGTTTTGATCGTTGCCGGCAATACTCGCGTGCTCGTCGATGCTGGTCTAAGTGCAAAAGAGATCGCCCGCCGTCTGGCGATGGTCGGTGAGGACGCACAACAACTCGATGGTGTCCTGGTAACTCATGAACACGGCGATCACGCCGGCGGCTTGCGCGTTTTGCTCAACTCCGTCGATTGTCCGGTGTACATTTCCGGAAAGACGATGGACGCTTATGTCAGTGAAAAGTTCAACGTCAGCAACGACGAGCCACGTCGGCGCGCCAAGGCGCTGAGAGATCGAGTGGAACAGATCGAGTCGAGCAAAGATTTTCGGATCGGCGAGATCGACTTTCACCCGTTCACGATTCCACACGATGCCGTCGACAATTTCGGTTTCACAGCCACGCACCAGGGCGTGAAGATCGCTACCGTAATGGACTTCGGTCATATCACCACTCTCGTCACCGAACGCCTGCGCGGGTGTGCGGCGATCGTGATCGAGTCGAATCACAGCAGAGACATGCTCAAGGCCTGCGACGACTATCCGTGGGAACTGAAACAACGCATTCTGTCGCGGCTGGGACACCTGTCGAACGAAGATCTCGCTGACTGGATCAGACAAGGCTTCGACGGCTGCGCCAAATATCTCGTGCTCGCCCACCTTTCACAACGAGCCAACAACCCATACCTGGCAAAGATCAACGCGGAAGTGGCGCTACAGGAGCGCGCGCCGCTCTTTTATGGTTACACTGAGGTCAGTCTTTCCTATCCCAAGGAGCCGACGCCCTGGATAGAGGTATGAGTCAGCAGCGCAATTTTCGTCAGACCATCTCGATCTTATCGATAATCTGTTTCGCTTTACTGACGGCAGTTGCATGTCAACTGAACACCGAGCGCAGTCGTGTTCCGTCTGAGGTGCAGGAAGTGGTGACGAATGTCGGCGAACAGATCGTTCAGGAACGTTACGAGCAGATCTATAACGAGTCGTCTGACCTCTGGAAGAAAGACGTTTCGCTCGAGCAGTCGAATCAAGTCTTCAAAACTCTGCGCGATAAACTCGGAAGAGTCGAGACGCGTGCGCTTCACGAGGCCACGGAGCAGCAGAACTCGGGTGGACCGTTGAAGGGACACGTTTTCATACTTCGCTATCAAACACGGTTCGAACGCGGCGCGGCGATGGAGACTTTTACGCTGATCGAAGAGAATGGACGTTGGTTGCTGGCGCGTTATCTGGTTAATTCGACGGCATTAAACCAATGAGCTTTGTACTTGGATCTTTGCTCTTGGTTAGAACAAATATCTAAAAACAAAGAACTAAGATCTTTTATGATTCCTCGTTACACACTTCCCGAAATGGGCGCGCTCTGGTCGGAGCAGAATAAGTTTCAGAAATGGCTCGACGTGGAGATCGCGGTTTGCGAAGTCCACGCCGAGATGGGCACGATTCCGGTCGAGGCGCTGGAAGAGATCAAGGCACGCGCGAAGTTTTCCGTCGAACGGATCAACGAGATCGAGAAAACGACGAACCACGACGTGATCGCGTTCACGACTAACCTCGCGGAATCGATCGGTGAAGCGAGCCGGTTCGTGCATTACGGACTCACGTCGTCTGACGTCGTCGATACTGCGAACGCTCTCCTGCTGCGTGACTCCGTCGACATCCTCCTGAAAAAAGTCGAAACGCTGCTGGAGACTTTGAAACGGCGGGCGTTTGAGTTCAAAAACACTCCGCAAGTCGGACGCACGCACGGCATTCACGCCGAACCAACTTCATTCGGCTTAACTTTTGCGCTTTGGTTTGACGAGATGCGCCGCAATCTTGAGCGACTGCTGCGTGCCCGTGAAGCTGTAGCGGTTGGAAAGATCAGCGGCGCTGTCGGCGCGTTCGCACATCTCGATCCATCGGTTGAGGAAAGCGTTTGCGCGCGTCTCGGGTTGAAAGCCGCGCCCGTGTCGACGCAAGTCATTCAAAGAGACATTTACGCCGAGTATTTAACGACACTCGGGATCATTGCGTCGTCATTGGAGAAGTTTGCGCTGAATGTTCGTCACTGGCAGCGTACGGAGGTTCGCGAAGCGCAGGAACGTTTCACGAAGGGTCAAAAAGGCTCCAGCGCGATGCCGCACAAACGCAATCCGATCATTTCAGAACGCATTTGCGGGATCGCTCGTGTGGTCCGCGCCAACGCCGTCGTGGGGCTCGAGAACGTCGCGCTTTGGCATGAGCGCGACATCTCACATTCTTCGGCAGAACGAGTAGTCCTGCCCGACTCCAGCACGGCGCTGGATTACATACTGCAAAAAGCGATCGGCCTGATCGATGGCCTGGTGGTCTATCCCGAGCGGATGCTGGAAAACCTGAACGCCACCAAAGGCCTGATCTTCAGTGGACAACTTCTGCTCGCTTTAACGAACAAAGGACTCGCGCGCGAGACGGCCTACGACTGGGTGCAGCGCAACGCAATGAGAGTTTGGGACGAGAATCGAGACTTTCGCGAGCTGGTGAACACCGACGAAGATATTAAATCGCAGTTGTCAGGTGAGGAGGTAGACCGAATCTTCTCGCTGGAACATTACCTGCGGAATATCGACGCGATCTTTGAAAGAGTTTTCAAATAGGTCCTATAGGACCACCAATAGGACCTATTCTCAGAGACTTATTTCTGCGAGAACTTCTCAGCAAAGTTCCCAATGACCGGAAGCTTGAAAAACTGACCCTGGTAAGCCTTTATCAAACATATAATGGCGCCAACTCCGAAGGCCACGCAGATCAGAATTATCACCAACCACGTTAGTATGCTTATTAGCGAAGCCAACGCTCCGGAAATTTGAGCGAAAATCAACGCTATCACCAACGAGAGAATTGAAAGTGCGACGACAACGACAACCCAACTAACAAACAAGATAAGCGACTGCATCGCATGAAACCGGACCAGCCGACTAGTCTTCTCGATGAGGAAGAAAACCAGTCCACCTATCCCGCCAAGAAGATACGACAGCAGCGCGGCGATATTTTCATCAAGCCCTGTACTGGATTTCGCGACGGTTTGAACGGGCGGCGGGTTTTGCATTATAAGTTTCTCCTGTTGGGAAAGAGTTGGGCAGAAGTTTCAGCGCTAACGAGCCCGAGAATACTATTCCAACAACTGCTTCTTAGGCAATGCTTTGTTGATTTTAGTGCGGCAGGTAACTGATGAAAGCCAAAGTTTACGTAAACCTGAAATCCGGCGTCCTCGATCCCCAGGGAAAAGCCATCCAGCATTCGGTAGAACTGCTTGGATTTTCGGGTATTTCTGACGTTCGCCAGGGTAAGTATTTCGAGATCTCGCTGGACGGCTCTCTCGATAACGAACGCGCCCGAGAATCGGTCGAGAAGATGGCGCGCGAAGTGCTCTCAAATCCGATCATCGAAGACTACCGCGTGGAGATAGAAGCGTGAAATTTGGAGTTATCGTCTTTCCGGGGTCGAATTGCGATCACGACGCTTATCACGTGATCTCCAAACACGTTGGTCAGCCAGTGGACTTCATCTGGCACCGTGAAACCGATCTATCGACGTACGACGCTGTAATTCTTCCCGGTGGTTTTTCTTACGGCGACTACCTGCGCGCCGGAGCCCTCGCGCGGTTTTCACCGGTGATGAACTCGGTTAAGAAGTTTGCGGAAAGCGGCCGGTTTGTGCTCGGAATATGCAACGGCTTCCAGATTCTTTGTGAAGCAGGTCTGTTGCCGGGCGCCCTGATTCGTAATCGAGATTTACATTTCATCTGCGAACACGTGCACGTGCGTGTCGAAACATCCGACAGTCCTTTTACAAATGAAATGAAGGCCGGTACGGTGCTGCGCATTCCGATTGCGCACGCCGAAGGAAACTACATCTGCGACGACAGTACTCTCGCAGAACTCCACCGCGAAAACCGCATCGTTTTTCGTTACTGCGAACCCGACGGAACCGTCACCGAAGCCGCGAACCCCAACGGATCGCGTGATAACATCGCCGGCATTTGTAATCGGGAACGGAACGTTCTCGGCTTGATGCCACATCCCGAACGTGCTTGTGAAGACCTGCTCGGATCGAGCGATGGTCGAGATATTTTCCGCTCGCTCGCGGCGACTCTCGCGGCCGCAGTTTGACGCTTGTTCACTCAATATGAAACGACTACTACCTTTCATCATCATCCTCGTAGTGCTCGGCGTAGCTCTCGGCAGCGCCTGGTATTTGACGCGCTCAATACCTGCGGCTTCGCAGCCTGCCGCTGCGGTGCCGAGTCAATCGCCCGCGTCGTCGAGTGCTCAAACGCCGGCTGCCAACCAGCCAGTTAACGCCGGCGTCCCCGGAGCAGAACCGCCACATACTATTGGGCTGGCGAATGCGCCGGTGCACATCGAGGAGTTCGGTGATTTTCAGTGCCCTCCTTGCGGGTTCTTTCATCCGATACTGGAACAGATGGAAAAGGAATTTGGCGACAAACTGCGCGTCACGTTTCGCGAGTATCCGCTGCCTAACCACCAACACGCCGTTGCGGCAGCGTCCGCGGCTGAAGCCGCCGGGTTGCAAGGCAAGTTTTGGCAGATGCACAAAGTCATCTACGAGAATCAGAACGACTGGAAGGATCAATTTGACGCTCGCTCGCTCTTCCAGGATTACGCACAGCACATTGGCCTCGACGTCGAGCGATTCAAGCGCGACATGAACGGCAGTGTGGTCCAGCAGCGAATCGCCCAGGACGTTAAGCGTGGACAATCGCTCGGCGTGAAGGGCACTCCGACGGTCTTCTTAAACGGACGTGAAGTGCCGTATGAAGATCTACCAGCCGACAAGCTGCGCGTGGTGATTCAAAAAGCACTTGACGACGCGAAGCAAAAGTAATCGGTAATGATCTACGCCCTCGCCGCTCTGCTCTCTCTCCTTGGCCTTGCCGATGCGCTTTACCTCACAGTTGAGCACCTCTCCGGACGAAGCGTGCAGTGCACGATCGTCTCGGGCTGCTCGGAGGTGTTGAGTAGTCCTTATGCTGTGGTCGCCGGCGTTCCTCTCGCCGCCGTAGGTGCTGCCGCATACTTCAGCGTTTTTGCTCTCGCCACGCTTGCCGCCTTTGGATACCGCGTCGCCGGCACGTTGCTGCTGCCACTCACGAGCGCAATGTTTCTAGTAAGTTTGTGGCTGATTTATCTCCAGGCGTTTGTGATTCGGGCGTTCTGCCAGTTTTGTCTGCTCTCAGCAGGCATCACGTTTTGCCTACTTCTCGTCGCTTTGATTGCCCGCCGTAACCGTGTAAGGTATTAACAACCTAAACAGACTAAGAAGGTGTGAGATGGTTCAGCAGCAACCAACAGTCGCGGACATTTTTCGTCGCGCGCAAGCCTTGCGTCAGGAGCATTCGGATTGGTCCTACAAACAAGTCGGCGAACAGTTAGTTAAGGACTTTTCTGGTGGACCATTTCCGCCGCTGCACAACCTGACGATTCCCGAGCAGGACGATCGCGCACCTGAGGAAGATTGGACCGCCGGACTTCCGATCGTGCGGCGCGGAATTCAGTTTCAGGACTGGAAGGAAGTCGTTGGCGGAGTCCTGCTGAGCCTCGAACAAACCGAGAACTACGAAAAGGCTCGCGGCCCCGAAGGCTCTCACGACGACTGGCACGATCGCAGCGTCGGCATCAACGAAGCCGTGGCGAAAGGCGTCGGCAAGTGGATGCCGGAAGAGCTGATCGCGCTCGCGGAGCGGCAGGGTAAGAAATCTGTGTAATCTGTGGAATAGGTTTTCTAATGAGTTTCCTCGACAATCTTTTCAAGGACCCGAAATACCAAACTACCGATCCGCGCAAGCCGGAAGAGCTCGACGATCCTGAGATCATCATCAGTCCCGACACACGGCGCGAGAATCGTATGCCGCCCGGTCAATCGCGAACCAAAAAGTGGCCCGTGCTCGACGCGCACGGAACGCCCGACATCGATCTTGCAACGTGGTCGTTTGAAGTTGATGGTCTGGTAGAACATCCGCAGAAATGGTCGCTCGACGAATTCATGCAACTCGGTGCGGTGCGTGTTTTTGCTGACTTTCATTGCGTCACTCGCTGGTCGCGACTCGACAACGTTTGGGGTGGAGTGCCGGCGAGAGAGATCGCGCGGCTGGCGGGCGTGAAGCCGGAAGCGAAGTTCGTTTTGGCGCTCGCCTACGATTACGGCTGGACCACCAATCTTCCGATCGAATATTTCCTGAACGAAGATTCACTGTTTGCCTGGTCTCACGATGGCCAGCCGATTCCGCCAGAACATGGCGGACCAGTGCGTCTGATCATTCCGCAACTCTACGCGTGGAAGTCGGCCAAGTGGGTTAAAGGCGTGCGCTTCCTCGAAGACGATCAAGCAGGTTACTGGGAAGAAGGCGGCTACCACATGCGCGGCGTTCCCTGGGGCCCGGGCGATGGCGAGCGATTCCGTTGGTCGTAAACCGATGTCAGAACGACTAGCAGCATCGCCTGCTCCCAAAGACGCTGCCGCAATCATTCTCCTACGGCAAGATACCGATCCGGCGAACCCGGAAGTTTTCTGGGTGAAGCGCAGCGACAAGCTCGCGTTTCTCGGCGGATTTCATGCGTTTCCGGGCGGACAGATCGACGCCGGCGATGCGGAGGTCGTCGTCCGAAATGCGCCGAATCCGCAAACTGCCGTGATGATCAGCGGCGCCGCGCGTGAGCTGTTTGAAGAGTTGGGCGTGCTCGTGGTTCGCGGCGGTGAAACGTTAACCAAAGGACAACGAGTTTCCCTGCTAGACGATCTTGAATCCGGCCGCATGGCATGGCGCGACTTGTTGGACCACTACCAACTGCATCTCGACGCTGACGACTTTACGTACGTCGGCAGATGGGTGACCCCGCCGTTCAATGCGAGAAGGTTTGATACGTGGTTTTTTCTGGCTAACTGTCCACCGCGGCAGGAACCGCAGGTGATTGCGGGCGAGTTAGCGAGTGGCGAATGGATCACGGCCGAACGTGCTTACGATCGGTGGATGAACGATCAGGTCGTCACCGTGCCGCCAACGCTTCACGCATTAAGAACCTTAGCTGCCGGCATTCGTCCGGATCTCGTTGAGCGGTTTTTATCGATCCCTCATGCTCACGGCGAGCACGCACGCCGGATCACGTTCCGACCAAACTACATTTGCTTTCCTGTTCGCACACCGACGAGGCCGCCTGCAACACATACGTGCTGTTACCTGGTTCACAACTCAAAGCGGTTGCTTGTCTTTGATCCGGGATCGCCGTACGAAGACGAGCAGCAAGCACTCGCTGCGTGCATCGATGAAATGATCTCGGAAGGCAGGCAGGTACGAGAGATCATCCTGACGCATTTACATCCGGATCATGTCGGCGGCGTCCAGGCACTCAAGGCGCATCTTGGCGGCAAAGTTCCGGTTGCAGCGCATGCCGAAACGGCGTCGGCGTTGAGTGATGTTCAGGTCGATCGCCTGATTGAGGACAATGAGGTCATCACACTTGAAGGTGAACCGCAGATTCGATTGCGCGCGTTGCACACGCCCGGTCACGCTCTCGGTCACCTGTGTTTCCACGACGACGCTCGAGGTGTGCTGCTGACCGGCGACAATATCGTGGGCGTTGGCTCCGTCCTCATCGATCCTCCGCAGGGAAACATGCGCACTTATCTAGACTCGCTCCAGCGGATGCGTTCGTTGCCAAACCTTAGCGTGCTGATGGGCGGCCATGGCCCGGCAGTCGCAACGCCGTATCAGAAGATCGACGAATACATCGGGCATCGTCTCGAACGTGAGAAGAACATCCTGGAAGCGGTGCGCGCAGGCATCACGGAACCAAAAGACATCGTCGCGCACGTCTACACTGACGTTTCTCCAAAAGCGTACGCGATGGCTGAGCGCGCGGTCCTGGCGCACCTGGAAAAACTGCGCGACGAAGGACGCGTGTAGGGGTTTTTGAACCACGAAGACACAAAGACACAAAAATAATTAGTCCACTTAGTGTCTTGGTGTCTTTGTGGTTCAAAAACGCTCCTGTAGAATCTCCCCCACGAAAATATGGAACTCCCAAGAACCCTTCGCGAGCTCAGGGCGGCCAGGTATCAAACCCTTTCGGTCAAGGACGAACTGCGGCTCAATCTCATCAAGAAACTACGCGCCGGCGAGAAATTGTTTCCCGGCATCGTCGGTTACGATGAAACCGTAATTCCGCAGCTTACCAACGCCATTCTTTCCCGGCACAACATCATCCTGCTGGGACTTCGCGGACAAGCAAAAAGCCGAATCATTCGACTGCTCACAGAGTTGCTTGACGAGCGGCTTCCGATAATCGCCGGTTCGGAAGTTAATGACGATCCGTTTCGTCCGATCTCAGCGTACGGGCGACGTATGCTGGCGGAGCACGGCGACGTGACTCCGCTCGACTGGATCGATCGCGACTCCCGCTTCGTCGAAAAACTCGCAACTCCGGACGTGACGGTTGCCGACATCATCGGCGACGTCGATCCGATCAAGGCCGCTAAAGGCGGTCACCTGCTAAGCGACGAACTGACGATCCACTACGGACTCCTGCCACGCGCCAATCGCGGTATCTTTGCAATCAATGAGTTGCCGGACCTGGCCGGCAAGATTCAGGTTGGACTTTTCAACATCATGCAGGAAGGCGACGTGCAGATTAAGGGTTATCCAGTGCGCCTGCCGCTCGACGTGATGCTCATGTTCTCAGCCAATCCCGAAGACTACACCGCGCGCGGAAAGATCATCACGCCGCTCAAAGATCGCATCGGCGCCGAGATCACGACGCACTATCCGAAAGAACTGCCTGAGGCGATTGAGATCACGCGCCAGGAAGCATGGACCGATCGTTTCGATATTCAGGATCGCCTGATTGTGCCGGAGTTTATTCGCGAAGTCGTCGAGCAGATCGCCTTTGAGGCTCGCGAAGACAACCACGTCGATAAGCATTCCGGTGTTTCTCAACGCATGCCGATCACGATGATGGAGTCGGTCGTCTCAAACGCGGAGCGACGCGCGTTGCTGACCGGAGATGAGTTGATCGTGCCGCGCGTGGCCGACATCTATGCCGCGATTCCGTCGATGACCGGCAAGATGGAACTCGAGTACGAGGGTGAACAACTCGGCGCGAATCGCATCGCTCGCGATCTGATCAAACGCGCCGCCGGCGAAATTTTTGAGGGCTACTTCGTCGGGATCGACTTTTCGCGGACGGTGCAGTGGTTTGACGAGGGGAACAAACTGCTCCTGGCAGACACAGCCGCAGCTTCAGAGTGTCAAAGCCTGATTGAGGCGGTGCCGGAGTTGTTGGAGACCGCTTTGATCCCGTTCGATTTTCAGCGCTCCGATACCGCGCAACTCGTTGCGGCCTGCGAGCTCGTGCTCGAGGGCTTGTACGCGGAAAACAAGATCACGCGCAACGAAGAAGGCAGCTACGCAGCAGTAACCAAAGCACGAAAGGATCGCCGCGGAATGATCTACGACGATCTGACAGAGACGGGCAAGTATAGTTAGTCCACAGATTACACAGATTACAGATCAGTAGACCAGAAATCTGTGTAATCTGTGGATGGTATTGGCAATGAAGTACCGCTATTCCAAGTTCCAGGGCTTCGACGTCTTCTCCCTCAACCTCGGTGAGTTGATGGACAGTATGTCCGACGCGCTGCTCGACTCCGGTTACGACGACGACTATTACTGGACCCGCCAACGAAAAGCCGCCGACACTTCGCTCGATGCCTTGCGCCGTGCCCTCCTCCAGGCACTGATGCAACAAGGCCTGGTCAGCGAGCAACAGATCCGCGAAATGCTCGCGCAGAACGAAGGGAAGTTCAAAGGTTCTCTGCTCGAAGAACTGCTGAATCAACTCATCGAGCGGCTCGTGGAAGAAGGTTATCTGACCCTTCACGAAGAACAAGCACAGCCGGGACAGCGGCAACGCGAGTTTTCCGGGCCCGGTGAAGTCTCGGATCCCTTGCCGCGAAATGTTCGCTTCGAAGTCACTGAGAAAGGCCTCGATTTTCTCGGTTATAAGACGCTGCGAAATTTACTCGGCAGTTTTGGCAAGAGCGCGGCCGGACGTCACGATACCGTCTATCTTTCAACCGGCGTCGAAGCAGCCGCCGCCAGCAAGCGTTACGAGTTTGGCGACACGATTAATCTCGACGTCAACACCACTCTGCTTTCCGCGATTCAACGCGAAGGGCTGAAGGTACCGCTCAATCTGGAGTACCAGGACCTCCACGTTCATCAGTGCGACTACCAATCATCGTGCGCGACGGTCGTCATGCTCGACTGCTCGCATTCGATGATCCTTTATGGTGAGGATCGATTTACGCCCGCGAAGAAAGTCGCGCTGGCAATGTCGCACTTGATTCGTACGCAGTATCCCGGCGACTCTCTTAAAGTGGTGTTGTTTCACGACGGCGCCGAGGAACTGCCGCTCGCCAAACTCGCAACCACGCAGGTCGGGCCATACCACACGAACACCGCCGAAGGACTGCGACTATCGCGTCGCTTGCTTCAGGCCCAGCGTAAAGAGATGAAGCAGATCGTGATGGTCACTGACGGAAAGCCTACGGCCTGTTTCGTACAGACTTTTCCGCGCGAGGGAGCTAAAAGAACCAGCCAGAAGGACAGCAAAACAAGCCCCGCTCGCCGCTTGTACAAGAACTCCATGGGCGGCGATCCCTTTGTTATGTCTGAGACTTTCAAAGAAGTTCAGGCATGCCGTAAAGCCGGTATAATGATCAACACATTCATGTTGGCCAGCGACTATTATCTCGTCCACTTTGTAAAACAGATGTCTGCCATGACCAATGGCAAAGCATATTTCGCAAATCCGGGCAATCTGTCGCAGTTTGTACTGATAGATTTTCTTCGCAGAAGAACTCGCCGAGTCCGGTAGTCTTTACCTATTGACTTTGTACCTTTGCGCGAGCCCAGATCGCGCTGAGTTGATCTCATGGGTGAGTTAAGTCGATCTCAGGGTCCGAAGAAATCTCGCGGCAGTCGCGTAATCTTGCCTTACCTGATCCTTCTCCTTGGCTTTTGTTTCACCCTCGTCGTCTATCATTACTTTTCCAAACTCACCTACGAACAGGATCAGATCCGCTTCGCGCAGGCGGTTCAGGAAATCCAGGATCAAGTGAACCTCAGAGTCGCGACGTCGATCACCCTCCTGCGGGCCGGCACCGGTCTCTTCGCGGCCAGCGATCGAGTCGATGCGGGAGAGTTTGAGCGTTTTATCCAGCAGATCGAACTACAGAAGAACTATCCGGGCGTGCAGGGCATCGGCTTTTCGTTGTTGTTTACTGCCGATGAAAAAGCGGCTGTTATTGAACAGATGAAGCAGGCGGGCGTCACTAATTTCAGAGTTTGGCCCGAGGATCCTCCGCGCCGTGAGTACACTGCGATCCTCTATCTTCAGCCCGCAACCGATCGCAACAACCGTGCGGTTGGCTTTGATATGGCTACCGAAGCCGTTCGTCGCCAGGCAATGGAAATAGCTCAGAATACAGGCATGCCAACGGCTTCAGGCCGCGTAAAACTCGTCCAGGAAGACGAGGATCAGCCGCAACAAGCGGGCTTCTTGATCTATATGCCCGTCTATCGCAATAAGACGCCTCTGACGAATGTTAACGAACGACGCGAGGCGCTGATCGGATTTGTTTACAGTCCCTATCGCGTTGACGATTTCCTTGAACCGGTGGTCACGGCCAAGAGCCATGACGTCAGTTTTCAGGTTTACGATGGGACCGATATTACTTCCGCGAACCTGCTCAGCAATCGTTCCAACGACGCCGCAAGCCAACCGGAGTTTGTAGACACTAAGACGCTGGATGTTGGCGGCCGCGAGTGGACATTGGTGTATGCAACGAAGCCCTCTTTCGAAAAAGGTTCGAGCCGGTCGTTGCGGAAATACACCCTTATCATGGGTGGACTTCTCAGTCTGCTGTTCTTTGCGGTAACCCGGTCCGAGATTCGCGCTCGCTCGCGAGCGGAAGACTCTGCCGAAGAAGTCAGGGAATCTGAGGCGACGATTCGAAAGACGCTCACCGAGCGCGAACATGCGGAAGAAGCGCTGCGCAAGACCTCCGAGGCCCTGCGCGAAGCCGACCAACGCGCGCTGCTCGAATACGAACGTCTGCTGGACCGAATCAAAGCGCTGGCTCTAACACTGGGAACTGCAAGAGAGTTGAATGCAGTCTTTCGCGGACTGCGCGAGTTTACCGACGCCTCCGTTCCGTGTAACGGATTCTTTGTTTCACTTTACGATCCCGTTCGCGATGTTCGCACCGCCTGCTACGGGTGGGCAGATGGTGAGGAGTTGGACGTCTCCGAACTGCCACCGATGCCGGTATCAACGCTTGGTCCAAACAGCCGCGCGGTACGCACGGGCGAAGTGGTCATCACCAGCGATTACATGCATACGCAGCAGGGCCATCCCAGCGTTATCGTCGGTCCTGATAACGGCCGGCGACCCGATTCGTCGATGGCACTCCCGATGGCGGTGATGGGAAGAATCATCGGCACGATAGAGGTCCAGAGTTATGAAGCAGGTGTCTATCACCCTGAACACGTAACGGCGATGAGCATGGCGGCAAACTTGACCGCGGTCGCGATTGAGAATGTGCGCCTGTTGAAACTCGAGCGCACGGCGCGCGAAGCGGCCGAAGAGTCGAACCGTTTGAAGGATGAGTTCCTCGCCACAGTTTCCCACGAACTTCGCACGCCGCTCACCGCGATTCTCGGCTGGTCCAGGTTGCTTGAAGGCGGAACGCTTGATAGTGAAGTAGCACAACAAGCAGTTGAAACTATTTGGCGCAACGCCAAAGCTCAGGCGCAAATCGTCGACGACATTCTCGACGTCTCACGCATCATCACGGGCAACCTGTATCTCGATCTGCATCCGATAGCGGTCGTTCCCGTAGTTGAAAACGCCATCAACGTAGTTAGACCCACTGCGGACGCAAAAGGCATTCGGATCGAAACCTACTTCGATCCGGCGCCCGGCATGATCTCGGGCGATGCAAACAGGTTGCAGCAAGTCGTTTGGAACTTGTTGTCGAATGCGGTGAAGTTCACCAACAGCGGTGGCCGAGTTAGCGTCCGGGTGTCGCGCGTTGGACCAGCGGTGCAGATCAATGTTTCTGATACTGGCCAGGGCATCAGTGCGGAGTTTCTTCCGTACGTGTTCGATCGCTTTCGGCAGGCAGACAGCACAACCACGCGCCAGCACGGTGGGCTCGGGCTCGGCCTCGCCATCGCACGCCACCTCGTGGAGATACATGGCGGAATGATCGCGGCGGAGAGTTTTGGAGCCGGACGTGGGGCGACGTTTACGATCAGGTTGCCGCTCGCCGATGCGACGTCAGTGGCTGGTGAGTTTAGTGATACTGGTCAATACAGACTCACCCGATCCGGACAACTGCTGTCGGGTGTGAACGTGCTGTTGGTGGATGACGACTCCGATACGCTCGCGCTGATGGCGACTGCGCTGACCCGGCGTCAGGCAATCGTGACCGCTGTCTCTTCAGCGGGCGAGGCCATTCGGGCAATCACGCAAAAGCGGCCTGACGTGTTAATTTCAGATATTGCGATGCCCGACGAAGACGGTTACGGTTTGATCGAAAAGATTCGGCGACTGGAGAATGGAGAGTCGCAGATCCCGGCCGTAGCGATTACGGCGTACGCGAAAGATGAGGATCGCGAACGCGCGCTGTCGTCGGGTTTTCAGATCTATTTGGCCAAGCCGGTGGAGTTGACGGAGTTGATTTCGGTGGTCGCGCGCGCCGCGCGACGGGAGTTTTAAGTCAATCCACAGATTACACGGATTTAGACCTAAATGACGCTAATTCGTCTCGATGACTTTCAAATGGCCTACACCGACACCGGTATCGGTCGTCCGCTCGTTTTGATTCACGGCTATCCCTTCAACCGCACGCTTTGGGATGAACAAGTCAACGTCTTAACTCACAGTTATCGCGTCATCGTGCCCGACTTGCGCGGCTTCGGCGAGTCCGATGCGTCCGCCGGACCATCAACTATGAATCGTCTGGCCCAGGACGTTGCGCGTCTGATGGATCATCTCGGGATCTCTCAAGCCGTCATCGGTGGATTGTCGATGGGCGGCTACGTCGTCCTGGCTTTTTATAAACAGTTTCCCTCGCGCGTAAAAGCGTTGATACTCGCCGACACCCGCGCGCAAGCCGACACTGAAGAAGCAAAACAGACTCGCGGGCAACAAGCTGAGAAGGCTTTGACTGCCGGAATGGGCGGCATTGCCGACGCGATGTTGCCGAAACTACTGACGCCGGAAACCGTGAGCAAGCGTCCGGAGATCGTGAAGCGCGTTCGCGATATGATGCTGAAGACCAAACCCGAAGGCGCCGCGGCAGCTTTGCAGGGCATGGCCGAAAGAGAAGATCAAACACAACTGCTTTCGCAGATCACGGTACCAACTCTGATTCTCGTCGGCAGTGAAGATCCGATCACGCCGGTGGCGGACAGTGAAAAGATGCATGAAGCAATCGCCGGATCGCGCCTGGTCGTGTTGGATAAAGCGAGCCACGTTTCCAACATCGAACAGGCTGAGCAGTTTAACCAGGAGCTGAAGCGGTTTCTGCGAGAGTCAGACGACTAATGGCCGATTACAAAAAGTTCTCCATCGAAGAGCGTGTGCGCTGGGGCGACGTCGATGCCGCGCGAATTATTTTTTATGGCGCGTACGTTCACTTCTTTGAGTTTGCCGAAACGGAGTTGTTTCGCGAAGTCGGACTTGATTATGGAACGATGTTCGACGAGCTCAAGATCTGGTTGCCGCGCGTGCATCTGGAATGCGACTTCCATCAGGCCGCCCGATTGGATGATTTGTTGGAAGTCAGTGTTCATGTCGGGCGCTTTGGAACGAAGTCGATGCGGTTAAACTTCGAAGTGCGACGAAAAGGAACGGAAGAGATGATTGCAACGGCGCACTTTGTGCTCGCCGCAGTCAATCAGGATACGTTTGAAACTGTTCCCGTGCCTTCAGAGCTGCGCGAGAAGCTCGCGCCTTACACAGCAAACCAACAATGAATGTGCTTGCGGACAAACTTCGTGTTGAAGGTCTCGATGAAAGGCTGATCGATCGAGATCCAATCAAGCAGTTTCAATTGTGGTTTGACGATGCGATCGCAGCGAAGATCTATTTGCCGGAGGCGATGACGCTGGCAACAGCGACGCGCGATGGAAAACCTTCGGCGCGCATGGTGCTGCTCAAACAGGTAGATCACGACGGGTTTGTCTTCTTCACGAATTACCACAGCGCCAAGGCCGTTCAACTGGACGCAAATCCGCACGCAGCGCTGGTCTTTTACTGGTCACAACTCGATCGACAAGTGCGGGTGGAAGGCGCGGTTACAAGGACCTCGGCCGAGGAGTCGCACGATTATTTTCGCACGCGCCCGCGTGAGAGCCAGATTGGAGCGTTGGCGTCTGAGCAGAGTGAAGTGATCAGCGGACGGGACGTTCTCGAGCAACGCGCGCGGGAGCTGGAAGCGATGTACCGCGATCGGGAGATCGATTGTCCCGAGCACTGGGGCGGCTATCGCTTGAAGCCGGAACGAATTGAATTCTGGAAAAGCCGGGTGGGACGGCTACACGATCGGATTCTCTATCAGCGTGGGCCGGGAGACGAGTGGGCGATCAGCCGCCTCGCGCCTTAGGTCCAGGCATTTTTTAACCACAAAGACACGAAGCCACAAAGATAATTAATCAATTTAGTGCCTTTGTGTCTTTGTGGTTAAAAAGATCCTCTCTTCAGACTGGACGTAACGCGCTCTTTACGAGTTTCTTTTTCAAATCGACGTAACCTTGCTCGCCGGCGACGAGGTCTCCCAACACACGCTTTACGCCCCGATGTCCACGCGCGAATTCGATCATGCGTTCCGTAAACGGCGCGCCAAAGAAGTTTCCATAAAAGCGCCGCCGCATTTGAGCGGCGCGACGGAGGTCAGCACCGAAATCCGCGCGCCACTTCGTTTCGTATGAACGTAGGTCTCCACTCAAGTATGCTTCGGCGCACAATTCTGCCGAACGCAAAGCGTAGTAAATGCCTTCACCGGTGACCGGGTCGGCGAAACCGGCCGCGTCGCCAAGCAGCGCCCAATCGTCGCCGCAAACTTTTCTCTGGTCCCACGTCTTCGCTTCGAGACCCGGAATTCGCGCCGCATAACGCTCCGCGGTCGCACGCAAGTGATCGTTGATACGTTCGCTCTCCGGCTGATCAGTTTCGACTTCCCAGAACTTAAGGGTCTCGCCTTCGCTCTGGCGGTAATAACCGACCATGAATCGCCACAGCAGAGCATCGAGTGGTTCGTGTTCAAAGGTATTCTGAGTCGTCGCGATCCCAAACGAAATGTGGTCGGGACGTGGAAACGCCCAGGCGTAGCCAACCCATCCCGGCAAGAACGCCACTACGGCCGGAGCCGCGCTCTTCGCAGGTAGCGGCGCACGATAACCAAAAGCGACTTCCATATCGGATGGCGGAAGTGGGCCAGCAAGCTTCTTCGCGATGCCGCTATTCGCTCCATCGGCGCCGATCAGTAGCGAGCCGCTCCAGTGCGAGCCAGTATCGCTGCTTAATTGCCAACCGGAGATGGTGCGAGTCGTCTTCCGTGCGGAGATCTTTTCCGAAATGATTTTTGCACCGGCGTCCCGAGCGCGATCGCGCAGGTAACAATCGAAAGCGATGCGCGAATAGATCGCAAAGGGCTCATCGAGAGCAAGGTGAAGTCGTTTGCTTGAAGGCGAGTAGAGATCGAGTTCGGTGATTGTCCGGCCAACCGCGTTCAGCAACTGCGGCCAGGCTTTCAGCGCTTTTGCAGTTACGCCGCCACCACACGCCTTCGGTTCACCTTCCGGCCGGCCATCAAAAAGCGCGACCTTGGCGCCACTCGTCGCCAGCAGCTCTGCCGCGAGCGAACCCGCCGGGCCGGCGCCAACGATTAAGAGGTCGAATTCGTTCATGCCTGTATCGCAACCTTGCGGGAAAAACGTTTCATAATGCGGCCCCCGGCGCTAGAATACCAGCCGTTCCCTCCAAATTACGAAAGACGCAAGATGACCCAGAGCTCCCTAGTCTTTTCCGGCATCGCGCCGCATCCGCCGATCATGGTTCCTGAAGTCGGGCGCGAGTCGATCGCACGTGTGGGCAATTCGATCGACGCGATGGCCGAACTGACCAAGCGGCTGATCGAAAGCGGCGCGGAGTCAGTCGTCCTGATCTCGCCACACGCGCAACTCGAACCGGATGCTTTCGTCGCTTACGACGGTCCGGAAGTTTATGGCGACTTCTCACATTTTCGCGCACCCCAAACTTGTTTCGCCGCAAGAGTCGATGAGGAATTGCTCGCAGCGATCAAAAGAACTGCCGCGTCAAAAAACTACGACGTGTCGAGTCTGCCCGAACACGATCTGGATCACGGTACCGCGGTGCCGCTCTATTTTCTTTTTCAGAATGGTTGGGAAGGTAAAGTGGTCCTGCTCGGCTACAGCTTTCTCTCAAACGAGGATCATCTGCGTTTCGGTTCCTGTATTAAGAGCGCTGTGGATCAAGTCGGACGGCGAGCAGCTTTCATTGCAAGCGGCGACTTGAGTCATCGTCTCAAACCGCAGGCGCCCGCTGGGTACAATCCGGCCGCGCACGTCTTTGATGAGACGGTAGTCGCGGCGCTTCGTGCGAATGAACCGGAAAAGATTGTCGAGATAGACCACAACTTGCGCAGGCTCGCCGGCGAGTGTGGTTATCGATCGATGCTGGTTGCGATTGGCGCTAGCGCGGATCTGCCGTCGTCGTGCGAGGTGCTCAACTACGAAGCGCCCTTCGGTGTCGGTTACCTGGTGGCGCAGCTAACTCAACAACGTTCCGAAACCGTTTACGAGGAGATCGATCCTCCGGCACTCGCGCGCCGCACGGTAGAGACGTTTGTTCAATCCGGCGAGATTCTTCCACGACCGAAGACCACGGACCGGCTGTTGCGCTCGCGCCGGCCATGCTTTGTTTCGTTGAAAACGAAAACCGGTGAACTGCGTGGCTGCATAGGAACGATTGAACCGGCGAAAGACACGCTGGCGGAAGAGATCATTGCCAACGCGATCAGCGCGGCAACGAACGATCCGCGCTTCGACCCCGTCACGGAAGCGGAGCTGGCCGATTTGCGATATTCGGTGGATGTTCTTTCCGCACCGGAAGAGACCGTGATGACGGATTTGGATCCGTCTGTGTTCGGGGTAATCGTGGAAGACGAGAGCGGCTCGAGACGAGGATTGCTGCTACCCGCCATCGACGGCATCGATGGAGCGCAGCAGCAGGTTGATATCGCCGCCCGCAAGGCCGGAATCGATCAAGACGAACCCGTCAAACTCTATCGCTTCAGGGTCGAACGCTTCCGGGAGCATTGATTTGAGTGGGTTTTGAACCACAAAGACACGAAGACACAAAGGTTAATCCTTAATCGGATTTCTTTGTGTCTTGGTGTCTTTGTGGTGAAAAAGTCTGACGAATGGTTAAACGTCGAGGTTACGGACGTCGAGCGCGTTGTCCTCGATGAACTTCCGCCTTGGCTCAACGGCATCACCCATCAACACGGTAAAGATCTCATCCGTCTCCACCGCATCATCAATCCTGACTTCGAGTAGCGTCCGCTTATCCGGATTCATCGTGGTTTCCCAGAGCTGCTCTGGATTCATCTCGCCGAGACCTTTGTAGCGCTGGATCGTCAAATCCTTCTTCGCGGCTGCCAGGACTTTCTCCAGCAGCGCCTCACGAGTCGGGACTTCTTCACTCGAGCCGTTCTCGCCGGAAATAAACGGCGCCGCCAGATCGTCTTCGAGCGTCTGGAAGAGTTCGACGGCCTTCTGAAACTCAACATAACTCGCGAAGTTCCAATCGATCACCAGATTGACACCGGTGTTCGTAGTGGTCTCAATCTCCCAGAGCCCATGCTCTTCGTCTGAAGTGAGCTCGGTCTTGTACCCTGCTTTATGGATGGCCCCTTCGATCTTCGCCATCAGATCCTCATCCTGGAAGACCTTGCGCAGGTTCAAACCCTCTTTTCGAAGGATTCCCTTCCGCCCGCTCAACGATTCGAGCAGGATATTCAGCAGTTGCGGGTCGCCGGCAAGCCTCCGGGTCGCTCGCTCACAGTAACGTTTAAAATCAACCATTTTTTCCAGCGATCTGGCTAATTCACGCCCTTCGATCGCCTGACCCGAACCCGCCGGCTTCACAGTCATGTCGCCCGTCGCCTGCCGCATCAGGTAACGAATCATCGAACTCTCGTCCTTGATGTACTCTTCCTTCTTTCCTCGTTTTACTTTGAACAGCGGCGGCTGGGCGATGAAGACGTGACCAGACTCAACGAGCGCCGGCATCTGCCGGTAGAAGAAGGTCAGGAGCAGCGTGCGGATGTGCGAACCGTCGACGTCGGCGTCCGTCATCAGGATGATCTTGTGATAACGCAGCTTGGCGAGATCAAAGTCGTCCTTGCCGATGCCGGTGCCGAGGGCCGTAATCAGCGACTTGATTTCGCTGTGACCCAGCATCTTGTCGAAGCGTGCCTTCTCGACGTTCAGAATCTTGCCTTTGAGGGGCAGGATCGCCTGGTTCTTTCGATCGCGGCCCTGCTTGGCAGAACCACCGGCCGAATCACCCTCGACGATATAAATTTCCGACAGCGACGGATCGCGCTCCTGGCAGTCAGCCAACTTGCCGGGCAGCATACTCGAACCCATTGCGCCCTTGCGGACGATCTCGCGGGCTTTGCGAGCCGCTTCGCGCGCACGCGCTGCGTCGAGGGCCTTCCCGACAATCTTTCTCGCCACAGGCGGATTCTGCTCAAAAAACTCCGTCAGCCGATCGTTCAGAAACGACTCCACGGCGCCCTTCACGTCTGAATTAAGTTTGCCCTTGGTTTGTCCTTCAAACTGCGGCTGCGGCAGTTTCACGGAGATCACTGCTACCAGTCCTTCACGGACGTCGTCGCCGGTCAAAGAGCCTTTGAAGTTCTTCGCCAGGCCTGAAGACTGCGCGTAGGCGTTAATCGTTCTCGTGAAAGCGGAACGAAAACCGGAAAGGTGCGTGCCGCCGTCGACGGTGTTGATGTTGTTGGCAAACGAGTAGACCTTCTCGTCGTAACCGTCGTTGTACTGAATCGCCACTTCGATCGAAAGACTGTCGCCTTCACGCTCGAAGTAGATCGGCTTGTCGTGCAGCGTCTGCTTGTTCTTATTCAGGTGGCGGACAAACTCGGCGATACCGCCTTTGTAGTAGAACTCGTGCGAACGCTCCGGCTCCTCACGCTCGTCTTTGATCGTGATCCGAATTCCCTTGTTCAAAAACGCCTTCTCGCGCAGCCGCTCTGAGAGCTTGTCAAAACTGAAAGACGTTTCAGTGAAGATCTGCGGGTCGGGCTTGAACGTGACCTTCGTGCCGCGCCTGCGTGTCTTTCCGGTCGCATTCAGCCGGGCCACCGGAATACCGCGCGCGTACTCCTGCTCGTAGGTTCTGCCATCGCGCCAGATCTCCAGATGCAGTTTCTCGGAAAGAAAGTTAACGCACGAGACACCGACGCCGTGCAGACCGCCGGACACCTTGTAAGCGTTTGAATCAAACTTGCCGCCGGCGTGCAGCTTTGTCATTACAACTTCCGCCGCGGATCGTTTTTCTTTCTTGAGTTCGTCAACCGGAATGCCGCGCCCGTTATCGATAACCGTGATCGAATTGTCGAGATGGATCGCGACGTCAACGGTATCGCAGTAACCGGCCAGGGCCTCGTCGATCGAATTATCAACTACTTCGTAAACCAAATGGTGCAGACCAATCTCACCCGTCGATCCGATATACATTGCGGGGCGCTTTCGGACAGCGTCACGCCCTTCGAGAACGGTGATTGAAGTCGAATCGTATGCCAATCTATTCTCCTAACTACTCTTAAACAATTCTGCTAACCGAGAAATGAGTTCGCCGAAGCAACGTCAGTTTTAGTCTGACTGCTTCGGACTATTCCCTCCTCGATCTCATATACATTCGCCCTTGAAAAGAACCCTTCGACATGACTTCGCTTTGAGGTTGTGATGAAGGTTTGTGTGCGATTTTCAAGGTACTCCAAGAGGTGTCTAATCCTCCTCTCATCCAGCTCCGCATCGACATCGTCGATGATAAAAACCGGATGATCATTTGCGCTGGAATTATACAACGAAATCGCCGCTAAGTCTAATAGTAACAATGCGCTACGTTGTTGTCCGGAGCTGCCGTAAACGCGTATTTCCCGGCCGTCCAGATGGATCTCCAAATCGTCTCTATGCGGACCGATCAACGCGTGGCCGGCGGAGACTTCCGCGGGTAAGCGCAGAGACATGCGCGCGCGCAATAACGACTCGTAGTCAGACAGGTCTCCTTTGTTCTCAAGCGACGAAAGATAACGCGTCGTGACGTCGCGTCGCTCAAACAACTGGTGCTCCAGTACGGCATTCAAATCAGCTACATACTCTTCACGAGCTTGATGAATCTGCACTCCCAATCTGATCAACTGATCGTTCCATGGTCCAAGCAGATCTTCAGTCTTCTCGAGAGTGAACTCACCTTCGTTCGCGAGTTGTAACACTCTGTTTTTTTGCTTGATGACTTTGTTGTAGTCGGCGATCGTTTTCAGATACGCGGGCCTTAGCGACGAGATGCCGCGATCGATGAATCGCCGGCGCGCCTCCGGCATCCCGCGGACGACGTCGAGATCGGCGGCTGTAAATGAGAAGACTTGAAGCTGCGTGAGATAGCGAGTGAGCGTTTCTCTCTTCGCGTTGACAAAGATTGTTTTGGTGTTGTTCTGAAGACTGACTTGTAGTTCTCTTTCGAGTTCGAGTCCGGTTGTGACTGTTCCTCTAACAATCGCCAGCTCCTCACCAAACCTGATCGCTTCCTGAAGTCGCTGCGTGCGAAACGATTTGGTCCTGGCGAGCAGATAGATCGCTTCCAGCCAATTCGTTTTTCCCTGTCCGTTGTTTCCGTAAATGATATTCAGCCGGGGGCCCCACTCGATTCTCCCACTCAAATTACGAAAATTAGTTGCTTCAATCGCCGCAAGCAGCATGCGTCGATGGTAGCACAAAGAGAATTAGCCGCAGATTAGCGATTACCTATTAAACGCAAACCGGACCAATAAAAAGGATGGTTGTATTCGGGATTGGTTTTGAGGAACGTACGCGTGACAGTTTGTAGCGCCACGGCACTCGACGTTTGTTGTGTGGTTGTTAACGCGCGAAATTTTTCTAGCAACTCCAGCGTGCGAGCTGGATCCGCGGACCATTGACTGATGATCGTGGTTGGAGTTCCGGCTACAAACCACGACCAGGCCATCGCGGTTACTCCGGTTCCAGTGTCCATCTGTTTTCGCGCCGGCGCGGCAAACGGCATCAGCACAACTTGCGCACTCGAGTTCACCTGGAATGTTTCCCAGGCATGCAAGAGGCCGTCAGTCTTGCTGTCCGGCGCCGGCGCCAATACCGCGTAAGATGCCAGCGGACTCGCATCGTCGATCACCGTTGTGGTCGAGAGATTGACCAAGTTGTGATTTGAAAACTCGAGTTTTGCCGCGTCTTCGTTTGCATTGGAACCTGATAGTGTCTTCGTGAATGAAATCGCTTTCGTCTCAGGAATCGAAACTACACTCGAACCGCCACTCGTCAACTCAACACGCCGCGTTATCGTTTCATTCACCGTCGGGTTCACAAATATCACAGAGGTTGAAACTCGCGTTGCTCTTCTTCGTGCGGCCGGCGGTCTGCTGACAACAGACATCACGCTAACAGAAGGCACGTAAGAGATCGCAGCCTGTTCGATCAAGTAGCGATTCTGATCGGTTTGCAATGCCTGAAACGGCAAGCCCCAGAGTTCTCGATCGGGAGCAATGACGAGCTTCGTCTTCGTTCGCAGTAACTCTTCCGCGGGCTTTAATAGCAGGTCATAGAACTGCATCGCGCTTTGCATAGCCGCCTCTTCACGGTTCGCAATCAACTGAACGAAGTTCGCAACCCGAGCCGCAACCTCACCGCGCCCAACCGGAATCGGATAGACCTGTAAACGCAACGACGATCGATTACTGCGAACACGACCTCTTGAATTCGACTCTCGCGTTAATACGAAGAGATACGTGGTTGCGTCAGTGACGAGAAAATCGAGTATCGCTGTATTCCCATCGGCAACAAACGAAGCTGCGTCAACCACACTTTTCAGCCGCGGTAACTCTCCGCGATAGACCCGCAGTTGCGGATAACGCAGGTACATTTTTCTGCGTGAATCACCGCACGTCGTTTGCGCCTGGCCCAGCTTCGCCGCGGCGGCCGCGATTGCTTTTTCATCGGGCACGCGGCGCACACGCTCGCGAGCCAGTTCAATTTCCAAAGCGAGCAACGCGGTAAACGTGCTTCGCTCCTCTTTCTTCTCCGCGTCAGTCAAAGGTTTACTGATTCGCAATTCGTCCTTGCGAAGAATACTTCTGAACGCTTCTGACTTGCCTCGTTCGAGTGTTATGAAGGCCTCTTCAGCCTTACCATCGTCAACCAGTAACCGCACCAGTTGCGCATACGGCTCGATCACCTCGGAGGGCGATGTCAGGTCCAGAAAATTCACACACGAGGACGTCTGCAAGTCCTCGAGTACGCGGATCGACTGTTCAAGAGCCTGTCTCGCTTCAGCCATGCGGTCGAGGGCGTAGCTGTATTTGCCTTTGTCGAGATTGGTTCGCCACTGGAGATCGCGCGATCCCGACAGTTTAGCGCTGGCCACAGCTCGTTCGATCAAAACAAGCGCTTGAGCGTGATCGTTCTGGAGCGCGAAACACTTTGCCATCTCGCGGAGAACTCTGGCGATTCCTTCGTTGTCTCTCAGATCCTCATTGATCGCGAGTCCGCGCCGAAGTGTTTCCAGCGCGAGCACGAAATTGCGTTGCGCGGCGTGCGTCGTTCCTATGCCCAGCAGAGCATCTGCCATTCCCGCTCTGTCGTTCATCGATTCCCGCAGTGAGAGCGCCTTTTGAAACGCGTCCAGCGCCAGCGGAAAGTCTCCGAGTGTGTAGGCAGAGTTGCCGATATTGATTAATGCCCTCGCCATGCCGACGTTGTCGGCGCGGATCTCAAATTCATTCCGGCTCTTGCGAAAGTATTCAAGGGCTTCCGCCGCATTTCCCTGCGCAGCGCGAATGGTTCCGATGTGGCTCAGCGCGGTCGCCGGACTCACACGTCCGCTTGATTCCGCAGCACTCTGCACACTCTGCAAATAACTCTCAAGCGCCGCTCCATAGTCACCGAGCTGTCGATGGACGTTGCCGATTCCTTCGAGCGTTACAGCGATCCCTGCCTTGTCGCCGATCTTCTCAACCAGGTGAAGATTCCTTTGGTAGTACTGCAACGAGAGATCGTAGTTTCCGAGTCTGTAATAAACGTTCGCCAGATTCCCAAACACGGCGATGCTCAGAGCTTCTCCATGTTTCTCCGGCTCGAGCTCGATTCGCTGTAAAACTTTTTCGTAGTACTCGATTGCTTGCAGGTAATTTCCTTGAGAGTAAAAAGCCCCAGCGAGGCGCAGGACGCTTTGAGGATCATCACGTCGCGACAAGCCGCTTTCAAAGACTTTGATCGCTTCGCGGTGATTTCCCTGACTCTGATAAACACTGCCGATGGCGTTGAGAACATCCGCCAACTCGTCCTTGAAAGTAGTAGCACTGAGGGACTCAAATTCTCGCTGCGATTGTTTCAAGTAGTCGAGAGCTTCGTTGAGTTTTCCCTGTTCCTTGTAAACGAACCCTATCCCCATCAACGCTCGCGCTAACTCAAGCTGATCCTTCGTCTTTGCAAAGATCGCTCTAGCCCGCTGATAACTCTCAAGCGCCGCATCGTAATTACCCTGAATGAAAAAGACCGTACCCCTATTGAGAGAAGCTGCTGCGATGCCGGTCGAGTCTTGAATCTGTTCTGCAATCGCCTTCGCGATATCGAAGGCCTCCATAGCTTTGGCATATTTGCCTTCAGCTACAAGCGTGGTGCCTTCAGAGATTACCCATCGCCTCAGTGCAACAGTAACGAAATCCTTGTTGGCAGCAAGCAGATCTTCACGTTCCTGCGGCGATTTGGCGTTCAGCAACGAGTAGGTTAGCTGGCGCAGCCTTACTGCGTCGGTGGGTTGTGCGTGGACTAGAGACGAAAGGTTGAAGAGGAAAAGACCGGCAATGACGAATCGGCTCAAACAAAGATTACTCGGGCAAAGACGCAAAGGCGCAAGGTTCGGACCCTTCGGATTGCCGGAGGGCATAACTTTGCGCCTTTGTGACTTTGCGTGAGTAATCCTAATTGCGCGCCTTAGCCTCAGATCCTCATCGGCATCACGACGTACTTATAGTCGTAATCGCCATTTTCTGAAGGATGCAGTTCGGCCTGTGAGTTTCCATCTTTGAATTCAAACGCTACTTTCGCGTCGCCAACTACGTTCAGAAATTCCTGAAGATACTGCGCGTTGAAACCGATATCCGTTTCCTCGCCGGCGTAGTCTGTTTGAATCGTTTCGTTGGCTTCGCCTTCTTCAGCGTTCTGCGAACTGATCACCAGTTGGTTTGGCTCGAGATGGAAACGAATCGCGTGCGATCTTTCGTCAGCCATCAACGCCACACGCCTGATCGCCAGGTTAAGTAAACTGCTGTTGAACTCAACCGACTTATCATTGTTCTTCGGCATCACCATTTCATAGTTTGGAAACTGGCCGTAGAGCATGCGAGAAATCAGCAGCCTTGGTCCAACCTGGAAGTAGATGTGGTTCTCATCCATTCCCAAACTGATGTCGTCGTCAAAACCCGCGGTGAGTTTTGTCAGTTCAGCGAGAGTCTTGCGTGGAATAAGCGTATCGATTGTTTCTTTGGCGCCGTTTCGCGCGATGCCTTTCTTTTCCACATACGCGAGACGATGGCCGTCGGTTGTCACCATTCGCGCGCCTGAATCGTCCATGACAAACTTGGCGCCGGACAACGTGTAGCGGGATTCTTCCTGGGTGATGGCAAAGATTGTTCGATCGATGAACGTCTTGATCACATTGGCAGCAAGTTTCGTCGGTGCAGACTTGAATGAAGGAACCTCGGGAAACGCATCGCGAGAAACGCCGACCATCTTGAAGCGCGCACGATCGCATTTCACTGTTACCCAATCGTTTTCTTCTTTCTTGAAACTAACCGGCGCATCCGGAAGGAGTCTTGCGATCTCGAAAAGCTTACGCGCCTGAACGCACATCGATCCCGGCGTCGTGATCTCTTCCGCATCCATTTCGCAACGGATAGTTACATCGAGATCGGTACCGGTGATTCTGATGGTCGTTTCACCGACAGATTCGATGAGTATGTTTGAGAGCACCGGAATGGTGTTCTTCTTCTCAACAACGCCCTGCACGAAGCCGAGTTCCTTTTGCAGGTTTTGCTTACTGACAACGAATTGCATAGCCATCACTCCTTCAAAATTCACAAACCGTTCGCCGGATTCTTCTAACACTAGATCAAAAACTATTTATATAGATCCAGTAGCAGTAGTAGGCGCCTGTGGATCTGTGGATAATTACGTAAGCCCAACGCATTAAAATACTTAAAAATCTACGAGCCCTGTGGAAACCTGTTCAAATCTCCACTCGAAGTTGCGGAAAAAGTTGAAGAAGTGAACATTAACATATTTTCCACAAAACGTTCGCTGTGGATGCTGTGAAAAACTCTTCTGTCACACTATTTCTGTAGCGACTCAGAGAGCTCGGCAATCAGTCTTTGCAGCGTTTCATCGGTCCCGACCAGTGCTTCAATCTTTTCCACAGAGTGAATCACGGTGGTGTGATGTTTCCCGCCGAACGCGCGACCGATCTCAGGATAGCTATGCTTCGTTAAATGCTTGCACAGATACATCGCCACTTGCCGCGGATGTGAGATGTGCCGCGCGTTGTTCTTCGAAATCAACTCTTCGCAAGTCAGCTTGTAAGTTGAAGCCACCAGCTTTTGAATCTGCTGAATCGTAACAAGACCCGATTCCTCTTCTTTCGCGAGGTTTCTGATCGCATCCTGGGCCAGCGTCTTTGAAATCGGTTGACCACGCAACGACGAGATCGCGATCAAACGTATGAGCGATCCTTCGAGCTCACGAATGTTGCTCTTCACGCGGCCGGCAATAAGGATCGCCACGTCGTCAGGAATAGGGATGCCGAGAAGATCGCCTTTCCGTTTCAAGATCGCGATCTTCGTTTCCAGATCCGGCGGTTCGATATCCGCAATCAATCCCCATTCGAAACGTGAGTGGAGACGTTCTTCGAGAGTGGGTATCTCGCGCGGCGGACAATCAGAACTGATCACGATCTGCTTTTGTTGATCGTAAAGCGCGTTGAAGGTATGGAAGAACTCTTCCTGCGTCCGTTCCTTGCCGGCCATGAACTGCACGTCGTCGATCAACAGCACGTCAAC
The DNA here is from genome assembly GCA_044867735.1 of Pyrinomonadaceae bacterium. GTDB lineage: Bacteria > Acidobacteriota > Blastocatellia > Pyrinomonadales > Pyrinomonadaceae > PSRF01. Next base: position 16,407 of record JBIOVO010000009.1, on the reverse strand, counting down.
CGAACGATACTTCTCGCGAAAGCTTTGCGTCTTATCGTAGCGAATCGCATTGATAAGATCGTTCATGAATCGCTCGGATGAGATGTAGCAAAGTTTGAGATGTTGATTGCGAGCCTTGATGGCGTGACCACACGCGTGCATCAGGTGAGTCTTGCCCAAACCCACGCCACCGTAAAGGTAGAGCGGATTGTAGGTTCTTCCCGGAGCCTCAGCGACCGCAAGGGAAGCAGCATGTGCAAACTGATTGCACGAGCCAACGACGAAACTGTCGTAAGTGTATTTTGAACTGAGAGCAGGCTCGGATCGTGGGAGAGCGGACTGCTCGCTAACGTTGACAACCGGAACTGAGACCCTTCCGTTGAGACCGGGATCATCGCCGGCCGGCTCAGGCGGAGTGACCGTTACATGCTCGGGAACCCAATCGGGAACTTTGCCAACCACCCAGCCCACCGAGTAACCGGATAAGAGTTGTTCGTTAAGAGACTCCGTCAGCACATTGCCGTAGTTGCTGACGACCCAGTCTTTCACAACTTGATTGGGCGCACGTAGACGGAGGACGTGCTGCGAGCGATCGAGACTTTCAAATTGGATCGGGCTGAACCAGGTATCGAGCGCTTGTTGAGTAAGTCGGCCTTTTAGAGAATGAAGAATCCTGCCCCAAACATTAGTTTCAACCGAAGTATTCATCGAAGAACCGTGCAGGGAAGGGCGTCAATTTGACTAAAGGCCGCGTAATAGAACCGTACGCTATCGATTCAAGGTCTATGCGCAGAACTCTAACCTGTTCCTATCCCGTTATTCCTTATTCGATCTGGTGAAAAGCTATCCATCGAAGAGTTTTCCACAACGATTTCCACAGCTAGTGGAAAAACCTCCCCGTGTTAAAGTGTTGCTTTAAAGTCTTTATATATCAATTGTTTACAGGGCGGTGACTTCCAAAGCCTGCGGAGACTAACACAGAACTTTCGCGCTGATCAAGGGAAGGAAACGAATAAAACAAGGTGCGGCAGAACGGTCCGTAAAATCTGAGTTTTGAACAAGCGAAGCACGGTTCCAGTACACATCATTGTTGAACGGCTCACGCCTTTATCCGTGTAACCTGTGCCTCGTTTCTTGACATAAACACAGGCCGCGATTAGTCTTAGGGTTTTCGTTTAAAGGAGAATTCATATCTATGTCCAAGCGCACTTTTCAACCTAACAACCGCCGACGCGCGAAGACACACGGCTTCCGCGCACGGATGGCGAGCAAGAACGGTCGCCTCGTGCTGAAGCGACGTCGCTCCAAAGGAAGAAAGCGATTGACTCCGGCTCACTACTGAGATGGTGATCGATCTGTCGACGCATGCGGAAGTACTTGCGGGATACTACACAATTCCAGCACGTCTACCGGAACGGCAAGCGGTATGAAGGCGTATTCATCACCGCGTTCGTAATTGAAAACAAGGAACCGAACCATCGCCTCGGAGTTACCGCTTCAAGAAAGGCGCTTGGCAAAGCGGTGCAACGCAATCGTGCGAAACGATTGCTGCGCGAGACGTTTCGATCGAACGAAACGTTATTGAGCGAACTTTTAAGAAACTACGATTGGGTCCTGAACGCGAAGGCAGCAGTTTTGAGTCAGAAGGTGAACGCGCCGAGCCAGGAGTTAAAGGGAATAATTGAAAAGGTTGGAAGGTTGGAGACGCCTGAACCTTTAAGTTAGTGATAGATGTGTGAAGAGCGTTCTAATCTCATTACTCAGATTTTATAAGCTGGCGATTTCACCGCTTCTACCCCCTTCGTGCAGGTTCATTCCCACGTGTTCGGAATATGCTGTTGACGCGATCTCTCGCTACGGAGCTCTGCGCGGAAGCGGCATGGCGTTACGCCGGTTGCTCCGTTGTCACCCGTTTCATCCGGGTGGATATGATCCGGTGAAGTAAAGAGGATCTAGTTATAAACAGAGGTAATCACCTCTACCCGAGATGCAACAAAAAAGACTTTTATTAGCATTCATACTCTCATCAGCGATTCTGATCTTGTGGGCTTACTTTTCCCCGGTTCAGCCTCCGGCAAATCAAGGTCCCGGCGCATCGCCCTCGCCGAGCGCAAGTCAACCGGCTACACAAGCAACTAATCCAACTTCGCCGGCAACACCGCCAGCACCAGCTCCCACGCCGAATGTTAGTGCGGCACCGCAGCGAACGCTGACGATCAAGACTCCACTCTACGATGTGAAGTTCGACACCCTCGGCGCTGAACCGGTTAGTTGGGTCATCAAGAAAAACAAGAATAGCGGCGCCGAGATCTTTTCAGTAGCCGGGCGCAAGCGCGACAGGATTCCGCTCGAATTGATCTCGCCCGAAGGACTGAAACGACAGCCACGCCAGGTGCCGTTGCAAATACACACCGGCGACGCGGCTCTGGATCTCGCGCTTAGTTCGACGACATACAAAGTCGAAGGAGTGGATGCCGCGAGTGGCGACGTCGAGTTGAATCTTGCGGCCGGCGAGAAAAAGGAGATCTCGTTTGTACTCGAAGACGGAAGTAATCTTCAGGTGCGAAAGACGATCGTCTTCGACGCGGATCGCTACGAGACGGATCTTTCGTTAACGGTAAAGCGCGGCGATCAGCCGGTCCCGCAAGTCAAGATTGCGATCGGTCCGAGTATCGGAGATCAAGGCGTCACCCATCACACGTTCTACTCCGTTGCTCCTGAAGGCGTTGCTTTTGTTAACAACACCCTGGAGCGACATCTCGCGGCAGCGATCAACGGAAATAAGAACAGCCCGGATCGGCTCGCGTTGAATGGCGCGCTCGATTGGGCAGGAGTTGCTGATACCTATTTTGGAATGGTGGCCGTCCCCACCAACAAGACCGAGGGGCTGGAATACCGAACCGTTGCTTACGAACACAAGCACGCCGACGGCAGTCCGGAAAAGAGGATCCTCGTAACGGCGCTCGTTCCAGTGCCGTCTGACGGTTCGCGTACTGTTATTTATTCGGGTCCAAAAGATCACTACTTACTAACGAAGAGTAGCGCGGATCTTACCGCATCCGTGGGAAGGAGTATCGATCTCGATGGGCTCATTGACTACGGTTTTCTCGGTTGGATCTCGCGTCCCCTCGCAGTTCCGATCCTTCAGGCGATCACCTATCTCAACAATCTGACCGGTAGTTACGGAGTGGCGATCATTCTCTTCACGATCGTGATCTACTCGCTCTTCTTTCCGCTGAAATGGCGCTCTTCCAAGGCCATGAAGAAAGCGCAAAAGCTTGCGCCGAAGATGAAAGAACTGCAAGAGAAGATGAAGGGAATGAAGCAGAATGATCCGCGGCTACAAGAGTTGCAGAAGGATCAGCTGCGACTCATGAGGGAAGGCAATCCGCTCGGAGGCTGCTTGCCGTTGCTCATTCAGATGCCCTTCCTGTTCGCGCTCTATCGCGCGATCACGATCTCACTTGATTTTCGTCAGGCGAGCTTCCTGTGGATACCCGATCTGTCAGCCGCGGAGCCGTACCTGATTCACATCTTGCCGATTCTGATGACCGGCACCATGGTTGTGCTTCAACTCGTGACGCCAGCGCCGTCTGCGGATCCGGTGCAAAGGAAGATGATGGCGATCGGCATGCCGCTCTTCATGCTTTACATTTTGTGGAGCGCGCCGTCAGGTTTAGTTTTGTATTGGCTCGTTGGTAATATCGTCGGGTTCACGCAACAGTTTCTGATTAACCATTGGACCAAGTCGGATGACGAAGAGGTGCCGGCGCCGCCGCCGGCGAAAGGTCCAGCCGCAAGAAAAAAAAAGATTGATGCACCGGCGCCAAGTTAGCGAGGGGTAAGTCGATGACCGAGGTTTCTCAACAAGCAGCAGAGTTTCTCGAGAACGTATTCGACATGACGGGTCTGCAACTGCGGGTTGGAGTAAAGCAGGGCATCACCGGCGACGTGCTCGATATCGAAGGCAAGGATGCGGAGTTGTTGCAGGCGCAAACCGGCGAGTTGCTCGAGGCTCTACAGCATCTGATCAATCAGGTTTTCGGAAGAAGTCTGACTGGCGGCGCGCGGCTGGTTTGTGACGTTCACGGCTTCCGCGCTACTCGCGAGGCCGAACTTCAGGCGATGGCAAATCTCGCCGCGAATCGCGTGCGACAAACCGGGATGGCTTTTACGTTCGAGCCGATGAGCGCGAATGAACGCCGCATTATTCATATGACCCTCGCAGATAGTCCGGATCTCTTCACTGAATCGATCGGTGAAGGATCCGAACGCAAGTTGAGAATCGGTCTCAAGAGCTCTTCGAAGTAGTAGCCCTCCGCTAGTAAAAACCGCAAGCAAGTTACGATGAGTACGATCGTTGCACTATCCACACCGAGGGGGCGCGGAGCTCTGGCCGTGATCCGTCTCAGTGGTCCGGAGGCTATTGCGATCGCCCGTCAGATGAGTGGCGTTGGGTTTGAAGCACGCCACGCGACGTTAACGCGATTGTCGCGTCCGGCAGACGGAGGAGAGTTGGACCAGGTTTTGTTGACCTGTTTCCCCGCTCCGAATTCTTTGACCGGTGAAGATGTGGTTGAGATCAGTTGTCACGGATCGCCGGCGGTGGTGCGAAGCATTATCGATACGACGCTTCAGCTCGGCGCCGTGCTTGCAGGTCCAGGTGAGTTCACGCTACGCGCAGTTGCGAACGGTAAAATAAACCTGGCCCAGGCTGAAGCGATACGAGATCTGATCGCGGCGCAGACTGATGCTGCGGTCAAGCAAGCGTCACGACAATTGAACGGCGAACTCTCAGTTGCGATCAGCCCGTTCAAGGAGCAACTGGTCGAAGTGATCGTCTTGTTGGAGTCGGCGCTGGAGTTTGTCGAGGATGATCTTCCGGCGTTTCGAGTCGATGAGATAGAACGCGCGTTGGCGTCGGTTAGTGGCGGAGTGGAGATACTGGGCAAGAGCTACAGCGCGGGCCGGCTTTTGCAGGAGGGTATCCGCGTCGCGATTACGGGGCGGCCAAATGTCGGTAAGTCGAGTCTGTTCAATAGTTTGGTGGAGCGCGAGCGAGCGATCGTGACGGACATTCCCGGTACTACGCGAGATACGCTAACCGAAGCGATCGATCTCGAAGGAATTCCGGTCATTCTCACAGACACCGCCGGCCTGCGCGAAACAACTGACGGCATCGAGACGTTGGGTATTGAGCGCACTCGCAGAGCTATGGGCGATGCCGATCTCGTGTTGGTGGTCATCGACGGTTCCGACGAACTTGGACCATCGGACCAGGAGCTTCTTGATCAGACATCAAATACACGGCGATTGATCGTGTTGAATAAGAGTGACCTGCCGGCCTTCAACACGTCGATGTATTGTGCGGATGCCGCGCAAGGGATTAATGTATCGGCGAAGACCGGTGAGGGCCTGGCGACACTGCGCACGGCGATTCTCTCGAGCTTGAGTAGCAACGGAATAGACGATGGCAGTTTGTTGATAACAAATGCGCGGCACTACCATCTGCTGTGCTCAACCCAACGTGAGATCGAGGTAGCGCAAGCAGCGCTGCGCGAGCGACACAGCGAAGAGGTGGTGCTGGCGCCGCTGCATAACGCGCTCCGGATGTTGGGACAAATCACCGGTGAGACGACGACTGAGGATATTCTGTCTGAGATTTTTGCGACCTTCTGCATTGGTAAGTAATGATGTTCGATGAGGTATTCAATGTGGTGGTAATTGGCGCCGGTCACGCGGGCTGCGAAGCTGCGTCGGCCGCGGCGCGCCTCGGTGTAGAGACGGGGCTGATCACTCTCAATCTGGATCTTGTCGGGCAAATGTCGTGCAATCCAGCCATTGGCGGAATTGCAAAGGGACACCTCGTCCGGGAGATCGATGCGCTCGGCGGCATCATGGGCCGCGTGATCGATCGCACGGGAATCCAGTTTCGACTGCTCAATCGTTCGCGCGGGCCGGCTGTCCAGTCTCCACGCGCCCAGGCCGACCGAATGAGATACCGCGCTGAGATGCGACGAACGCTCGAAGCGACGTCGAATCTGCATTTGCGCCAGGGAAAAGTCGTCGATTTCGTGCTCGACCATGGTCGGATGGCGGGTGTCGTGCTCGAAGATGGCAGGCGTTTTGGCGCCGACGCCGTGGTGGTCGCAACAGGAACCTTTCTAAACGGATTAATCCATACCGGTCGGCGAACTTACTCCGGCGGCCGCGCGGGTGAGCCCGCCGCGATTGAACTATCTGAGGCTTTGAAGCGACTCGGATTTCCGGTCGGCCGCTTGAAGACAGGGACGCCTCCTCGACTCGACGGACGGACTATCGATTGGAGTGCATTCGAGCCGCAACCGGGCGATCGAGCACCAGTGCCGTTCTCCTTCTCGACCGATACGATCGAGCAGAAGCAGATCAACTGTTATATCGGATACACGACGACCGAGGTGCACGACGCGATTCGCGAGAACATCGCCGAGTCGCCGCTGTACTCGGGAAAGATTCGCGGCGTCGGCCCGCGTTATTGCCCATCTATAGAGGACAAGGTCGTCAAGTTTTCGGAAAAGTCGCGCCACCAGCTTTTCCTTGAGCCTGAAGGACACGACACCAACGAAGTCTACTTAAATGGGTTTTCGACTTCATTGCCCGCAGAGTTACAGCAGGACCTGGTCAGGATGATTCCGGGGTTGGACGAAGCGCGAATCATTCGTCCGGGTTACGCGATTGAATACGACTTCGTCGATCCGAGAGAACTGGGGCCCGATTTACAGACGTATCGTATTCCGGGCCTTTTTCACGCCGGCCAGATCAACGGGACGACGGGCTATGAAGAGGCCGCGTGCCAGGGGTTGCTGGCAGGGATTAACGCCGCGCTCTACACGCAGAAGCGCGAGTCGATGCGATTGCGTCGCGAAGAGTCTTACATCGGTGTGCTTGTCGAGGACCTGATCAAGCAGGGCGTCGATGAGCCTTACCGGATTTTCACTTCGAGAGCTGAATACAGGTTGGCGCTTCGCTACGACAACGCTGACGAAAGGCTGGAGCGCTATGGCAGGGAACTCGGACTGGTCGGCGATTCGGATTGGGAAAGATTCAACGCCCGGCAGGCTCGTTTGGCGAACCTGAGAATCGCGCTCGACAGTATTCGCCTGCGTCGCTCCGATGCTCAGCATGCCGCCGTAGGGGCTTTGATCGGTGCCGATCTCGGTGATTCGATCTCGCTGGCTCAACTCGCAAAACGCCCGAAAGTCACCGCCGAGTTGATCATGTCGCTTCTACCCGCGGAGCTGAAGCCGGTCGCGGAATCGGATCTCAACTCCGTTCTGGCCGACTCGCTGTACGCCGGCTATCTCGAATCGCATAAGTTGACGATCGCGCGGCTTTACCAGCACGACGCTTTGCGCATCCCTCGCGAGATGACCTTTCAGTCGATCAGCGGCTTGTCGAATGAGGTCGTCGAACGGCTAGACCGGGCCCGCCCGCAGACCTTTGGAGAAGCGCGCCGCCTTCCCGGTCTCACGCCCGGAGCGCTGTCGACGCTTCTGGTATTCCTGTCAGCCCAGCAAAAGACCGTCTAATTGGCCACTGATTTTCACGGAAAACACGGATCAATCCGGCTTTTATCCGTAGAATCCGTGTAACGGGACACGTGAAACATTCCGTCCGGCCCGAATAAAACGGGGGTGTATGGCCCGTTAAGGCTGTAGTGTGTTACGTTTAGCGCCATGGCTAAATCCATAGCCGTCGCAAACCAAAAAGGTGGAGTGGGGAAAACCACGACCGCCGTCAACCTCGCTGCGATCATCGCCAATTTGGGTAATCGCGTGCTGTTGGTGGACGCGGATCCTCAGGGAAACGCCACCTCCGGAATCGGTGTTCAACGCGGAAGCTTCCGGCGGAACCTATATCACGCGGTCGTACTTGATGAACCGCTCTCGGCCGTCATTCTGCCGACCATGATCAAGTCGCTCGACGTTGTGCCTTCAAATAAGGACCTGGCCGGAGCGGAGATTGAACTGGTCGAAATCGAACAGCGAGAGTTTCGGCTTAAGCGCGCCCTGGCCACCGTTGAAGACAACTACGACTACATCATCATCGACTGCCCGCCATCGCTCGGATTGCTCACTCTGAACGCGCTGACTGCGGCTAAGTCTCTGCTGGTTCCGATTCAATGTGAATACTACGCGCTCGAGGGTGTGACGGAGCTCTTCGATACGCTCGCACGAATTCGACGGCTTCATAATCCGGGGCTGATGATCGAGGGCTTGCTGCTGACGATGTATGACGAGCGCACGAACCTCTCAGCCGCTGTCGCGGCCGACCTCCGAGACTTTTACGGCTTGCAGGTCTTTCAGTCAGTGATTCCCAGAAACGTCAGGCTTGCGGAAGCGCCGAGCTATGGCAAACCGATCATTAGTTATGACGCACACTCCAAGGGGGCTGAGGCATACTCACAATTAGCCAGGGAGATTATCGATGAATCGAAAAGCACTGGGTCGCGGGCTGGGGGCTCTGCTGTCCTCTGACCGCACGATTGAGCTCGAATCGGAACCGTCAGAAATTGAGTTGGAATCGATCGTGCCGGGTCCGATGCAGCCTCGGACATATTTTGACGAGGCCAGTTTGGAGAGTTTGGCTGAGTCGATTCGCAGCCACGGAATCGTCCAGCCACTGTTGGTGAGGCGTCGCGGCGATGGCTATGAGTTGATCGCCGGTGAGCGACGCTGGCGAGCCGCGAAGCTGGCTGGGCTGTCCCGTGTGCCGGTCGTCGTCAAAGAGGTCCCCGACGATCAGCTTCTTGAGATTGCGCTGATCGAGAATATCCAGCGTGAGAACTTGAACCCGATCGAAGAAGCGCAGGCTTACAAAAAACTGCTCGACGCAGTCGGACTAACGCAGGAAGCGCTGGCCTCAAGAGTCGGCCGCGACCGCTCATACATCACAAATTATCTCCGCCTGCTTCGCTTGCCGGGAGATCTGCAGCATCTGGTGATAGACGGCCGCCTTTCGACGGGTCATGCCAGAACGATAGTGGGGCTCAATCACGAAGATCTTCAGCGACGCGTCGCAAGGCAGATCATCGATGGCGGGTTGTCGGTGAGGGCGACCGAGCAGCTCGTGCAGAAGCTGACCCAGGAGAAGTCGGGAAAAGGAACCTTGACGGCACGAGCGGTTGACCCGAATGTTCGGGCGGCGGAAACCAAGCTGCGGAGAGCGTTGGGAACGCAGGTTAAGATCCATATGGCGGATGATGGGCGAGGAAGGGTGGAAATCAGTTTCTTCAATAACCAGGACCTGGATCGGATTTACAATCTTCTGATGGGCCCGTCACAGATGTAATGTGTACAACGTAACAGGTATTGCGTTGTAAAAATGAAAATTCAGCGCGTGAGACTCCCGAAAAAGGTTTCGCACGCAAAGGCGCAAAGGCGCAAAGTTATGACCTGCGGCAGCGCGAGGGACGTTGGTGGTCTGGTTGCAAGATCAATCTGCGTAATCTGTGGATTGCGTCGGTTGACCCGCCCCTACCGCCATGTTAGACTCGCGCGCTTTTCGGCAGGCACAATCAGCGCACAGAGATAGCAACCGCAAATGTTTCTCGCAGAAGCCTCAATCCAACTGGTTCCTGATGGTACGTTACTGTTCCACCTCGTGTTGGTGGCTGTCATGGTATTCGTCCTGAACCGAACTCTACTGAAACCCATCAACCAGATTCTCGCCGAACGAGAGAGGCAGATCGCAGGCCGGCTGCACGAAGCGGAAGCGATGGCTGCTGAAACGCAGGAGAAGCAAAGGCAGTACAACGAGGCTATGCATGAAGCGCGGGTCGAAGGTTACAAGCTTCTCGAGAAGGAACGCGCGGACGCGATGAAGGAAAAGGAAGAAAAGCTTCGCGCTTATCGCGAGCAGATGGCCAGGGAAGTTGCGGCGCAGAAAGAGTCCACTCAAAAGCAGGAACAGAGCGTAAAGGCGGAACTCGAAGTGCAAGCAGCCACGATGGGTAATTTAATAAGTTCTCAAATACTACGCCGGCCGAATCGATAGTTCGGACGACGACGAAGACTTCAATAATAGACATGTTGCTCTTATTCGCTGGTGGCGGTGGTGAAGGATGGATGGCATGGTTCAACTATCCAGGCCTTGAGGCTTGGAAGTTTCTGAACCTTACTCTCTTCCTGGGCGCTGGGATCTGGCTGCTGCGACGAAAGATTAGCGAAGCCTTTCTCGCCCGGGGTGAGGCGATCAGACAGGAGATGATTGCGGCGCATAACGAGCGCGCACAGGCGCTCGCCCTGGTTGCCGAAGTTGATGCGCGGCTGAGCCACCTTGGTGATGACGTCAGCGCTGTGCGCGAACAGGCGCGTCAGGAAGCCGCGTCCGAACGGGACCGGCTCGCGGTGTCCACCCAACGCGAAATCGAAAAACTCAAGCAGCAAGCGCAACGAGAGATTGGAGCGGCCGACAAGGTTGCGCGCAAGGCGCTGCGACAATTTCTAGCGAAGAGAAGTGTTGAAGTTGCGCGAGAATCGCTACGCGCTCAAATGCGACCTGAAGACGACACACGCTTGATCAGCGAGAACATCGGCGACATGAGGAGGACCACGGTTTGAGTTTGCAGACTGTCGCACGCCGCTACTCCACGGCGCTCGCCGATGTGGCCATTGAAAGAGGGGAAGAACGTGAAGTCCAAAACGAGTTGGACCAATGGGCGTTGCTGATCGAGTCTCACGCGCAGCTAAAAGAAGTTTTTGCTAATCCCACCGTCGCCTACGATCAAAAGCGCAAGGTGCTCGAGGAGTTGATCAGTCGCTCGCGCGTGCGAGAAACGACGGGGAGCTTTTTGCGCGTCTTGCTGAAGAACCAGCGGCTCTCACAGTTGAGAGATATCGCGGCGCGATACAGTTACGTACTGGACGAGCGCGCGGGAATGGTTGCGGCGAGCGTTACTACCGCGCGAGCGATTCCGGAAGATTTGAAAAACAGTCTTCACGAGGCGCTAACGACCGCGACCGGCCGGAAGGTGCGTTTGAGTTTCGATACCGACGAGCGAATCATCGGCGGCGTCGTGGCGCGCATCGGCTCGACGATTTTTGATGGCTCGGTGCAGAACCAGCTCGAGAGATTGTCCGAAGAATTGGCAGGCCGCTGAGCCCGATAGTCTTTTAGAGGAAATCATGGAACCAATAAAGCCAAGCGAAATTAACGAGATCATCCGCAAACAGATCGAGAACTTCGAAACCGGCGTGACGGTTACCGAAGTCGGAACCGTCATCAAGATCGGCGACGGTATCGCCGAACTTCACGGTCTCGAAAAAGTGATGGCCGGCGAGCTGCTCGAGTTTCCGCACGACGTTCGTGGTCTGGCATTGAACCTTGAAGAAGACAAAGTCGGTGCGGTGTTGTTTGGTGAGTTCCAGGCGATTCGCGAAGGCGATCTCGTGAAACGCACGGGCCGCATCATTGAGGTTCCCGTCGGCGAGGCGCTTGTTGGACGCGTGGTGGACGTGTTGGGTAATCCGATTGACGATGCTGGTCCAATCATTACCGAGCACTACTATCCAGTCGAACGTATTGCGCCGGGCGTGGTTGACAGACAGCCGGTGAAAGAGCCACTGCAAACAGGTCTGAAAGCGATCGACGCGATGGTGCCGATCGGTCGTGGTCAACGCGAGTTGATCATCGGCGATCGCCAAACCGGCAAGACTGCAGTTGCGGTAGACACGATCATCAACCAAAAAGGCAAAGACGTAATCTGCATTTACGTCGCGATCGGTCAGAAGGCCTCGACGGTGGCCCAGGTAGTCAAGACGCTTCAGGATTTCGGCGCGATGGACTACACCATCGTCATCAAAGCGACCGCTTCGGATCCGGCGGCGATGCAGTTTCTCGCGCCGTATTCCGGCGCAGCCATGGGCGAGTACTTCAGAGACACCGGCCGCCACGCACTGACGATTTACGACGATCTTTCGAAACAAGCAGCCGCGTATCGCGAAATCTCTCTGTTGCTGCGACGCCCACCGGGCCGCGAAGCGTATCCCGGCGACGTCTTCTATCTCCACTCACGTTTGCTCGAGCGAGCTGCGAAGCTCTCAGACCTGAAGGGTGGCGGTTCACTGACGAGCCTGCCGATTATCGAAACTCAGGCAGGCGACATCTCGGCGTACATTCCGACCAATGTGATTTCGATCGCTGACGGTCAGATCTTCCTCGAAGCGGATCTTTTTAACAGCGGTTTCCGACCGGCAATCAACGTTGGCAACAGCGTTTCCCGCGTAGGTGGATCGGCGCAGATCAAAGCGATGAAGCAGGTCGCTGGACCACTTCGTCTCGACCTGGCCCAGTTCCGTGAGTTGCAGGCGTTCGCTCAGTTTGGTTCCGACCTCGACAAGGCGACGCAAGCTCAGCTCGCACGTGGCCAACGCCTGACGGAAATTCTGAAGCAGCCGCAATACGAACCGATGGACGTCGAAAGACAGGTCCTCGTGATCTGGGCTGCCACCAATGGTTACACGGACGATATCGCCGTCGACGATGTGCGCAGGTTTGAGACTGGTCTGCTCCAGTTTGTTGGAAATTCACATCCCGGTCTGCTTGCTGCGATCGCTGAGAAGAAACAACTGACTGAAGAGATCCGAGACGATCTGAAGCAAGTGCTTGAAGATTTCAAAGTGGAGTGGGATCAAAAGGAAACGGATTTTGCTGTCGCTCCGTCGAAACCAGCATCAGCCGCAGCCGCGCCGACAGCCTAAAGTTACACAATGCCGAATCTTCTCGACATCCGCCGGCGCATTAAGTCGGTAAAGAACACGCAGCAGATCACCAAAGCCATGAAAATGGTTTCGGCGGCGAAGTTAAGACGCGCGCAAGATCGTGTAGTCACGGCGCGTCCGTTTGCCAACAAGATGACTGAAGTGCTCGGTGAGCTCGCAAAGCGAACTGACGAAGACTTTCATCATCCACTTCTCGATCTTCGCGGCGATCAGCGCTACCTGCTTGTTCTGATCACGGCAGACAAGGGACTCTGTGGCGCTTTCAACACCAATCTCACCAAAGCCGCGCAGCAGTTCATGCGCGACAATCCGGACAAGACCATCGAACTCGTTGCCATCGGTCGCAAAGGCCGCGACTTCTTCCGCAATCGTCACGCAGCGATCTCCAGCGAGTATCTCGGATTAACCGGCAAGGGCCGGGTCGAGTTTTCAGAAGCTCTCGAAGTCGCGCGCGAGATCGTCAAGCAGTACACTGACGACAAAGAGATCGACAAAGTTTTTCTGATCTACAACGAGTTCAAGTCAGTGCTTTCACAGCGCGTGGTGCTCGAGCAGTTGCTGCCCGTTTCGCGCGCGCAGGAAGAAGAGCCGGAAACGAAATCGCAGCAGCCGGTGAACCTCGTTGACTACATCTACGAGCAACCGCCCGCAGAGATTTTCAGCCGTCTCTTGCCGCGACTCATTGAAACGCAGATCTTCCGTGCATTACTCGAGTCGATCGCTTCCGAACAAGGCGCGCGTATGACTGCCATGGATTCCGCTTCGAAGAATGCGAGCGAACTGATCGATAGTCTGACGCTCAACATGAATCGCGTTCGTCAGGCGGCAATCACCAACGAGATTATTGAAGTTGTGTCAGGCGCGGCTGCGCTTTAGTCGTGGCCAGGTTTCTTAGTCGCTACCTCCCACTTCTCGTCTGGCTTGCATTCATTTCCTTTGCATCCTCCGACAGTTTCTCCGCCGGAAACACTTCCCGTTTTATTGGACCACTAATCCGCTGGCTGTTTCCCGACGCGAGTCCCGACACGCTGCTGGTGGTCCATATGATCACCAGAAAGCTGGCGCACCTCACGGAGTACGCGATCCTCGGATTTCTTGCCGCGCGCGCGTTTCGTACCGCGGAACGTCCGGCGATCAGCAGTCGCTGGTTCCTGATTTCGCTTACATTGGTCGTGGTTTACGCGCTCCTGGATGAGTACCACCAGAGTTTCGTTCCGACCCGTACGGGCACGATTTACGACAGTTTTATCGATATCGCGGGCGGGTTAGCGGCGCTGCTGGTCGTCAAAAAGACCGGGTGGTTTTCACGAACGAACGCGGGAGGGAATCCGTACTATTCGTGAAGTTCAGTGGGCGAGTTGTATAATCGCCCAGTTCGATTCTGGTTAAGTGAGGCTCAAAGATGGGAATACTTGATCGACTCAGCCCCAGTTCACAGTTTATCGAAGTAATTGAGTGGCTCGACAGCTCTGCCAATACCCTGATGTACCGGTTTCCGGTCAAAGATCAGGAAATCAAGAACGGAGCACAGCTTATCGTGCGCGAATCGCAGGCTGCGGTTTTCGTGTACGAAGGCCAGATAGCCGATCAATTTCCACCAGGCCGCTACACGATCGACGGCGGTAACACTCCGATCCTTTCGAAGCTCGGCGCCTGGAAGTATGGTTTTAACTCGCCTTTCAAGTCCGAAGTCTACTTCGTCAACACGAAACAGTTCACGGATCTGAAATGGGGCACACCCAATCCGATCATGATGCGCGACACGGATTTTGGCATGGTGCGTTTGCGCGCCTTTGGAATCTACTCGATGCGCGTCTCCGATCCGCAGGCGTTCATCAAAGAGATCGCGGGAACGAATGCACACTTCATCACCGAAGACATAGAAGGCCAACTCAAACGCACGCTCGTGGGTGGCTTCAGCGATGCGCTTGGTGAATCAAAGATCGCTGCACTCGATCTGGCGTCAAACTACGACGAGCTAAGCAAGTTCACGCGTACCAAACTGAACGAAGAGTTCAAAACGTTCGGGCTCGAGCTGACGAAGTTCGTCATCGAAAACATCTCGCTGCCGCAGGAAGTCGAAGCGGCTATGGACAAGCGCACGTCGATGGGCGTTATCGGCGACGTGGGACGTTACGCTCAGTTCCAGGCGGCTGATGCGATGCGCGATGCGGCGCAGAATCCAGGTGGAGGCGCAGGCGCGGGAATGGGCCTTGGCGCCGGATTCGCAATGGGTAATGCGATGGCAAGTGCGATGAGCGATGCCATGAAGCAATCGAACCAGAGTAGTGGCGGCGGCGCTGCGCAAGCGGCCGCTGGCCCAGCGTGTCCGCAGTGTGGTAGTAAGAACGCACCTGGTGCAAAGTTCTGTAATGAGTGCGGAACGAAGCTGGGAGCAGCGACGTGTTCGAGTTGTCAGGCGGAATTAGCCCCCGGAGCGAAATTCTGTAATGAATGTGGCCAGAAAGTTTAGGCCCAGGTTTTACAGGTCCAGACAGATTAGACTCTCAATTACATGTTCAGAGGGTTGACACGTCCGCGCCGCGTAGTCATCACCGGCATGGGGTGTGTCACCCCTCTGGGCATCGGACGCGAAGCATTCTGGAATGGCTTGGTAACAGGCCAGAGTGGCGTTCGACGAATCGAAGCTTTTGATCCTTCCAGTTTTCCTGTTCAGATCGCCGCCGAAGTTCCTTCGTTCGATTGGCAATCACAACTCAATCCAAAAGATCGTAAGCACGTTCCCCGCACGGTACCGCTTGCACTCGCCGCAGCGCGTGAAGCGCTCGAAGACTCGAGACTCTTTCCCAACGATTTATCTCTAGCGGAGCGTCGCGCGTTTGGGGTGGAACTCGGCACCGGTGGAGGAGGCCTCGCATTCACCGAACAGCAGTATGAGTACTGGTACGTTGGTCCAGCCAACAAAGCGAGCGTCTATACGATTCCAGCTTCTACGCATGGTGGTCTATCGAGTGAGCTCTCGATGGCTTTTGGACTGCGCGGTTTGTCGCACATCGTTTCAACCGGCTGCACGAGCTCTACTGATGCGATGGCGTATGCCGCGCAACACATTGCGCTGGGCCGCCAAGACGTGATGCTCTCCGGCGGCGTCGATGCTCCGATTGCGCCCGGCATTCTCGCGGCTTTCAATCTCATGACCGTGTTGACGGCGGACTGGAACGATGAACCGCATCGCGCATCGAGACCATTCTCGCGCAATCGTTCAGGCATCGTGCTCGGCGAGGGCGCATGGATTTACGTTCTTGAAGAACTGAGCCACGCCGTCAATCGAGGCGCACAGATTTACGCCGAGATAACTGGCTATGGCGCCACCTGCGATGCGCATCACCGCGTGCGCCTGGCTGAGGATGGTGACGAACCGGCGCGGGCGATGCGTTTGGCGCTTGAAGATGCCGGCTGCGAGGCAAAGGACCTCGACTACGTTAACCTGCATGGCACCTCAACCTTGCTAAACGATCGGATTGAGACGAGTGCTTTGAAGCTCGCGTTTGATGGCCAGGCCGCGCGGATTCCGATGTCGGCAACAAAGTCGCAGATCGGTCATCCGCAGGGCGCGAGCGGCGCGGCTGGTTTGGGCGCCGCGCTTTGCGCCATGCACACGAAGAAGATCCCGCCCACTATCAATCTCGACGAACCGGACCCTGAT
>JBIOVO010000008.1:0-21921 GCA_044867735.1 Pyrinomonadaceae bacterium | reverse complement strand
ACGGGTGATGGGTGAAATGGTGCGGTAAGAGCGCACCGGCGCGTGTGGTGACATGCGCGGCCAGGCAAACTCCTCGCGGTGCAAGACCAAATAGGGAGGCGTCAAACAGGGCTGCCCGCCCGAAGCGGACTTCGGTCCGCTACGACCTCCGGGTAGGTCGCTGGAGCCAGCCGGCAACGGTTGGACTAGATGAATGATCGCCACTTCGATTAATCGAAGTACAGAATTCGGCTTACAGACCTGTTCCGCATTTGCAGGGTTGATACTTTTGACTGACGACAGGAGAGCGATGATAGATGGCTAATCGCAAAGGAGTTTTTATAGGCGCTTACGTTCCAAACCACCTCAAGGAATCCTTACGACGCCGCGCGGCTGCCGAGCATCGAACGCTCTCACAGGAGATCACGCGGATCCTGGAAGAAGCGGTGCATGGTCGTGGCCTTCCACCGGGCAGTCTCGATCGTCGTACTAAGGAGTCACAACCCCGACGTCGTGCTACTGATCCCATGCCGCGCCGGCGCGCTAACGACGAACCTTACGGAACCGGCGGCTAACTGAATCACATTATCCGGTGAATTCGTGACCAAGTACCTGATAATCGCGGTCCTCGTTAGCATTGTCTTCGTGCTCGTGTATTCGCGCATCCGTCCGTATCTGAAACTGGCTCGGAAAGTGGTCGAATCGCTGAACGTCGCGACCGATCTGAGCGCGACGACGGCTTCGCAGCCAAAGACGCCTTCGAAAAACAAGTTGGTTCGCTGTGAGAGATGTGGGACTTGGATTCCCGCCGAGCGCGCGCTAAATCTGAGTTCAGGACTGGCAACGTTCTGCTCGCCGGAGTGTATGGCCAAAGAACCGACTTCGAAAGAACGGAAGATCGCTAGTTAGGTCCACACATTACACAGATTCGTTTATATAAACAGATTGGTTTATGTAATCTGTGTAATCTGTGGATGGCTCATGCATTTGCTTCGCGCACGCCTTTGTCCGTGTTCGTGGTCCACAACACGATCAAGCCCACTACGAAAAAGAAGATCAGCGACAGCAGGGCCTGGCGATACGAGCCTGTGCGCGCGATCACGATGCTGAAAAGCAGAGGTCCCATCCACGAAGTGCCTCGTTCGGAGACTTCGTAAATCCCAAAGAACGCGGCTTCACGGCCAGTCGGAATCATTCGTGAGTAGAGCGAGCGGGAGAGCGCCTGCGATCCGCCCAGCACGATCGCGATCAAGGCGGCCATCAGCCACGCTTCCGCTTCGGTGTTGAGAAAGCGGTTGGCGTAGATCACGATCGCGGACCAGATCACAAGCGAGACCATGATCGCGTTCTTCGTTTTTATCAAATAAGCAAGGCGCTCGAAGAGGAGTGCGCCGCCGACGGCGACGAACTGGACCATCAGGAAGATTTTGAGCAGGAACTCCGGATTCCCTTGGGGAAACAGTTCCTGTTCGAGAAACGCACTCGAGGCGAAGATGACTGTCTGGATGCCGTCGTTGTAAATCAGGTACGCAATCAGATATCGCAAGGTCAGCGGCAGCCGCCGCAACTCTTTGAACGTGGCTTTGAGTTCGGAGAAGCCGACGGAGAGATAACTTTTTCCCGGCGGCAATTGTCTTTTCGACGGCCGCCGCCTCAAGAGCAGAAAAGTGATCAATGCGAATCCGCCCCACCAGAGCCCCGCTGAGAGAAGTGAGAGTCGCACCGCCATACCCGCAGTCATGCCGAACTGCTCGGCCTTAACCACCATCAACAGGTTGAAAGCGAGCAGGATGGCACCGCCGAGGTAACCGTAGGCAAAGCCGCGGCTCGAGACTTTGTCGGCCTGATCCTCAGTGGCGATTTCGGGCAGGAAGGCGTTGTAAAAGACGAGCGCCGCGCCGAAGCAGACATTTGCGATGATGAACAGTATGCCGCCGAAGAGATAAAGGTCTCCTTGGATGAAAAACATCAGGCAGTTGGCGGTGACGGCGATGTAACAGAACAGCGCCATCAAACGCTTCTTCAGGTCGGAGTAATCCCCCAGCGCGCCGAGAATGGGGAGTAGAAAAACCTGGGCGCCGACAGAGATCGAGACGCACAGTGTCGGGAGCGATTTGGCGGTGACGGCTCCGAGCGGACCAAGATCGAGAACGACGCCGTTTTCGCCGACGGCGTTTTGGGCCAGGCGGGTGATGTAGGGACTGAAGAGCGCGCCGACGACGGTCGTGTAGAAGGCCGAGTTGGCCCAGTCGTACATCTTCCAACCGAAGAGCTCGCGGGGGTTGTTCTTATCCATGATTTCAAATTAGGTTTCTCACGCAAAGGCGCAAAGGCGCAAAGGCGCAAAGTTAAGACCACTGGCTGCCCGAAGGGTCGGAACTTTGCGTCTTTGCGCCTTTGCGTGAGAAATCCTCTTTATGCGTCAAGAGCCCTACGATCGCAGGTGTAATGTCGGCAAGGCTTTGAACCCGGGCTGCGATTAGTTCACGATGAGCGCCCCAGATAATCGTGGGCACCGAGTGCAGCGTGTGATTGCGTGACGAGAGATCTTCGATGTTGCCGTGATCGCTGGTGAGTATAACTGTACTCCGTTCCAGATCAAGCCGGATCAATAACTCCCGGATGAAACGCGCGAGACTCGTCAGCACCTGCTTCGCCAGCGGCATGTCCTGCGCATGGCCCACCTTGTCGGTAATGAAGTATTCGTAAAGTGTGAACCGGTTATCGGCGGCGATCCGCGCCAGCACCTCGGCCGCTTCTTCCTCCGTGCGTTCCGCCACGTCAACGCCTCTTTCGATCAGAATGCGATTCGTAAAGTCCATGAAGACGGCGGCGTCGTTCCGGAGATCCGCGACGGTCCTGAAAGGCATTCCCGCCGCTTCAACTGCCGCTGTCGTGGCCGACACCCACCTTGGCCGTTCGGTGAAGAACCTTTCTGTGTAAGCGTTTGCGAAGGTGATTGGGTCAACGCCGGCATCCCGTAACTGCCGGAAGATCGATTCCGCGTTGATGATCTCGATCAGAGCTTTGTTGGGAAATCCCTGCTTGTGATACCCGAGCAACGCGGGTGCGTTCACGCCGGTGAGAATCGTCGTTTGACCCGAAGCACTTTGCGGGCGTCCCTCGACGCCGAGACGCGGATCGGTCGTTACGACGATGCCGTCGAGAAACGTCGCTGGAGGTTCGTTTTGAAAAACCGCCAGTGGCGTTGCGTCTGGAAGGTCGTCGAGAGGATTGAAGGGACCTCGTGTGCCGATACCCAGTCCGTCGATGAAGAACAGCAAGACTGAAGCGTCACTCTTCATCGTTAAGGAGGCCGCGTTCGCGATAGAGGTTCAGTTTGTTGTGAAGGGTTTTCAGGCTGATGCCTAAGAGTTCGGCTGCACGCGTCTTGTTGTTCTTCGTCTTCACGAGCGTCCGCATGATCATCTGGCGTTCGACTTCTTCGAGTGGCGTTCCCACTGGCAGCGACAGTGTGTCTTCGTTGCGGAGTCGCTCGCGTTGTTCGATAGGATACGGGGCGAAGTGGTGACGCTCGATCTGTTCACCGGAACAGATAATTACTGCCCGTTCGATCACGTTGCGCAGTTCGCGCACATTGCCGGGCCAACTGTGAAACTGAAGCGCAGTAAGCGCTGCGGGACTCATAAAACGCGCCGGGCGGCCGTGCTTTTCTGCGAGTTGCGTGACGAGGTGTTGCGCCAGTAGTGGCAGATCTTCTTTTCGTTCGCCGAGCGGTGGGAGATGAATTCCAAAGACGTTGAGACGATAGAGTAGATCGCTGCGCAGTTTACCCTCCTCGACGGCCTGTTGCGGAGGACGATTCGTGGCGGCGAGCAGTCGCACGTCGACTTCGATCTCTCTGCGGCTGCCAAGCCGTCGCACCGCACGCTCTTCAATCACGCGCAACAGTTTTGCCTGAAGCAGCGCCGGCATCTCGCCGATCTCGTCGAGCAATAAGGTGCCCGTGTCGGCGAGTTCGAAACATCCCTGGCGTCGCGTTGCCGCGCCCGTAAATGCACCCTTTTCGTGGCCAAACAGTTCCGACTCCATCAACGACTCAGGGATCGCCGAACAGTTGATCGCGACGAAAGGCTTCTCGCGGCGCGGACTCATGTTGTGAATGGTGCGCGCGACGAGTTCTTTGCCGGTGCCGGACTCGCCGGTGATCAGCACTGACGCAGACGACGGCGCCACTTGCTCGATCAGTGTATAGATCTTCTGAATTGATTCGGAGTTGCCGACCAGTTCGCCATACGCGCCGCGATCCTTAAGTTCGCGCCGCAGCAGTTCGTTTTCGCGTCTGGTGGTTTCGAGTTCGAGGTCGAGCGGCTCCATCCGGGCCAGTGTAGCAGATCTTGATCTGTGTTCATTCGCGAAAATCCGCGGCTAAAAAATCCGCAATACTGCGCGCGAGATCGGCGGACGTTGAAGTCTGAGGCTGGATGTCGACATGCAATCCGTATTCGACTGCGGCGGCAGAAGTGACAGGTCCGATGCACGCGATGACAACTCCGGAAAGCGTCTTGCTCAAATCATGTGTGTCGAAGAGTTGTGCAAGGTTTTTGACTGTCGAAGGACTGGTGAACGCGATGCAGTCTCCGCCGCCAGCTAGCTGCGCGGCTAGTCGGCCGCGATCGAAGTTCTCGGGCACTACGGTTTGATAAGCGGTCACCACATCGACGCGGGCGCCCGCTTGTTCCAGAGCCTGCGGCAAGTACTCACGTCCCACAGCCGCGCGCGGCAATAGGAAGTTGAGTCCCTGGAGACGCTCGCTTCCACCAACATACTCACTCAGCGCGGTAAACACGCCCTCAGCCGTAGAGTGAGAAGGAACCACATCGACGTGAACGTGTGCTTCGTGTAGCGCGTCGGCGGTTTTCTGGCCGATCGCACAGACTTTGATCTCGTCGAGGTCTTCGATCTTGAGTCCGCGGTTCGTCAGACGCTGTAGGAAGAACCTGACGCCATTTGCGCTCGTGAAGATCAGCCAATCGTAACCGTACAAATGATCGAGTGCTTCGTCGAGACGTTCGTAACTGTCGGGCTCGCGAATCTCGATCGTTGGACAAACGAAAACGGTCGCGCCGTAACTCTGCAGTAATGTGCTCAACTCGCCAGCCTGCGACGCCGCACGAGTAATCACGACGGTTCGTCCCTCGAGTGATGGTTGCATTGTCGATGCAGAACGGTTTGTAGGGGCGGCCCTCCGTGGCCGCCCCATCTTAAATTCGAAGGGATGGGGTGGCCACGGAGGGCCACCCCTACAATAAATCGTTTGCGCCGCGAGCGATTAATCGGGCGGCGAGCGCGGAGCCGATCGACTCAGCCTCATCCGGCGGTCCGGAGGTGCTGTCTCGCAGGATTTGCGATCCGTCCGGACTCGCGACCAGTCCATCGAGAGTTAAGCGATCCTGATCGATCACGGCGTGGGCGGCGATAGGGAACTGGCACCCACCACCCAGCTTTCTCAGTAGCGATCGTTCTGCTAAACACGCCAGACGCGTTTCACGATGATCCAGTTTGCTCGTGGCCTCGACCGCGAATTGGTTGTCACTCAGAATCTCGATTGCGATGGCGCCCTGTCCCACCGCCGGTAGCATCTCGCTGATCGGAATCCTGGCGCTGATTCGATCCTGCAACCCCAACCGCACTAAACCAGCACAAGCGAGAATCACTGCGTCGTACTGGCCTTCGTCTAACTTTCGGATACGCGTATCGACATTGCCGCGCAGGTCATTAACTACGACGTCCGGCCGCAGGGCTTTGAGTTGAGCCAGCCGGCGTTGGCTCGACGTACCGACCACGGCGCCTTGCGGCAGATCGACAATCGATCCTGCTTCACTCGCCGCACGCAGCACGAGCGCGTCGCGCGGATCTTCACGCTCACAGATGGCGCTGATCGTTAAGCCTTCGGGAAGCGTCGTCGGCAGGTCCTTCAACGAGTGAACGGCGATGTCGATGCGCTGGTCCAGGAGCGCGTCTTCGAGCTCTTTCGTAAACACGCCTTTGCCGCCGATTACCGACAGCGGATCGGACTTCACATCGCCGGTGGTCTTGATTACTTCAATGCGGATTTCAGTTTGAGGATTGAGAGCTTGTAGCCGCTCTCGGGCTTGTCCTGCCTGCCACAATGCCAGCTTGGAACCCCTTGAACCGATCACGAGCGGACGAGTCATTCGTTCGTCACTCCTCAGGACCGGTACCATCGGGCGGCGACTGTGAAGCGTCGAGGTCAGTGGTCTCGTAAAAACGGCGCATCTGGTTCAGGATGGGATGTGAGATTTTGTTGACTGTTGACATCAACAGCGACTCGATCGCCGACTCCTGATCCTTCGTCAGTGGGCCAAGGCGTTTACGTTGCCGCGCCAGCTCCGCACGCGCGACATCCTGGAGCTTCTCGCGCAAAGCGCCGATCGTTGGTCCGGCGTCCATCAACCGCAGCGTCTGCTGAAACTGCATCACTTCTGATTGCACGATCAATTCCGCCCTTTCAGCTTCACGTTCGCGCTCCCGGATGTTTGATGAGATGACCGACTCGAGATCGTCAATATCAAATAGAAAGCAGTTCGGAACGTTACCGACGCCCGGGTCGATGTTTCTCGGAACGCTGATGTCGATAAAGCAGGTTGGCTTGTTACGACGGCGTTCCAGCGCTTTACGTGTTTGTTCTTCCGTCAGGACGTAGTTCGGCGCGCCGGTCGAGCAGATGACCACATCAGTTTCCGCGAGAAACTCGTCGACCTGGTCCAAAGGAATGGGAGTGCCGCCAAACTCGTTTGCAATCTGGCGTGCCGCGTCTTCGCTGCGATTGGCGATCACGACGCGCGAGGCGCCGGCGTTCACGAGATGTCGCGCAGAGAGTTCGGCCATCTCACCGGCGCCGATTAGCATGACGGTGCGACCCTTGAGCGTGTCGAAGATCTTTTTTCCGAGTTCGACGGCCATGTAACTGATCGAGACTGCGTTTGCCGCGATCCCGGTCTCATTTCTGACTCGTTTGGCGACGCGGAAGGTGTGATGGACCAGTCGATTGAGAACGCGGCCCGCGGTGCCGGCTTCGACGGCGAGTGAATACGCATGCCGGACCTGGCCCAGCACCTGCGGTTCGCCGACGACCATCGAATCGAGCGACGAGGCGACGCGGAAGAGGTGCCGTACGGCCTCCTCGTTTGTATGAAGATAGAGGTGCTTTTCGAGAAAGCCCTCAGGCAGATGGCCGGACGTGTCGAGGAACTGTGACAGGCGACCGGCGCCAAACTCGATCTGATCGCTGGCGGTGGCGCCGAGGATTTCGACGCGGTTGCAGGTGGAGACGATCAGTCCTTCGCGAACGATCTCGCCATCGACGAGACGGCGCAAACCGGCAGCACACGCCTCGTCGTTGAAGGCGAGTCGTTCGCGGATCTCTACCGGAGCGGTTTTGTGGTTGACTCCGACGAGAAGAATGGACATCTGATTAGACGTTTGCCTTCCTCAGTTAATCCGCAGATTTCGCAGATTATGATCTGTGTAATCTGTGGATTGATCTCATCCGAAAACATGGTATCCCCCGAGCAGTCGTGCCCCGAAGAACGTACACAACACAAGCCCGAACCCTACAACCCCCAACCACGCGGCTCTTCGTCCACGCCAGTTCGCCGTGGATCGATAAACCGTCAACCCGAAGTACAGCAGCCAGGTCAGCAGCGCGAAGATTTCTTTCGGATCGTTATGCCAAACCGTTCCCGTGCGCTTCGACGACCAGATCATGCCGGTGGCGATGCCGAGGGTAAGTAACGTCAATCCCAACGCGGCCGCAGTGGTCGCTAGTTCGTTAACGGTTGTCAGGGCCGGGAGGCGATGAAAGATCGCGCCAAACGTTTTGAGCTTGAGTTCTCGTTCCTGAAGTAAGTACATCACACTGGCCATAAATACAATGAAAAAAGCTGCGTAAGCGAAAATCAGCAAGGTCGTGTGTATTGGAAACAGCCAGCTCTCCGACAACGGATCCGGGGTGTTCGCTGAATCCGACCCTATTAGTAACGCGATAAAAGTGAGCGCGGAGATCAGCGGCATCGTAAAAGCGCCGACCGCCGGGGTTCGATAGCGGTAAAGAACGACCCAATCGAGGACCACAAGGGCCCAGGCCAGGAACGAAAGAGTCTCTCTCAAAAAGAACAGCGGATAGTGGCCGTCAATAACCCAATCGGCGATTAACGCGGTCGTGTGGAGGATAAAACCCACGACAGTTGACCATTCCGCGACGCGTTGCAGCGAGCGCCGTTTGTTGGCGAACGCCAAAATGTAGTGAATGGCGGCGATAAGATAAGCCGCTAAAACTGCGAGAAGTAGGGATCTCATCCAGGAAAGCGCATTCTAGTGGATTTTGGGCTCAGCCAAAAGCTAACCACCGGATTGTGGTTTCTTCCTTTCCCGGAAAGGAAGCGCAACGTTATGCTAGTGCGTGACATCCTAGCGGCGGTTTAAGGTACAAGTCGGATCGTTGGTCTGCGTGAGGAGAACTCCATGTTTTCACTTGCATTCCGTCGGTGCTGCGCGCTGGTTCTCGTCGTTGGACTAGCGTTGAGTTTGTCGTTCGCGCAGAGTCGAACTCCGGCTCAGAAGCCAAACCAACAAAAACCCGCAACCACCTCACCGGAAAAGCCTCCTGAAGAACCACAGGACATCGAGACCCTGAAAACTGATACCGATCTCGTGACAGTGCCGGTTATCGCCAGTGACCACAGTGGAATCTACATCGCTGATCTACGACAGGAAGAGTTCAGTATCACTGAAGACGACGTGCCGCAGCAGATCGCATTTTTCGGAAAGGTGGCTGCTCCATTCCACGTCGTGTTGATGCTCGATACGAGTTCGAGCACTAAGGATAAGTTGAAGCAGATTCAGGAAGCGGCGTCTGTTTTTGTACAGCAATTACAGCCGGCCGATCGCGTCAAAGTGATCTCCTTCGACGACCGCGTGAAAGATCACAACGAGTTTACGAGTAACCGGGACGTCCTTAACAAAGCGATCTACGACACCAGACCGGGCGAGGGAACAAAGGTTTACGATGCCGTCGAACTGGCGCTGAACACGATTCGCAAAATCCGCGGACGCAAAGCGATGGTGATCTTTACAGATGGCGTGGATTGGCACAGCGACGGCGCGACGTTCGATGGAACGCTGCGTTGGCTCGATGAAGAAGGCGTGGTGGTTTATCCGATCCGTTACGACACACGCGCGACGACGGAACAAATAGCGCGCGACGGAGGGGACCAGACTGCGCCGCAGTTGCCGACGATAGATGTGATTCGCAAACCGCCGAGTGGAACAACGCCGCCGACATTTCCCGGTGGCGATCCCGTGCCGACGGTCGGAACACAACGAACTCCTCCTTTCGGATTGCCCAGACCGGAAGACATCCTGGGCGGCCGTAGACGAGAAGAAGACCGCGAGCGAGACAGACAGCGCCGTCCGCCGAGTGATGATCCCGGTCTTCCGCCGGATGTAGATGCTCGCGACAGACGGCCGCGAAACATTCCGGGCGGATCGACGATACCTCCAACCACCACGACGCGAAATCCGCGGCCTGATGATTCGATCACGAGAATGCTGGATATGGCCTACATGAAGGCCGACGAGTATTTGGCAAAGCTGGTGGAGAAGTCGGGTGGCAGACTTCTGCGTGCAGATAACCTGGTGTCACTCCCTGACGCGTTCTCACAAATCGCGGCCGAGCTGCGCACGCAATACCTGCTCGGTTATTACCCGACGAACAAGGAACGCGACGAGCGTTACCGGAAGATCGGTGTAAAGTCGACGCGAAAGGGTGCAGTGATTCGATCCCGACCCGGCTACATCGCTACGAGCGCGAAGTAGTATCCACAGATTACACAGAGATCAATCTGTGGATGCGCCTTTGCGCGAGAAATCCTACCCGTGCTAGTTTGTGAATCCGTTTACCCATCATGCCTGATCGAGCCGCAGCCTGGGAATTGTTGTGTGAATACACAAAGGGCGATAGTCTGCGTAAACACGCCCTCGCTGTCGAAGCTGCAATGCGCGCTTGCACAAAACGCTATGCCGAAAAACCCGCGGACGAAGATGAGTGGGGCATAGTTGGACTACTCCACGACTTCGACTACGAGCGTTTTCCCGCACCCGATCAACATCCATTCACCGGCGCCAATATTCTCTGCGGCCGGGGTTATTCCGATCGCATTATTCGCGCCATCATGGGCCACGCCACTTACACCGGCGTGCCGCGCGATACTGACCTGGCCCGCGCCCTCTTCGCCACCGATGAACTCTGTGGTTTCCTGGTCGCGTGTGCGCTCGTGAGACCTTCGCGCAGTCTCGACGACCTGGAAGTCTCGTCAGTGAAGAAGAAACTGAAAGACAAGGCATTCGCTCGGTCGGTGAATCGTGATGACATTCGTCAGGGAGTGGAAGAACTCGGAGTGGACCTGGATGAACACATCAGGTTCGTCATCGATGCGCTACGACCGGTGCAAAAGGAGATCGGGTTAAACTCGGCGAGTGGTTAAGTGGCGATGTGTTGACCCGGTTCGGGAAGTTCGTTTCTGCGTCCGGTGAGAATTGAAGCAGCGATGAAGAGACCGATGGTAAGCAGTGCCGCCAGAATGGCAGTTAGAAAGGCTTGCAACCGCCGGCGACGGGCCGTGTGACGGTAAACGAAGATCGAAGCGAAGACGATCGCGGCGATGGGGAGCAGCAGCGTTGAGGCCGCCAACAGTCCGGGCCTGGACAAAGCCTGTACTGAGAAGACACCCAGCACGAGCGCGATGGACGAGCCGGCGCCCACAATCGCTGCCAGCAATGACGCGGCTAACACAAGCTTGAGTCGCATGCCGCGCGGTTCCTTGTTCTGATGCTGGTGTGCAAATGCTCCTCCTTGAAATCGGCGGGCGAAAGCGTCGCCAAGGATACCACACGGACCGGACCACTTGATGGTGGTCTAAGCGATTTTGGTCCTAATCTGATAGATAGTCTCAATTTATAGATTGGAATAATGGTCACAAAAAGCGCGCTGATTTGGTTATCTCGGCATGAAGGTCTCAAGGATTACGCTGCTCGCTTCAGTTTCTTCAAGAAGCTAACCACACGTTTTGTTGCCGGCGAGACAATCGACGAAGTCATTCCATATATTCAGGAGATAAATACCGAAAACTGTACGGCGTCTTTCGACCACCTGAACGAGTCGGTTGAAAACGCGGCCGAAGCAGAGCGTGAAGTCGCGGAGTATCTAAACATCCTCACCCGGATCCAGGAGACGCGCGTTCGCTCAAACGTCTCCATCAAGCTCACGCAGTTTGGTCTGGGTCTCGATCCGGAGCTGGCCTATCGCAACGCGCGGAAGGTTGTCGAAGAAGCGAGCCGGCGCGGAAATTTCGTCAGAGTTGACATGGAAGACTCGAGCGCTACGCAGGCGACTATCGATATCTTCAAGCGACTCCGCGCGGAATTTGACCTGAACACGGTCGGCATCGTCTTGCAGTCGTATTTGTACCGGACTCTCGCTGACGCGCAGGAGTTGGTCAAACTTCCAGCGCGTATTCGCATCTGCAAAGGCGCGTATCTCGAACCGCCGGAAGTGGCTTTTCCTGACAAGAAAGACGTGGATGCAAACTACGTCAAGGTGATGCAGTTATTGCTGGGGAGCGGCATCTATCACGGTATCGCCACACACGATCCCCGGATGATCGACGCAACCATTAATTTCGCGACGCGCGAGGGCATCGGAAAAGAGAAGTTTGAGTTTCAGATGCTTTACGGCATCCGGAGAGACTTGCAGCGACAGCTCGCCCGCGATGGTTTCAACATGAGAGTCTATGTTCCCTATGGGAAACACTGGTATCCTTACTTCATGCGCCGGCTGGCTGAACGTCCGGCGAATATCTGGTTCGTGTTAAAGAATCTCGCGAAGGGCTGAACCCCACGTTAATATGAGCGAATGGATCTGGGTCTTGTGGTGCATCTTAGGCGCGATACTAATCGTCGCGGAGATCTTCACGTCCGGGTTTGTGCTGCTGTGGTTCGGGATCGGGGCGCTGCTGGCGGCGTTTGCGGGATTCATCGGGATCGATAGTCTGGTGATTCAGTTCATGATCTTTGCGGGAACTTCAATCGCCCTCACCGCCGCGTCGCGAACGATCTTTATCAACTACTTTTCGCGTGAGCAGAGCGGACAATCTTTGCGAAGCGGCGTCGATGCACTGCCGGGGAAGATCGGAACCGTTGTGTCTTCGAGCACGGGCGCACTTCACGAAGGCGCCGTGAAAGTATTCGGCTCAACCTGGACCGCATACCCCGCACCCGGCGAACTGCCGTTGGAAGCTGGGGAACGTGTTTGTGTTGAGAGCGTCGAAGGCGCGTCGATCTACGTGCGACGCGTCGGCGCCGAACCCGACTGGCGCCCCAAGAGCATCGCCGGCAGCGATAGCTGAGAGATTTTTTCACCACAAAGACACTAAGACACAAATTGTTTATTAACTTTGTGTCTTCGTGTCTTTGTGGTGAAAAACCCTTCCTTAATGCGGTTCGGTGTCGGCTTCGTAAGTATCGTCGAGGGTCTTGTCTTCTTCGAGTGGTGGGAGTTCGATCGTGATTCGATCGGTAGAGGGAGCTTCGAGATCGTCGCCAAAGAAACGCGCCACCACGACCGTGATGTTGTCTTCACCGCCGCGATTGTTGGCTTCATCGATCAGCGCATCGCAAGCTTTCGAAAGATCGCCTTTGCTGTTCAGCACGATCTGCTGAATATCTTCCGCACGCAGTTTTCCTGATAGACCATCGCTGCAAAGCAATACCAGATCATCCTGCCGCAAACGAATCCTGCCGGTTACCGGAGTGACTTCACTCTGCGCGCCCAGCGCTTGCAGGATCACGTTGCGAAACATGTGTGTCTCGGCTTCTGACTCACTGATCTGACCGACGTCCACAAGCTGCTGCACCAGCGATTGGTCCTTGGTCGCGAGACGAATGTGCTCTTTGCGAATCACGTAGCCTCGGCTATCACCGACTTGCACCAGGTCGAGGCTGTCGCCACGGATCGCAGCACCGGTAAACGTCGCTCCCATTCCGGCACAACGCGAGTCTTCCTGACTCTTCAAATGGATCGCGAGGTTTGCGTAGTGAGTTGCGCTTTTAAGACATTCTACGAGATCGACGTCCGGGTCGCAGGTCGCCTCGCCCTCGCCCATCAGCATCTGTCTGACCGAATCGACGGCCATGCGGCTGGCGACATCTCCGGCGAGGGCTCCGCCCATGCCGTCGGAGACGACGAGGACGAGTCCTTTTGCTCCTAAATCGAACCGAGTCAGGTTAATGGGAGGCGTAGCGCCATCGGCGCCGCTCCAGGTCTTTTCGCTTGTTAGATCGAGAACGAGAAAATTGTCTTCATTGCCACGTCGAACTCGGCCAACGTCTGATTTGGCGTATAACTCTACGATCATAAATGGAGAGCGTATTAGGAAGTCTTAAATAAAGGCTGAGAACCGGGAGATTGTAACCCTTCCGTTGTTTGGCTGTCACTTCCTTAAATTTTGTCCAACGCCTGATCCAGATCGGCGATGATGTCGTCCGTATCTTCAATCCCGACGGAAATTCTGACAAGTCCGTCCGTAATGCCCAGCCGCTCGCGCTTGGCCTCGTCAACCGAGGCGTGAGTCATCGTTGCGGGGTGTGAAATCAGCGTTTCGACACCTCCGAGACTCTCTGCCAGCGTGCACAGCTTAACAGACTCGAGCACCGTGCGCGCTGCCGCAAGCGATCCGACATCAAACGCCACCATGCCGCCAAAACCGTGTTGCTGGCGCCTCGCGAGTGCGTGTTGCGGATGCGATGCCGAACCGGGGTAATAAACTTTTCGAACTTTTGGATGCTCCTCCAAAAACGCGGCGACTGCACGTCCGGACTTGTCGTGTTGCTCCATGCGCAGGGCCAACGTCTTCGTGCCGCGCATCACGAGCCACGAGTCGAACGGTGAAAGGATCGCACCCGCACTGTTCTGCACGAAACCGATCCAGTTCGCGTCCTCTTCATCATTCAAGACCACGATCCCGCCGACGCCATCCGAATGGCCGTTCAGATACTTGGTAGTCGAGTGGACCACGATATCGACGCCGAACTCGAGCGGACGTTGCAGATAAGGTGACATGAACGTGTTGTCACAAACTACGCGCGCGCCGGCGCGATGTGCGATCTCGCTGACTTCCTTCAGATCCGTAACGATCATCACCGGATTGGTCGGTGTTTCGATAAACACCATCTTCGTGTTTGGTTTGATCGCAGCTTCAACGTTTAGCGGATCGGAAGTGTCAACAAAATCGAATTCGATGTTGTAGTTCGCGAGTATGCGGAGAAAGAGACGTGCGGTGCCGCCGTAGGTGTTGTCTGAAACGACGACGTGTTCACCGGCCTTGACCAGGCGTAACGTCGCATCGATGGCCGCCATGCCGGAGGCGAAGGCGAATCCGAAACGCGCACCTTCGAGTGCGGCGACGTTTCGTTCGAGCGCCGAGCGCGTCGGATTCTGAGTGCGCGCGTACTCGTAGCCTTTGTGTTTTCCGAGCGCGTCCTGTGCGTACGTCGAGGTCTGATAGATCGGAACCGTTACTGAGCCCGTGCTCTCGTCAGGTTCCGATCCGGTATGAATGGCAATAGTTGCGAATCCCATAATTAGTTCTTTGGTTTTGGGTCTTTGGTCGTGGGTCTTTGCAAAGACCAAAAGCCAAAGACCGAAGACCTAGCTTTCAAATATTCCCTGACTGCGATAACGCTCCGCGCCGTCCGGAAAAACCGTCACGATTCGTTTCCCTGGTCCAAGACGTTCGGCGACCTTGTACGACGCGGCGGCAGCAGCACCTGATGACCACCCGCCAAGAAGACCTTCCAGTCGCGCGATCCTTTTTAGTGCCGAACAAACTTCATCATCCTGCACCATCATGATCTCGTCCGCCAAACTGGCGTCGTAGATCTTCGGAATAAAATCGCGTTGACCGATGCCTTCGATCTTCTTTGGTCCGGATGGCTTGCCGCCGTAAATCGATCCTTCCGGTTCCACCAGAACGCACAGGACGTTTTGGTTAATCTTTCTCACCGCTCGCGAAACACCGCAAAACGTTCCCGACGTGCCCGCGCCAATCACGACGGCGTCTATATCGCCGTTCATCTGTTCGATGATCTCGCGTGCGGTCGTTTGTTCATGAAAACACGGGTTCGCATTATTCTCAAATTGCTGCGGCACAAAGCTGTTCGCCGTCGACTCGGCCAGTTCGCGGCAACGCTCGATAGCGCCCTTCATTCCGGACTCATTCGAAACGTATTCAATCTCCCCGCCGAGAACCTCGATCAGCTTCATCTTTTCTTCGGCGTAGCCGCGTGGAACGCAGAGAATAACACGGTAACCACGCGCAACTCCCACCAGGGCGAGCCCGATTCCCGTGTTTCCGGCGGTCGGCTCGATGATTGTCGCGCCTGGCCTCAGTAAACCCTTTTCTTCCGCGTCGAGAATCATTCCCAGGGCCGCGCGATCCTTTACGGAGCCGCCCGGATTCAACCATTCAATTTTGGCGTAAATACCAGCCAGTGGTGGCGGTGCGAAGCGTGATAGATGAAGAAGAGGAGTTTGGCCTATGAGATCGAGAATGCTTTCTGCGACGCCGAGAGACATCGGGAGGGATGGTAGCACAATTCGTAGTTTCCATTGGCAATCTCAATACTGAATCAGGCTGCCTTCACGCTTCGCACGGCGGACGGCGCGACCAAAAACCCAGAGCGAGAAGGGAAGCAGAACGACCAGAAAACCGAGGAGGGTAAAAAGCGGTTGTGTTACCTGGGCCAGGCCGTGACCTTCGAGCAGCACTTGTCGAATACCCTGAAGACCGTGTGTTGCCGGGAGAATCAGCGAGATGTTGCCGAGTGTCGGGCCGGCATAGGTCTTCAGTAACTGCGTCGGGAAGAAGACCCCCGAAAACAACGCGGAGCCTGCGCCGAGAAAAATTCCGAACGGATCGCCGCGCTTAAAGACCATCGCAAAGCTGGCGGAGAGTATTCCCAAAGACGCAAGCACCACGGTTGTGAGTAGCAGAAATACGACGGCGAGAAAGAAATTGCCCTGAAACGTGACGCCGAAGAAGATCCAACCGAAGAACAAATAGAGAAACGAGAAGAAAGTCGTTTCGAGAAAATCCCACGCCGAACTCGAGATGATCACTGTCGGCAAATTGATCGGAGTCAAAAGCACGCTTTCGAGCGTGCCCTGCATCTGTTCCTGCCGGATCGAATTCGCGAGACTTGAGAAACCGGTCGCGAAGTAGTTGAGAACGGCGAGGCCGGTGAGCCAGCTCGCCAGTGGATCGCGCCATTGAGAAAACTGTGGATCCGTAAAGCCCGCAAAGATCTTCGAGACGAAGAAAAGCGTCGTGACCACGGCAAGAACTGAGACTATGCGCAGAAAGAACTGCATCCGATAACTGACGAACAGTCGGAAGTCGCGTGCAACAAACGCTAGGATGCGGCGTGGTAGAAGTCGAAGAGAATTCATTTATTAACCGCAGCTTACGCAGATTAGGTTTTATCTGCGTAATCGGTGGATTCAAATTGTTCCAACACATCGAGCAACGTCGCTCGATCAGTATCAACACCAACTATCTTCTGCCCCTCGTTCTGCAACTTCCTTATCTCCTCATCGAGACGGTCGTCGTCATGTTGCCTCATAAACGAGAACTTTTTCCCACTCGAAACAGTAATGTGCACCTTCTCCGATCCCGAAGTTAGATCGCGAAGGTTTCTCGGCGTGTCGATGGCGCGAATACGTCCGCGACTAATGATCGCCACACGCGCGCAAAGCGTTTCCACTTCGGCAAGATTGTGCGATGTAAAGAGAATCGTCACCGGCGGATCCTGCTGCGCGAGCGAGCGAATCATATCTCTCATACGTGCCGCAGCGAGCGGATCGAGTGAACGGGTGGGTTCATCCAGCAACAGCACTGGCGGACTCGACAACAACGCCCGCGCTACTGCCAGTCGCTGCTTGTTGCCCGTGGAGAGCTCGCCGAAGCGTCGTCGTGCGAGCTCCTCCAATTCGAGTTTTGCGAACAGCTCTTTGATTCGTTGTTTAGCGGCGCGATCGGAGAGCCCGTTAAGACGCGCAAAGAACATGAGATTCTGCTCGGACGTCAGCCGCCAATAAAAACTTCGCTCCTCTGCGGTTGAGAGTCCGATCTGGCGGCGCACCTGTTCGTCGTCGTTGACGCTGTCGTGACCACGAACCGAGACGTTCCCCGTTGTTGGTTGCACAAGCGTAGCGACGATCTTCGTAAGTGTCGTTTTGCCGGCGCCGTTACGCCCGATCAGACCAAAGATCTCGCCGGTGTTTACGTCAAACGAAACATCTCGCAGCGCTTCGACCGGTTCCTTGACTGGTCTGCGAAAGAACGCGCGCACACGACGAAAAGGCACAGGGTAAGTCTTCGAAAGGTTCTGAATTGAAATGGCGAGGTCCATCTCAGCGCGCCCTTTGTCTTGGATCGAGATACTCTCGCAAACCATCGCCGATGAAGTTGAAAGCAAGGACCGTGAGGGCGATGGCTGCGCCAGGAAAGATAAGTGCATGCGGCGCGGCTTGCAAGGTCGATAGATCGCGCGCTTCTTCGATCATCACGCCCCACGACGGCGACGGCGGCGGCACACCTAAGCCGAGAAAAGATAATGCCGCCTCGGACAAGACCGCGCCGGCCATTCCCAAACTCGCCTGCACGATCAATGGTTGAATCGCATTCGGAAGAATGTGGATCAAAAGAATCCTTCCGTCGCCGGCACCCAGGGCGCGTGCCGCCTGAACGAAATCATATTCACGTACTTTCAATACCTGTCCGCGAATGAGCCGTGCGTATCCGACCCAGCCGATGATGCAGAGCGCGAGGATCAGTTTGTTCAGGCCGGCGCCGAGGAACGCGACCATCGCAATGGCAAGCAATAGACCGGGAAAAGCCAGAAACACGTTGAAGACGTAACCGGAAACGAAGCGATCGACCCAGCCGCCGTAGTAACCTGCGATGGCGCCAAGAATGGTTCCGATGAACGCGGAAACGACGACGACGATGATGCCGACCTGGAGAGAGATGCGCGCGCCAAAAACCACTCGTGAGAAAATGTCACGTCCGGTTGAGTCAGTCCCAAACCAGTGTTGTGC
This sequence comes from Pyrinomonadaceae bacterium, assembly GCA_044867735.1. Lineage (GTDB taxonomy): Bacteria > Acidobacteriota > Blastocatellia > Pyrinomonadales > Pyrinomonadaceae > PSRF01. The sequence continues at coordinate 3,743 of JBIOVO010000008.1, read as the reverse complement.
GGATGGTCCGAGATAACGCATCGAGAGGTTGGTCGCGCCGACGTCATACGTCGCAATCCATGGCGCAAAGAGGGCCACGATCACGAGGATCGCTACGATAGTCACACCAACGATTGTCAGTCGATTCATAGTTCGTTGTAGGGGTGGCCCTCCGTGGCCACCCGTGTTTACAACAATTGCGCTCGACGAACGGGCGGCCACGGAGGGCCGCCCCTACAAATTATCCAAGTCTGATTCTTGGGTCGAGCCACCGATAAACCATGTCGGTGAGTAAATTCGCGATGATGTAAGTCATACTGATCACGAGCACACAACCCTGCACGACGCGATAGTCACGTTTTCCGATTCCATCCTCAACCAGCAGTAATCCCAGTCCCGGCCAGCCAAAAATCTTCTCCGTGATGATCGCGCCGGCAAGCAACACACCGAGTTGTAAACCAAGAATCGTGACCACCGGAATGAGTCCGTTCTTCAGGACGTGTTTATAGACGACGGTGCGTTCGTTAAGACCCTTGGCGCGTGCGGTGCGCACGTAGTCTTCATTCAACTCTTCGATCACAGACGAACGCACCATGCGCGTGAGGATCGCTGAAAGCGCTGCGCCGAGCGTGAATGCCGGAAGAATGATGTCGCTCCAATCAAAACGACCTGACGGCGCCAGCCAGCCGAGTTTTACTGCAAACACATAGACCAGCATCGGGCCGATCACAAAACTCGGCAGACTAATCCCCAGCAACGCAACGACTGAAGCCGTGTTATCGATGAGCGTTCCTCGATTGGTACCGGCAATGACTCCCAGCGGGATCGCGATCAGGATCGCGATGAACATCGCCGATAGTGCGAGTTCGATTGTGGCCGGATAACGTTCGAGAATCAGCTCTCTAACGGGTCGGTCGTTGCGAAACGAGAGACCCATGTCACCGCTGAGAAGCAAACGCCAGTAATCGGTGTAACGATTGTCAGAGCCGTGCCAGACGAAATGTCGTTGCTCGTTGCTGTCGCGTGGAAAAGAGAAGAAGAACGGAGGACGATCGAGACCGTGCCTTTCGCGAAACTGTGCAAACTGTTCCGGCGTGGCTTGCTCGCCAAGCACAGCTACCGCGGGATCACCGGGAACAAGCTCGATGAGCAGTGTTACAAGAGAGACGACAGTCCAAACAACCAGCAGCAGAATCAGCAGTCGTCGGATGATGCCGAAGATCCGGTACCGAAGTTTGGTGCCCACGCGCGCGCATAATACAGGATTTCAAGAATAAACGTGGACAGGATTAGCAGAATTCACCAAGATGGTTTTTTAAAAAGGAAAGCTCACCTTGCCCAAGGTAGCACTTCGAGCTTCCAAGAGAGCCACCGCTCCTTCCCTTTAAAAACCATCTTGTTCAATCCTGTAATCCTGTCCAAAATAAAAAACGTAGTCCAGGGTAGGTTCGAATACTCGCACAGCCCCGACAACCGCGCGCTTACCAAACCATACCCCGTGACTACGTATCTGGTTGCAAACTAAGCGCTGCAACCAATCTTAAAAATCATGCCGGCCTTCTGCCCATATGCAAGGCCGCTATCCCGCCGGTCAGGTTCTCATATCCAACCTGATCGAAACCTGCCTGCTCCATCATCGACGAGAGTTGAGACTGATCCGGAAACTTCTGCACCGATGCGGGCAAGTACGTGTACGCGTTACGCGATCCACTAATCACTCCGCCCACCCACGGCAGCAGTCTTCTAAAATAAAAACCAAACAACGGTCGCAGAATCGCATTCGCTGGTCTGGAAAACTCGAGCACAGCCACCCAGCCGCCCGGTTTCACCACTCGTGAGAGTTCCGCTAGTCCGCTTTCGACATTCGACAGATTGCGCAATCCAAATGCGATCGTCGCTACATCGAAAGTGCCATCTCGAAAGGGAAGCTCTAACGCGTCACCCTCTATCAAGCGTATGCGACGCGACAACTTGCCGGCGGCAATTTCCAACATCGGCCGGCAAAAATCGGTCCCAACAACTCCTGCTCCGGTTATTTCAAACAACGTCTGCGATAAATCGCCTGTGCCACACGCAACATCGAGAACGCGCGCACTGCTCGACGAAAGCTTGTCGCGTACTCGGCTCGCCACGATCCGGCGCCAACGTTTGTCGACGTTTCCGGAAAGCAGATGATTCAAAAGATCATAGCGTCCCGCGATCGTTGCAAACATCTCGCGAACGCGGCTCGCATGTTCGTTTGCGGCACTTCCGTTCTCAGGCACAGTTAAGCCAAATCCGATGGACATTTGGTTGCAGGACGATTGCGAACAATTTGTGATTACCTGGGATTGTTGCTGCTCGCTGGTTTTGCTGGCGGTTTCGGTGATGGAGCTGGAACGGCAACCTCGCCGAAAACTTCATACTTAACACGGCCTTCGAGTGCCGGTTTCAGTTGTATTGGTTCACCCGCGACAACCGAAGCGACTGCGGCTGACTTAAAGAGTCGATTAGCAACACGTTGGATGTCAGCAGCGGTCACCGCTCTTAACGACGCCATCGGATCCTGAACCGCACTCAATCGATACGTGTCGAGATCGAGCCACGGATCTGCTAGCGACTCTGGTTTCGCTAACGAACTCGCGATGTCGTTTGTCGCTTCGAGTTTCGCACGATCCAATTCATCAGGAGTTAGAGTGGTGCTCATCAATGAGTCGAGCACTTTTCTTGCACTCGCAAGCGTATCCGCTGCGTTTTGACTGTTAACCGTCGCGCCCATCACAAACGCTCCCGGCAACACATAACTGTCAGATCTCGCAAACACGGGTTGCCTTGATAATTCAGGGCTTGTTCCCTGCCAGCGGAGTTGTGCGGCTTTCGCCAGCACGCTCGCTGCATAGAAATCCTGATCGGATCTCGAAACGCCGCGAATTGCTAAACGAACTTCTACGCTTGGTCCAGGAACGTTAACTATCAGCGTTCGTGGATCCGGAGCGGTAGGCTGTCGAAAAGTCGTCGGCACGATCTGTTCGCTTTTGCGCCATGGACCGAGTAATTGACGGAGAGTTCTCATCGCGCGCGATTTGGTCACTCCACCTATAATCACGAGCGTCGCGTTGTTGGAGTTCAGAAAACGTTCCTGGGCGAGCATCAAGTCAGCGCGATCCACCCGGGCGAGATCTTCAGGTGAGCCGGCGGCCGGTCGTCCGTAAGGAAAGTCGCCATATAGTCTGACTGCAATGGCGCGGTCGGCTACCGAACCAGGGACGACGCTGGTGTCGCGCAGGTTCTTGATTCGAGCGTCGCGCATGCGAGTGACGACTTCGGGCGCGAACTGCGTAGCGAGCAGCGCATTACGCAAAACTCCTACAATCTGCTCAAGCTCCACCGCCTTGCCAACCATTGTGATCGTCGTCGAATCGTAGTCGACTCTGACCTCGAGCTTCCCACCCATCTCGTCGGTGAAATAGTCGATGGTTGAGGGATCCGGAAAGAGCAGGTCACCCAGCAGCGCCATCTGGCCTGATCTACCGGCCAGGTCAAACGCGGCGCCACTGTTGATTCGAAGTTTCAGGATAACGTCCGGACTTCCTGGTTTTAACCACAACAGGAGGCGGAGTTGGTTGAGCAACTGTTCCCGCTCAGGCTGCGCGGGTGTCTGGGCGAGTACCGGAGAAGCCAGCAGCAAAATACAGAGAATGGCTATGGAGAAGAATTTCATGGCGACGGCTGTTCGAAACTCCCTGGAGCGCGGCGGCCTGACGCCGCTTCGGCCTTTGATCTCG
>JBIOVO010000007.1:0-13680 GCA_044867735.1 Pyrinomonadaceae bacterium | reverse complement strand
TAAAGCTAGTCATGAGCCATATTTAACGCAGAGGACGCAGAGCCGCAGAGATCGCAGAGAAGATTCATGAGTTGATGAAAAGCACTTTTCGGGCAAAGCCTCACCTCCAAAAGAGTCGTATATTCAAGCGCCGAGGTTTTGCAAAATAATGTCAATCCAGCAAAATCGGCCAGAATTAAAACTGATCAAACGTGAACGGAGCGCGTAAGTTACAATCACCGCATGAGTTACGACGTTGTCGTGGTCGGTGCAGGCGTGTTCGGCGTCTGGACCGCATACAAACTCCGCCTCGAGGGCGCTAATGTTTTGTTGCTCGATGCGTACGGACCAGGGAACAGCCGCGCGAGTTCGGGCGGTGAGTCGCGGATTATTCGCCTGGGCTATGGTCCAGACGAGATCTACTCACGTTCCTCGCAGCGATCGTTCGTCATCTGGCAGGAACTTTTTGCCGAACTGGCTCAGTCCGCCTTGTTTCAGCAAACGGGCGTGTTATGGCTGGCCCGCGGAAATGACGCTTACTGCGAAGCAGTTTTTGCCACGCTGCAACGTCTGCAAGCGAGATGTGAACGGCTGGACCATGATCAACTGGTCCAAAGGTTTCCGCAACTCGAGCTCGCGCCCACTAGCTGGGGAGTACTCGAACCAGACTCGGGCATGTTAATGGCGCGGCGTGCGGTACAGGCGGTAGTCGCTAAAGCGAAGTCGGTCGGCGTCGATTACCAGCAGGAAGCGATCGTCGCGCCGGAATCGACAACCACGCGTCCTGAGTCGATCAAAACCAAAGCAGGCACAGAGATCCGTGCCGAACGTTTTGTCTTTGCGTGTGGCCCATGGCTGCCGAAGTTGTTTCCGGAGCTGCTCGGCGACTTGATTCACGTGACGCGGCAGGAAGTGATCTTTTTCGGCGTGCCGCCCGGAGACGAATTGTTCAAGCGCGGTGCGCTGCCGACGTGGATCGACTTCCACGACCTGGTTTACGGGGTTCCGAATCTCGATGGCCGTGGCTTTAAGCTGGCAATTGATGCGCACGGACCGGAGTTTGACCCTGACTCAGGCGACCGCGTTTTGACAGCTTCAGGCTTGCGTGCGGCTCGAGAGTATCTGGCGAAACGCATACCGCGGCTGGCGAGCGCGCCGGTGACGGAAATGCGTGTTTGCCAGTATGAAAACACGTCCAATGGCGATTTTTTGATCGACCGGCATCCGTCGTTTGAGAATGTTTGGCTGGTCGGCGGTGGGTCGGGACATGGTTTCAAACATGGTCCGGCGGTTGGCGAATACGCGGTGCAAGTGATATCAGGCCGCGGCACGCCGGAACCTCGTTTCACTCTGGCGTCCAAGGACAAGTTCCGCCAGCGGCAGGTTTTTTAGCCAGCGATTTTCACGGATAAAGCTGGTCTTGTAGAATGCGCGGGTGAAAATCTCGGTCGCAATGTGTACTTTCAACGGCGCGGACTTCCTGCCGTCGCAGTTGCAAAGTATCATCGCGCAATCAAGACCGCCGGACGAACTGGTCGTTTGTGACGATGGTTCGACCGACAACACTCGAAATCTTCTGGAAGAGTTTGCAGCCGGATCGTCCTTTCCTGTCGCGCTGCACTTTAATGAGCGCAATCTCGGCTCCGTAAAGAATTTCGAAAAAGCAATCGGCTTGTGTAGTGGCGACGTGATTGCCCTGAGCGATCAGGACGACGTTTGGGGCAGCGATAAGCTGCAACTGATTGACGAGTCGTTCACTAAGGCTCCTCAGGCAGGATTGGTTTTTTCAGACGCTGAAGTAGTCGACGAAGAACTAAAGCCGCTCGGCCGCAGGATGTGGACCGAAGTCAACTTCGACGCGCATAAAAGAAAACTGGTCCGCCTCGGTCGTGCGTTTGAAGTACTGGTAACAGGCTGGACGGTCACCGGCGCCACGATGGCGTTTCGTTCAAAGTTCGTGAAGCTCGCGTTACCGATCCCCGAAGGAATCGACATGATTCACGACGGCTGGATCGCGTTGACTGTTGCTTCCGTGGCAGATGTAGTAATAATCGAAGAGCCTTTGATTAAATACCGGCAGCACGCGCGACAACAGATCGGCGCTCCCATGCGTGCAAGAGCCGTGACAGAAGGACCAATGCAGGCGCTCGAGACGGCCTTTCGTCGCCACAACGACAATGCCGGCCTGCACAAAATACTCGCGACGCTGGAGGAGCGGTTAACGACCCACAAGGACGCGTACGACAGTCGGAACGCACTTTCTTTTATCGGCAATTATTCTTTTCATCTGAACGTGCGCGCGAACCTGCCGCAGCGGCGGTTGAACCGAGTGCCCAGAATCTTGCGTGAACTCGTGACGCTGCGTTATCACGAATACGCAAACGGTTTTAAGAGTGCCGCGAAAGATCTCGTCTCTTGATGCTCTCGCTTTTATCCGAACCACCTGGAACAGTAGCTGATGCCCTATGACCTGTCGATAATCATTATTAACTGGAACGGGGGGAGTCTCTTAACTCGCTGCGTCGAAACAGTCGTCAACTCCTCCCCCAAAGTCGCTTACGAAATCGTAATCATCGACAACGCCTCCGAAGACGACAGCCTGGCAAAACTGCGCGCGAGTGAAATTGCAGCGCCGATGGTCGCCAGCCAGCAACTGCGGATCTTCAACAACACCGAGAACCGTGGTTTCGGGGCCGCAAACAATCAGGCATTCGCACTGACCGATTCGCCGTACGTCTTTCTGCTGAATCTCGATACGGAGGTCCCTCCGGGAACTATCGACACGTTGATGAGCAGGCTCAACGCCGACCCGACTCTCGGCGCCTGTGGACCAAAACTTGTCAACACCGACGGTTCATTGCAGGTCAGCGTCTTCTTCAATCCGCCGTGCGTCTGGCACACGTTTCTTTCGCAGCTATGGCTTTACCACCTGCTGCCGGAGCGAACGAGAGGCGAGCTGTTGCTTGGCTGGCACTGGAAACACGATCGCGAGCGCTGCGTGCCGATGCTTGGTGGCGCTGCGATACTGGCGCGACGTGAAATGATCGATCAAGTCGGAGGATTCAACGAACGCTTCCACATGTATGCGGAAGACAACGAGTGGTGCTGGCGGATTACCCAATCAGACTGGCGTTTGATGTTTGTGCCGGAGGCAATCGTACTGCATCACGGTGCGCAGAGTTCAAAGAAGCGCTGGTCGCCGACCGATCAGATCCGAGTCAGACTTCGAGCTGGATTTCAATTCGAACACACAGCGCTGCCACGCTGGCGCCTGGCCGCCAATCAACTGGCAAACTTCCTTGTCGTGAACATGCAGATCGCAGGCAGGAAGGTGCTGGGAATCCAGAACCCTGAGTTAGGAGTGATCAGGGAGATGCATTTCGAGCACCTCAAACGCTCGATCAGAAATCACCTGCCGAAAAAGCCTTAAGGCTGTTTGGCGATGTAGTCGTCGAGCAGTTTCTGCGCGCGAATACTCGGACTGATGAGCGCCAGTTTTTGCGACCAGTCGTAACCGCTGAAGACTCCAACTACCTCAGCATTCGAGTTGTAAACAGGACTCCCCGAGAAGCCGTCGCGACTGTCGATCTTCACCGACCAGTACTCCTGGGTGCCGAGCATGTAGTTGCCGTAAAAACTGCCATGGCTAACAATCTTGTCGCCGTGCGGCCGCGCGATCAGAAACAGCTTGTCGTCCTTGGCCGGCGCGGTTTGGAACTTCGGAGCTTTCGCCTGCTTCGAGCCGCGGCACATTTCGAGTAATGCGAGATCGGCATCTTTGTCTACGGCGATCACCTTCGCGCGACAGCCGTCCACAAAAACTTTTACAGTAAGCTCATCACTTGCCTTGAACCCCAGCATTACTTTTTTGGTAGTGCTGAGGTTGCCTGAGATTACGTGATAGGCGGTCATCACCAATCCGTTACCTACAAGGAAACCTGTCGCATAGCCGTTGGGACCAACGTCAAACAAAACCGAAATCGCTTGTTCCAGGGGGTTCTGTTCCTTCTTTGAAAACTCCAACTCCAGCGACAAAGTGTAGCGTTCCTGCTGCTTGAGCATCTTGCTTGAGTTCTTGTCAGCCAGACATATAGGAGCAGACAGAAGAAGGGCGGCAATACAGGTAAGGCTGCAAAGCTTACTCTTCATGTGACCTCCGTTCGGATCCGTATAGAGAAATGATCAAGACGACTTTGTTCGAAGGGGCAGGAACAAAGGACTATGGCTACGAAAAACTTCTAGAGCGAATTTTCCGGGAACAGGTCCGGAGCATTTTAGGGCGATGCTTCAGGATACGCAATGATTTTCAATCGCGAGACGAACTTTCAACCACAAAGACACGAAGACACAAAGAATTTCTACCTTTGTGTCTTCGTATCTTTGTGGTTAAAAATCAGCCTGACGCTGAGCGCTGCCGGGGTTCGTTGATACGTGTGTAGTCGGGATGGAGGTAAACGAGCCGTCCGCCGACGATGGTCGCCACGGCCGCGCCGCACATCGATCTCCCATGAAACGGCGTGTTTCGGCTCTTCGACTTCGACTTATGCACATCGAAAACCCACTCGAGCTGCGGATCCAGAATGGTTAAATCGGCGTGCGCATTGGCCCGGAGAGTCCCACGGTCCTGCAGCCCAAAGATCCGCGCCGGATTTGCAGCACACATCTGCACCATGCGTTCGAGATCGATCAATCCCGCGTGAACAAGGTCAAACGCCAGCCCGATCGCCGTTTCGAGACCGGTGATCCCAAAAGGCGCCTGATCAAACTCCAGCCCTTTTTCGTCGAGATGATGCGGTGCATGATCCGTTGCGATCGCGTCGATCGTTCCGTCTTTCATCGCCTCGAGAATGGCGTCTACGTGTTCCCTGCTCCGCAGCGGCGGACTCATTTTCATGTTCGTGTCGTACTCAGCGACTGCTTCGTCAGTGAGCGTCCAGTGATGCGGCGTCACCTCGCACGTCACGGGCAGTCCTTCGCTCTTCGCTCTGCGAACCGCTTCAATCGCCCCGCGCGTCGAGATGTGAGCGATGTGGACCTTCGCTCCGGTAAGTTTAGCGAGCGCACAATCACGCACCGCATCCACTTCTTCCGCAGCCGCCGGCATACCGCGCAAACCGAGTATCAGCGACCAGCGTCCTTCATGCATCACGCCGCCGGCGCTCAACGAACGATCCTGACAATGATCGACCACAGTCAGGTCGAAGCCGCGGGCATACTCCATAGCCCGCCGCATCATTCCGGAAGTCGGCACCGGATGCCCGTCATCCGAAACCGCAACGATACCGGCGTTCTTCATCTCGCCCATCTCGGCCAGTTCGGTTCCGCTACTGCCTTTCGTCACTGCGCCGATGGGAAAAACATTCGCAAGCTTTGCCGCTTGCCCCTGGTCGACGATGAAACGCGTAACCGCCGGGTTGTCGTTGACCGGATCCGTATTCGGCATCGCGCAGATGCTGGCCCAACCTCCCGCCACTGCCGCCGACGCGCCGCTCGCAACCGTTTCTTTGTACTCCTGACCCGGTTCACGCAAGTGCGTGTGCATGTCGATGAAGCCCGGCGCTACGATTAGTCCAGTCGCATCGAGCACGTGCGTCTGCTCCGGAACCGGCTCGCCACGTTCGAGTAAACCTAAAACACGACCATCTTCGATCAGTACCCCGCGGCCGCCGGTGTTCACGTTTTCCGCCGGATCGATAACGTAACCATTTGCAATCAGAAGCTTCATTCCTGGCTCACTTTGCGTTCTCGTCGCTGCTTCTTTGAACTTACTCCGCTTCCTCGCTTGGACCACCGCCGGCGAGAAGATAAAGGACCGCCATGCGCACGGCGACGCCGTTCGTTACCTGATCGAGAATCAACGAGCGGCTGCCGTCTGCGATCTCCGAAGATATCTCAACGCCGCGGTTCATCGGACCGGGATGCATGACGATGACGTCCGGCGCGGCCTTGTCGAGATGTCGCGGTTGCAGACCGTAATGAACCGCGTACTCTCGCATCGAGGGAAAGAAAGCGGCGTCCTGGCGTTCGCGCTGGATGCGCAGGATCATCACGACGTCGGCGCCTTCGATCGCATCCTCGAAGCGCTTTTCGATCCGGAGTCCACTCTCGACCAGCCCGGCGAAGTCGTCCGGCACAAGTGTGCCTGGGCCACCGACACTGACGTTTGCGCCGAGTTTTGTGAGCAGGTAGATGTTCGAACGAGCGACTCGCGAATGCAGAATGTCGCCGAGAATCGCGACCTTCAGACCCTTGATGCGGCCCTTGTACTCGCGAATCGTTAAGGCGTCGAGCAGTGCCTGCGTCGGATGCTCGTGCGAACCGTCGCCGGCGTTGACGATCGGTGCTTTCGTCATTCGTGCGAGGTGTTGCGGCGCGCCGGCCATCGAGTGACGAATGACGATGCAGTCAGGCGCCATCGCCTCGAGGTTTCGGGCGGTGTCGAGTAGCGTTTCGCCTTTGGTGACACTTGAGGTCGAGACGCTGACGTTAACCGCATCGGCCGACAAGCGCTTAGCTGCAATTTCGAACGACGTTCGGGTGCGCGTTGAAGGCTCGAAAAAGAGGTTGATGACTGTCCGGCCACGGAGCGCCGGGACTTTCTTGATTTGACGTTTGGAGACTTCGCGAAAGGTTTCGGCGGTGTCGAGCAGGTGCGTGATTTCACCGGCGTCGAGTTCGCGAATGCCTAGAAGGTGTTTCCGAGTAAAGGTCTGTTGCATTCTGGTTTTCGGCTCATAAAAAAAGCGGCCCGTTGGCCGCTTTGTTACGCCGTGGCCGTCTCTGACGGTCGCTCGACGATTACCACTCCCTCTTCTTCGTCAAACTCCTGGAGCATCACCTTGATAATCTCGCTTTTCTTCGTCGGCACCAGTTTACCGATGTAATCAGCCTGAATCGGCAACTCGCGATGCTCCTTGCCGCGATCGATCAGGACCGCTAACTGCACACGTTTCGGACGTCCAAAATCGATCAACTGATCGAGCGCGGCGCGAATCGTGCGACCGGTGTAAAGCACGTCGTCGATCAGAACGATGTTGCGATTCTCGATGTCGCCGGGAAGATCGGTGCGGTTAACAACCGGCTTGGCGCCCACGGTCGAGAGATCGTCGCGATAGAGCGTGATATCGAGCACGCCGACCGGCGGACGATAGCCTTCGAGATCGGCAATCTTTTGCGCCATGCGTTCGGCCAGCGGAACGCCGCGACGGCGGATGCCGACGAGAAACAAGTCGCCGGCGCCGTGGTTCTCTTCAACGATTTCCGATGAAAGACGTGCAAGCGCGCGATTGATGCGCGGGCCATCCATGATGCGGGCTTTCTCGACAAAATCCATTGTTCGCGGATACTAACAAAGGCCGCCAAGATGCTCAAGCAAGCATGGCCACAAAAATGCACAAAAGGCACAAGAGGTGTTTTCTTCTCTTGGATCTCTCTTGAGAAGTTCCATGTCTCTGGATTCTCTTCTTTTTCATTTGTGCTTTTTGTGCTTCTTTGTGGCTTCTGATACTCTTCGTGGCTGTTAATGGTCTACCGCTCACTGGTGCGTCCAATTCTTTTTAGTCTTCCGCCCGAGACGGCCCACAAATTGGGCTTACATTCACTTTCACTTCTCAAACCAAAACCGATCAACGATTTCGTTGCGAAGCGTTTCGGCAGTCAGCCAAATCCGATCACGCGATTTGGATTGTCGTTTCGCAATCCGGTCGGGCTCGCCGCGGGATTCGACAAAGACGGAATCGCACTCAAACCTCTTGCCGCGCTTGGTTTTGGTTTCATCGAAGCGGGTACAGTGACTTATCACGCGCAACCGGGTAATCGACTGCCGCGGCTGTTTCGCCTTTCCGAGGATCAGGCGCTAATAAATCGCGCCGGCTTCAACAACGATGGCGCCGCGGCGTTCGCGAGGAGAGTCGCGGAGGCCCGGCCAGACTGTGTGTTGGGAGTAAGCATCGGCAAGAGCAAGATCACGCCGCTCGAAGAAGCCGTCACAGACTATCTCGCAAGCTTCGAGATCGTTTATCCGGTTGCAGACTACATCGCCGTCAACGTCAGTTCGCCCAACACGCCGCAGTTACGCGAACTGCAACAGTCTGAGCAACTGACTTCCCTGCTCTCCGCGCTTAAGACTCGTAATCAGGAGTTGCAGGAACAGCACGGCAGACAATCGCCGGCGCCACTGCTCATCAAGCTCTCGCCTGATCTTTCTGACCGCGACCTCGAGATGATCGTGGACGTCATCGAACGCTTGCAGATCGACGGCATCATCGCGACGAACACCACCACGAGCCGCGATAACCTGCGCACGGAGGCGAGACGAGTTGCATCGATCGGAGAAGGCGGGCTGAGCGGCAAGCCGCTCACCAGCAGATCGACGAAGATGATTGCACAACTCTATGAACTTACACGCGGACGCATACCACTCGTGGGCGTCGGCGGGATCTTTACAGCCGACGACGCCTGGGAAAAGATCGCTGCCGGCGCGAGTCTCGTGCAGTTGTACACCGGATTCATCTATGAAGGACCACGGATTGCGCAGATGATCAATCACGGATTAGCACAGATTCTGAAACGCGAGGGCTTCGCGGACCTTGACGCCGCCGTCGGCTACCGTTCTAAGGAATTCTTATGAATCAATTGGAATTATCATTCGTGCTTTTGTGCATCTTTGTGGCTAGAAAGGAGAACTAGTGGCTAAAGACAAGCTTATCGTGGCGCTGGACGTCGAAACGCCAGCCAAAGCTCTCGACCTCGTCCGCGAACTCCACGACGTCGCGGGCATGTTCAAGGTTGGCTCACAACTATTCACTCTCGCTGGACCGCAGATCGTCAAAGACATCATCGCCCTGAGCGCAAAAGTCTTTCTCGACCTGAAATTCCACGACATTCCACACCAGGTGGCGGGCGCGGCTCGCTCAGCGGCCGAGCTCGGCGTCTCGCTTTTTACGATTCACGCCGGCGGCGGCACCGAGATGATGCAACGCGCCGTGGAATCCGTCGCCGAAGTCGCCGAACGCACCGGCGGAGATCGCTCGCGAGTGCTCGCAATCAGCGTCCTCACCAGTATCGACGCGACGATCCTCTCGCAAATTGGTATAACTACAAGTCCCGAAGAGTCCGTTCTTCGGCTGGTGCGTCTCGCGGCGGGCGCAGGAGTTGACGGAGTCGTCGCTTCACCGCAGGAAATTCAAACCATCCGCAGCACGATCCCGAGTCCCGACTTTCTCATCGTGACGCCCGGCATACGACCGGCGGAAAACGAGTCGCAACGAGAAGATCAGAAAAGAGTAGCAACACCGCAAGCTGCCATCGCTTCGGGCGCAAGCTACCTTGTGGTGGGACGTCCGATCACCAGCGCAGCAGATCCGCTCGCCGCCGCGCAGAAGATCGTTGCCGAGATGGAGCGCGGTGAAGGAAAGGAACTGAGCAATTCGAGCGGCGTGTAAAAATTTGGTGAAGACTTCCTATTTGCCCAAACTTCTGATTTGAAACTATCATGCGACGGTGAATGTGAGCTTGAAACCCCCGTTTATCTCTACACTTATCATCTTCCTCGTAGCGCTCTTTTTTCCAGTATTTGGTCAGGAAAAGGAGACTCTTACTCCGCTTACATCCTCGCAGTCGCCCTATCGCGTCGGCGAGCGGCTGACTTACAACGTCGCGTATTCGAATTTTCCGAGCGCCGCTCACGTGGAAGTCGAGGTCGTCGCGCGCGGAAATTTCTATGGCCGCGATGCAATCCAACTGCGGGCTCACGTGGAAACAACCGGCGTCATCAACGTGGCGCTTTTTGCGATCAATAACGACTACGTCAGTTACGTCGACCCCAGCACAGGCCTTCCGTTTCGCACTGAACAGACCGCTCGCGACGCGATCAAGAGCGCTTCCGCAGTTCAGGATTTCAATCAACCCGCCGGCAATGAGGCGATCCCGGCAAAGCAGAGAGGCTTTCCAGGAACGTACGATCTTGTGTCGGCCTTTTATCGCGCGAGAGCATTGCCGCTCGTCAGCGGCGCTACTTACAACTTTTCCGTGCGTGGTGAAGGCGCCGATTACTCCGCAGAACTGAAGGTAGTCGGCAAACAGGTGATCCGGACAAATGTCGGTTCGTTTCCAACCATCGTCACTCAAGTCAAACTCAACACTAACCTGATCAAGGACCTGAGAGTTTTCTTTAGTGACGACGAACGTCACGTGCCGGTACTGATGACCGGGCGCGTAAGCAACGGTCAGATGACGGCTGAACTCGCTGGATCGGAAATGATCCCGCCGCCTGTCGAGGCGCCGACTCCGGCTCCGCCTGTCATCGCCGCACCGATGCCCGCGCCCATCGCTAAACCAAATCCACCGACACCGACAACGCTCGATCCCAATTTACCGTTCAACGTCGGCGAGCAACTCAACTATCAGATCTTCATCGGCACCAATAACACGCCGATGGGCCTCGCGACTTTCCAGGTGCGCGGGCGTTCGCGCTATTTCGAGCGCGATGGTGTTTTTCTCACGGTGAACGCTGAGACGACTGGAACGGCGGCGAGACTGTTTGTCGCCAAAGATCGGATCGATTCCTATGTCGATCCCAAAGGCCTGCTTCCCTATCGCACCGTGCTGAACCTCGTCGAAGGTGAGCGCAGAGTGAATGAGATTTTTACGATCAGCCAGGAAACAGGCACCGCGACCAGCGAACGCGGGGCCAGGCTGGATGTGCCGGTGGGGACGCACGATTACGTTTCGTTCTTCTACGCGCTCCGCACTTTTACTTTTCTGCCGAAGAAGCGAAACGCCGTTTCGGTGCTGGTTGAGAACAAGCCGATGACGTTGTTTGTGGATTCGGCGCCGCGTGAAACGATTCAGATGGGCGATCGCCGTGTGCCTGCGATTCCACTCACTATCACCACTGACGACGCGCAGTCAGACAAGTATCAATTCCGCATGTGGGTCAGCGACGACCGCCGGCGTCTACCGTTGCGCATCACCTGCATCACAAAGCTCGGCCCCCTACGCGCGGATCTCGCGATCCTCCCGACAGCGACCCAATAAAGATTTTTCGCACGCAAAGGCGCAAAGACGCAAAGTTTCTGACCTTCGGCTCCGGAGGTCTTCCTTTGCGACTTTGCGCCTTTGCGTGCGAAATCCTAATTTAGTCCTCACTGACCCTAACCCTGAAATTGAAATCTATTTTCAACTAGACTATACTCCCGCAACCATGCTGAACTCATTCATCATCGTCCTCCGCGAAGGTTTCGAGTCGTTCCTGCTCGTGGCCGTGATCCTGGCCTACCTGAACAAGTCGGGTCAGCGCTGGCTTAACCCAACGGTTTACGCCGCTATCGCCCTCGCACTCGCCGCGAGTGGCGGACTTGCTTACCTGCTGAACACCGGCGTCGACGATGCCACCGCACAGAGCATGTTTGGCGCGACCATCGGCGGTTACGTAAGCCAGTTCTTCGGTAATGAAGCCCTCCGCGAAGCGATCCTAGGCGCGGTCGCGGTCGTGATGGTCGGAACCCTCGTGATTCACATGTGGCGCAGCGGTCCAAAGATTCAGGAACACATGCGCGAGCGTTTGAGCGCTGCTTCGTCTAAGAGTTCACGTGCAGCCGCCGTCCTCGGCATCTTTCTTTTTACGTTTCTGATGATCACGCGCGAGGGAATGGAAACGGCCTTGATGTTGATGCAGGTAAAAGATCCGAACCTCATCAACGGCGCGTTACTCGGTCTGGGCGCCGCGATTTTGTTCGCTTTAGGCTGGGCGCGGTTTGGTCACTTGATTAATGTGAGGCGCTTCTTCCAGGTCACCGGCATCTTTCTACTTCTGTTCATGGTCCAGGTCGCGATCTATTCGTTCCACGAGTTCACCGAAACAGGTTTGCTACCGAACAGCGAAGCACTTCATTGCGCGACCGAGAAGTTTTCACCTGACGGTCTCTACGGCAAGTGGTTCTCACCGATCATGGTTGGGATTTGCGGACTGTGGTTGGTAGGCGCGTGGTTGATCGATCGTAGTAAGAACGCGAAGCCGGCAGAAACGCGCGCAGTCGCACCGGGCCAGTCGGGCATCACTGCGGCGTAAACATCTTCGCCACTTCGCGTTTCAACAACTTCCCTGTCGGACCTTTCGGAATATCCGCAACAAAGCGCACCGTCTTTGGACACTTGTAGTCTGCCAGCCGCGCTTTACAAAACTCTATGACTTCCTGCTCCGAAGTGCTGGCGCCGTTCTTCAGCACCACCACCGCTGCAACCTCTTCTCCGTAGAGATTATCCTGAACGCCGATCACCGCCGCGGCGGCAATCTCAGGATGTTGGTAGAGCACCTCGTCGATCTCGCGCGGATAGATGTTCTCACCACCGCGAATGATCATGTCCGACTTTCGATCGACGATGTAGTAGTAACCTTCCGCATCGCGGTAGCCGATGTCTCCGGTGTGAAACCAACCGTTGCGAAACGCAGTTTCATTCGCCGCGTCGTTCTTGTAGTAGCCCTTGAGAATGTTCTCGCCACGCAAGACGATCTCGCCCAACTCGCCCAACGGTACGTCGCGATCTTCCTCATCCACGACGCGCATCTCGTTTCCGATTGGTATTCCACACGATCCCGGGCGGCGGCGTGTGTCAGGCGGATTGAACGTCGAACGGCAGGTTGACTCCGACAAACCATAGCCTTCGATCACGAGGCAGTTGAACGTCTCTTCGAAACGTTTGAGCACTTCCGCCGGCACCGGCGCGGAGCCACACATCGCAAACCGCAACAGCTCCGTTTTTAGTCCAGCGGGAACTCCGTCGGGATAAGTGCTCAGCAACATCGAGAGCATCGTTGCCACTGAGCCAAACGAGGTGATCTGGTAGTCGGAAATGATCTGCCAGAAACGCGAGGCCGAGAACTTCTGACTCACGACCGTGGAGCCGCCGGCGTAAAGCGCCGACAGCGTGGTTACGGAAACGGCGTTCATGTGAAAGAGCGGCATCAGGGTGAGCAGCCGATCGGTTTCGGTGAAGTTTAACCAACTGCTGATCTGTCGGGCGTTCGCAATCACGTTGCCGTGAGTCAGCAAACAACCTTTCGGTTTCCCGGTCGTACCCGACGTGTAAATAATGATCGCTTCATCTTCGAGCGTTAAGCTCGACGCCGGTGCGTCAGCTTCTTTCACGCCAAACGTCGTTTCAGCTTCGTTGTCGAAGGGAATAACGACGCGAAGCTGGTGGCGCAACTGATCCCGCAGCGCCTCTACTACGGGCAAAAACTCGGAATTCACGATCCATGCTTTGGCCTCAGAGTTTGAAATGACGTACGCGATCTCCTGCGCCTTGAGCAGCGAATTTATTGGCCCAGCCAGCGCACCGATCTGCCAGCAGGCAAAGTAAGCGATGACGTACTCGACGCTATTGGGTAACAGCAGACTAACCACGTCGCCCTTCCCGATTCCATTCTCCGTCAGCAGCACCGCCGTGCGTTTCACGGCCGCTTCGAATTCCTTGTAAGTGAACTGTCGTTTGTCAGCTTCGGAAAAGAGAAAAGGCTTGTCGGGCGCGACACTAACGCGCTGGCGCAGGAGTTCAGGAATAGATTGTGATTCTTGGGTCATGTTCGCTGCGGACCGATGTTATAGCAACTTCTCGAAAATCCGTCGAAAGAAGTTCTCACGCAAAGGCGCAAAGACGCAAAGTTCTGACCTCCGGCTTCAGAGTTCAGAGTTCAAGCTA
>JBIOVO010000006.1:0-66292 GCA_044867735.1 Pyrinomonadaceae bacterium | reverse complement strand
CGGCGTCAGGCCGCCGCACTTCAAAATTATGGGCACTTCTCGTATAGACATCTTCGAACAAATGCTCGCTAGCGATCCGGGAAACACGGCCGTGCTTTTCGGACTGGCAAAGGAATACGAAAAGGCCGGCAGCGACGAAAAGCTGATCGAAACTCTGAATCGTTATCTCGCTGCTGCCGAGGATGAAGGAAACGCCTTCGGGATGTTGGCCGGCGCTTACGAGCGCCTGGGCCAACGCGACAAAGCACGCGAAGCTTACCAGCGCGGCATCGAAACCGCGCAGCGCCATGGACACCCAGGCATGGCCGAAGAGTACCGCATGACTCTGGCTGGCAACTATGAAGACTGATACTAAAGTACTGAAACTGGTCCGCAAAACCGAATCGTCGTCAACACAAACCGAAACTCCCGAACAGGAAGCCGAGATGGGCATGGCGCCTGGCCCTACGTCTCTGGGCCTGGCAGCTACGGCGAAGAAGGAGCGGGAACAGGATGCAGGGCCACCCCTGCTCCGGCCTGCTGCTCCAGTACTCCATGATCTGCCAGACCACAAGTTGTTGCTCGAGATGTACCGCACGATGTACCTGTCGCGCCGTCTCGACGACAAAGAGATACAACTCAAGGGACAAAACCGCATCTTCTTCCAGATAAGTGGCGCCGGTCATGAGGCCGTGCTCGTCGCTGCCGGTGTCGTGTTGAAGCCCGGCTACGATTGGTTTTATCCCTACTATCGCGATCGTGCGCTCTGTTTGCAGCTTGGCATGACGCCGCTCGAACAACTGCTTTCGGCTGTCGGAGCCGAAGCGGATCCGAATTCACATGGACGCCAGATGCCTTCGCATTGGGGCCACAAGAAACTGAACATCGTCTCGCAGTCGTCACCAACCGGAACACAACTGCTGCAAGCTGTCGGTTGTGCGGAAGCAAGTTACCGTTCCACTCTGATTCCCGAATTACAAGAGCGCATCAGTAGTTTTCATAATGATGAAGTGACTTACGTTTCGCTCGGCGATGGGACGACCAGCGAAGGAGAGTTTTGGGAAGCACTCAATACCGCTAGTAATCTGAAGTTGCCGGTCGTGTTTCTGCTGGAGGATAACGGTTACGCGATCAGCGTACCGGTTGAAGTGCAAACAGCCGGCGGCGACGTGTCAAAGCTGGTCGAAGGTTTTCCATCACTTTATATCCAAAAATGTGACGGGACAGATCCGATCGAATCGTTGGAAACGATGCGACGCGCCGTCGATTACTGCCGCCAGCGAAAGGGCCCGGCCCTCGTCCACGCCAAAGTGATCCGGCCGTATTCCCACTCGCTTTCCGACGACGAAAAGCTTTACCGGCCCGACGAAGAACGCGCGACCGACGCCGAGCGAGATCCAGTCAAGCGGTTTGGCGCGTTCCTTATCGATGAGAACGTGATCGATCAGAATGGTCTGCAAAAGATTAAGGACGAAGTCGACCATGAAGTGAACGAAGCTGCCGATAAGGCCCTGGCGGGCGCTCAGCCGGCGCCGGAAACTGTAATGCAGTACGTCTACTCGCCGGACGTCGATCCAACCAGCAGCGAGTTTGATACCGAGGACGACGTGCAGCTCAGCGGAAACGCGGGCACGATGGTTGACCTCATCAATCGTTGTTTGCACACCGAGATGGCGCGCGATCCACGCATCGTGGTTTTTGGTGAAGACGTGGCCGACTGCTCGCGCGAACAGTATCTCGAAACCGTCAAAGGCAAAGGCGGCGTCTTCAAGGTGACCGCGAACCTGCAACGTAAGTTCGGTGGCGATCGTGTCTTTAATTCTCCGCTCGCAGAAGCAAACATCGTCGGACGCGCGATCGGCATGTCAACGCGTGGTTTGAAGCCGGTCGTGGAGATTCAGTTCTTCGACTACATCTGGCCCGCCATGCACCAGATTCGTAATGAGCTCGCGTTGTTGCGCTGGCGTTCGGGCAACGAGTGGGAGTCGCCGATGGTGATTCGCGTGCCGATTGGTGGTTATCTGAAAGGCGGCGCGGTTTATCACTCGCAATCGGGCGTATCGACGTTCACGCAGATCCCGGGCTTGCGCGTTATCTATCCGTCAAACGCACTCGACGCCAACGGCCTTTTGCGCACGGCGATCCGTTGTGACGATCCGGTCCTGTTTCTCGAACACAAGCACCTCTACCGCCAGGCTTACAACAAGTCGCAATATCCCGGCGACGAGTTCATGATTCCTTTTGCAAAAGCGAAAAAGATTCGCGAAGGAAAGGACATCTCGATCATCACGTACGGAGCGCTCGTGCAACGTTCGCTGGTCGCGGCGAAGCAAATGGAGCAGGAAGGCATCAGCGTCGAGATCATCGATCTGCGAAGCCTCCTTCCGTTTGACTGGGACGCCATCGCCGAGACGGTTAAGAAAACTAACCGCGTCATCGTGGCGCACGAGGATTCGCTCTCGTTTGGCTATGGAGCTGAGATCGCCGCACGGATTACCGCTGAGCTGTTTGAGTATCTCGACGCACCGGTGAAGCGTGTATGCGCGCTTGATACCTTCGTGGCCTATGCGCCACAACTAGAGGACGCAATACTTCCGCAAGCATCTGATGTCGCAAAAGCAATATCAGAACTGAAGGCTTACTGATCACGAGAAGCCAGATCAGAACAGCGGTGTATTGTTACATTTCGCACAATCTGGCCTGACCACCTAATTTTTCCCAAAAATGCGAGTTCTCAGTTGGGCATAAATATTGCCCAAAAATCTATACGCACGCCTCTGAGCGTCTCCCCGACACAGTTCCCCCGACAATTAATCGCGATTAATTCACAAGGGAGGTACAACTGATGAGCAAGCACGTTTTGAGCGTTTTGGGAGCGGTAATCCTGACTCTCGCACTCGCGGCTGTTGCGCTCGCACAAGTGACAACCACAACCGTCACGAAGACGGTGCAAAACCCCGACGGAACTTACACGGTAATTGAGTATCCTGCGAAAAAAGAAATACAAATCAATTTGACCCCCGTCAACATCACTGGAGCGACGGGTGTAGCTACCATCCTGCGTGATGATGATGGCACCAGGATCAAACTCAATCTGGCGAGCGTTCCCGCTGATGTTACTGCGATGACGCTTTACGCGGTTGACGACAAAGGGGTCGTAACTGCGCTCGGACCAGTGGCGATTTCAAACGGCGTTGGGACATATGCCGGGACTACGCCACTCTCGTCGAAGTTTATGCTGGTCGCTTCTGCGGAACCGGCGTTGACCGCTTACGACGCAAACACAAAGGTCTTCTTTAGAAGTGCAGTGCCGGAAGGCTACGCGGTGATACCTGTGACCACCAATCCTTCGGGAGAGAAGGTTGCGGCTGTCGCGGCGCCGACTACTGCACCGACAACAGTCGTAACAGCTCCGACGGCGCCCACAACAGCGCCGACGACAGTCATAACAACTCCAGCGCCGACAGCAGCGCCAACGACAGTTGTGACAGCTCCTGCTGGCACGGCCGTCGTGACACAGACAAGCTATCCGGCGCCGATGTTGGGTATTCCGGGCTACAAGAAAGGCGACGACACCAAGATCAAGGTTGACTTCTCTGGCGCCCTGGCCGGTGCTCGCGCGAATGTATTCGTCACTCCACGCAAAGACGGCCCGACCGAAGTGAAGATGCGTTTCCACGATCTGAAGGAGGCGCCTCAGGGTCAAAGTTTCATCCTTTGGGCAGTGGCGCCTGACGGCAAGTACGTCAAACTCGGCCAGGTAGCAAACACGCCAGGTCGAAATGAGGCGGAGATCAAATCGGAAACAACGCTTCCGGACTTTGGGCTCCTGGTAACGATGGAAAGTGCGCTCGGTGAGATTCCAGCCGGACCGGCTGTGGCGCACATTCACATTGTTCCCTAGGTAAACTGAGTAATTTGCGCTTTCGAAAAGGGCCACTCGCAAGGTGGCCCTTCTTGTGTCAAATCCTTCACAAAAAACTACCGCTCAGACACAACTTGGGGTAATATGACCGAGCAGGAGTTGCGCTAAGCATCTCTCCCGACTGGCTCCACTCGAGCCGACATCTTTTAATAACGTAGATCCCCTGACCGTGAATCCCCATCACGGGCCGAAATCTCCGTTTTACCATTGAGTGGCTGACGACATGAACAAGAGAATCTACCTACGTCTATTTCCCTTCGCGGTGGTGCTCCTCCTCGCCGCGACGATTCACGCCCAGGAGAGTCTTCCCACACTGGTCAAACGAGTAAAGCCCGCAGTGGTTGCGATTGCGACTTACGATGCCAGCGGTGAAGCACTCATGACGGGCAGCGGTTTCTTCCTGCGGCCGGGTCAGGTTGTGACTAATCTGCACGTCGTGCGCGGCGCAACGCGCGCGGAAATCAAGACGTTGGACGGCAAAGGAAAGGTATTTCCCGTGACTGGAACGCTCGCGGTCGACGAAGAAGGCGACCTGGCGTTGCTCGGTGTTGATATGCCGCTCGAACGCGCGCGAACGAGCGAACTCGCCACGGAATTGCCTGATGAAGGCGAGCAGATCTTCGTCATCGGTAATCCGTTAAAGCTTGAAGGCTCAGTGAGCGATGGAATTGTTTCGGCGGTGAGAGAGGTGCCGAATAGTTATCGCATTATTCAAATCACTGCTCCGATTTCACATGGCAACAGCGGGAGTCCGGTGTTCAATCTGCGCGGACAGGTTTTAGGTGTGGTGACTGTTAAAGTCACGAATGGTCAGAACATAAACCTGGCGCTCGAGGCGGCGCGAGTTGGTGAGTTGCGCGCCGGCAAGCTGCAACCGCTGTCGGACTTAACGCCGAAGGCCAAGGACGCGGCCGAATCGCTTTATCGTTCGGGAATCGAATCACTCTGGTTGGGCAACTACGATAACGCCGTCGGTTATTTCGAGAATGCCGCCAACAAGAATCCGAAGCGAGCCGAGACGTGGGTGCAGGTCGGTTATTGCAAAGTTAAGCAGGGAAAAATTCAGGAAGCGATTCGGGCTTATTCTCAGGCCTTACAACTCAAGCCGTCGGATGCCGAGATTCATAACAAACTCGGCGACGCTTACTACTACTCGGGACGTTTGCGTGAAGCGATCGACTCGTACACGGAAGCCGCGCGTCTGCAACCACTCCGCGCCGAGACCTTTTACAACCTCGCGATTGCTTATTTCGAAAGCGGCAATCTAAACATGGCAGCCGCCGAAGCACGCGTGCTCCAGCGGCTGGATCAAAAACTCTACGAGCGCTATATGCGCGAAACGATGTGAACCACAAAGACACGAAGACACAAAGTTGATAATAAGTTTTGTGTCTTTGTGTCTTTGTGGTTAAAACCCTCTTCCTACTCTGCTCCCGTAAACACGACGGTATCGACGCTGCGCGGATTGCCCAGCACCACGAAGCGGATGTTCCGCATGTACTTCTGCGAAACGCGTTGAATGTCCGCCGGCGTCACTGACGTCAGGTTCGAAAGGAAATCGACCGAGTTGCGCCAGCCGCCGCCAATCAACTCATACTGCGCTAACTCTCCCGCCTGCGCGGCGTTCGTCTCCTGGCCAAGATAATAAGTGGTTAGATATTGCGCGATGACGGCGTGAATGTCTTCAGCGCCGACCGGTTGTTGCTGCAACCGGGCGATCTCATTCAGCATTAGCTTCACCGATAGATTCGCATCAACCGCCGTCACATAAAGCCCACCGACATTCGCCGCCTGCGTTCGTAAAAACGCATCAGGCGCATACGAAAGATTCCGTCTCACGCGAACCTCTTCAAACACACGATCGCGCAACAACGAACTCGCCACGCGCATCGCGTAGATGTCAGGCGACGTCAGCGACGGCGCTGTAAACAAACCTTGTACGTAGTTCGTTTTCAAATCGCGCGGCGTAACTTCTACCGAAGACTTATCAAACGACAATTGCGGCACCGGTGCGGGCTTGTAATTCCCACGCGGCAGCTTGCCCAAACTCGCAGCCACCAGACCACGAACTTCTGCCACATCAAGATCACCAACCATCACCAGCAACAGACGCGAAGTCTCCATCAGCCTGGTGTGATACTGACGCAGATCCTCGGGCGTTAACTTCGCAACAGTCTCAGGGGTGCCACCGGTGTCGTTCAAATAAGGATGACCGACGTACGCAACTCTTTCCTGCAACTTCTGCAAGTAAACATCGGGGTTGTCCGTGTCGTCGCTGAGCGAAACAACGAGCCGTTCCTGAACCAGCGCGACGTCTTCCTTCGTAAACGAAGGCCGCAGCGCGACGTCGGTAAACATCTGCCACGACTGATCGAAGTGCATGCGCGTCGTGGCCATCGATAAAACGGAGTAGTCGTTGTTTGAGCTGCTGCCAATCACGGTTCCCATGCGCGAGAGTTCGCTGCGCATGCGCGAGCGTGGGAAGTTGGTGCTCGCTTCAGTCGCAGCGCTCAACATCAACGTCTCAATGCCGGCGTTTTGCGCGGTGATGTTTGACGAACCTCCACGAATAAATAGACCCGCTGCAACAGTCAAACTTCCTTCACGGCGCTTCAGCAACACCTTCAGACCGTTAACATCCAACTCGGTCACCAGCGCCGCTTGTTTTGCGACCACGCCCTGAACCGTCTGTTGCGCTTGCGGCGGCTTGGCTTCCTGATCTGCGTGAGACGCGTTGGTTCCGGCAATAAAAACGATTGCGACAAGCAAGCTGGTGGCGATGCGCCTGGTCCAACGTGCACGATTAAACAAACCTGAGTTTTGACTCATTGTCATGACTTTGTTCACTGTCCCTGTCCCGTTAATTCTTCTGGTGTGATTTTGACTCTGCTTTGCGCTTCACTCGAGATGAGAGCGAGGCCGATGTGTGGCTTGCCCTGAATATACGTGGTGATGTAACGGCTGATGTCGGCGCGCGACGTTGCACGCAACCGCGGCAGGTAACCGCGGAAGTACTCGAGGCCGGTGGATGCCCACCAGAAACTAAGCGTGTGCGTGTACTCGCTCAGCTTTTCACGTGAATAGAGATCGTCGGCTTCGAGCAATGCTTTCGCGCTTTCAAGCTGCTCGTCGGTGTAGTAGTCCTTGTCGTTGAAGTGCGCCACTTCTTCGTACATCGCTTTAATCGCGGCGCGCGCTTTGTCCGGGGTCGTTTGCGCGATGAGCGCGATCGGACCGACGTTCCGTTGCGTGTAGTAGCTCAGATCAACTCCAGTCACCAGACCGGTATCGACCAGGTTTCGCTGGAAGCGTGAATTCGGTTGACGAAGAATGAACGAGAAAACATCCGCTGCGTAAGTCGCCGGATTGTCTTTGCCGATCGAAGGTCCGTGCCAACTGATGTTCAGGATCACGTTCTGCACCGGCTGCGTGATCACGACACCTTCGCTCTTCGGCAGCGGCGGATGATCGACGAGCGGAAACTCGACGAAGGGATCCTTTTCGCGTTTCGGCCAGTCGCCGTAGAACTCCTGCGCCATCTTCATCACGTCGGCGGGCGTGACGTCGCCGGTTATCACAAGCGCTGAATTATTTGGCACGTAGTAACGCTGCTGAATCAAACGCATCATCGCGGTCGTGGCCGCGCCCACCGTTTGACGGTTACCCAGCGGCATCTTGCGGCTCGGATACTTGAAAAACAGCCGCTGATTCATCTCCTGACTCAAGTAGAAAAATGGGTTCGACTCGTTGCGATCGATCTCTCCGATCACCACTTCCTTCTCGCGCGCAAACTCTCGATCGTCGAAAAGCGGGTAACGAGTGGCGTCCTTCATGAACTGCATCGCGGTGCGAAGATTCGGGCTGGTCGTGGTGAAGTAGTAATCGACTACCTCCTCGCGGGTGGTGCCGTTGTAAGCAATACCCATCTGACCAATTGTTCGTAGGTAATCTTCAGCATTCGCAATCGCGCGATTTTGTTTGAAGAACATGTGCTCGTACAGGTGCGAGAGTCCATTCAGTTCGGGCGGCTCCGTGTAAGAGCCGTTCTTCACGGCAAGCTCAATCGTGACGAGTGGAATGGAGTGATCTTCAAGAATGATGACTTCCAAACCGTTCGGAAGCACCTGGCTGAAGATCTTCGCTTCCGGCAGTCGTGGCGCCGGCGCTGTGGCAGTTGTTCCGGTACGGGGTTGCGCGCCTGATGGTTTAGTCGCTCGCTGTTGTGTCACGACTTCGGCGAAAAGCGTCGAAGGCGACAGCAATGCAACGAGTAACAGGAAGACAATAAAACTTCGTTTCACAAATGGCTCCATATGCTGAAGATTGATGTTGTTCGCGGGGAAAAGGTTATCTTGGCGGAGGAAAATTGACAATGCAAAGGACTAAATTAAGATTTCTCGCGCAAAGACGCAAAGGCGCAAAGGTAAGACCTGCGGCAGCCAGGGGTCTGAACTTTGCGTCTTTGCGCGGGAAACTTTCTTTCTGCCGTCATCGCTTCTTCGACACGATCGACCGCGCTTTCTGGCGGAGCGTGGTGCGATAAGCAGCGGCGTCAGTGCCCGCGGCGTTTGATAACCATTGAATTCGTGGAGTGCCGCGCGGCGTAGTCTCGCCCGTCATCTGCATGGAGTAGGTCCGTTTGTCGTTCGGCACAAAGAGGACCAGGCGCCGCAAGTTCCGGCTCTCACTCGAATCTTTACCGCTGAAGAGTAGTTCGTGATAACCATCTTCATCGGCGTCAACTAATTCGGAGCTCCAGTTGGCGTGGCTGAAGCCTTCCATATCGAGCCGGCCTTGAGCCGCAAGGCGATACTTACCATCGCGCTGTTGCAGTAGCAGAAAGTTTGTCTTACCCGATTTGCGTTGACTGTTTACGGCGACAATTGCCGGACCGGAATCCGTATCGACAATCTCGAGGTCGCCGACGGTTCCGCGCGCGAAACGCGAAGCGATCTTGCGCGCCTCGTTGAGTGATAGCTGATCGATCGCCGGCGGTGGTGTCTCGCGAACTTCCGCCGCGCCACCAACCGGAGCTGAATCGTTGCGGAAAGACGCCGGCGTCATTTGCATTTGTGAGGCTGCGACCGGAAGTGCGCCTTTTGGCAACCGTGGAACTGACGCACTCTCACCCGTGTAGCCCCACGCGAGCAGAGCGCCGAAAGTCGTCACCAACACCAACGGTGCGCCGACTCTGAAGATAAGACTGCGTCCTGCATCTGCGGCCGCAACCATCGCCGACAGCGGTTCCGCATCAGGAAACGTTGACTCAGTTCGCTCGAGACTTCTTTCCAAAAGCGACTTCGCAAGCGCGGCGGTTCGCGGTCGATCTTCCGGACGTTTCGCGAGCAGCGTGTGAACCGCCAGCGAAAGCGACCGCGGAATATCCTGGCGCAATCGTGGCAACGGTGGCGCCGGCGCAGTTGCTTGTTTGACGAGCAACGCTGATTGCAGCGGATCGATGAATGGCGGACGGCCCGCGAGCATTTCGTAAACCAACACCCCAAGACTGTAAATGTCGCTGCGCGCACCGACGCGTTGGCCCAGGCACTGTTCCGGCGACATGTAGCGCGGCGTTCCGATCAACTGGCCCGAACCAGTGCTCGCATGCGTGTGAGTTGACTCTGCTGACGAAGCGAGAACTTTGGCGACTCCGAAATCGAGTACACAAACACCTCGTTTGCCGAGCAGTATGTTTGACGGTTTCAGATCGCGATGAATGATGCCGAGACGGTGTGCTTCTTCGAGGACGTCACAGACCTGCGTAGCGATGCGCACTGCTTTCGACGCGGGAAAACGTCCCTCGCGTGCGAGCGCCTGCGACAGAGTTTCCCCTTCAACAAACTCCATCACAATGAAGTGACGGCCATCGGGAAGGTTACCGGCATCGAAGATCATCGCAGCGTTTGGATGGCGCAGCTTGGCCATCGTTCTCGCTTCGCGAAAGAAACGATCAGCAATGTCGGCATCGCCTGCAAATTCACGTCGAATGATCTTGACCGCAACTGGTCGTTCGAGCCCGAGATGGGTGGCAAGGTAAACGGTACCCATGCCGCCGGTCCCGATCTCGCGTTCTATTCTGAATCTGCCCGCGATAGTGTGGGGGACATCCATATCAGACCTTCCTTCGGGTTAAAAGGCCGTCAATCAAGGTTCGCTTTTTAGACTTGGTTGGGGGAAGAGTCCGAACCGCTTCGGTGCGCGTAGTTTACCACTGTCAGAGTAAAATTTTCCACAAATCTGTGAAGAAACCTACTTGTCCAAACCGGGGTGAACTGCCGCAACGTTCGGGATCCAGAAAACCTGGCCGTTGATCTCGACACTCCGCAGCCCGTGCTTCGGCAGATCTTTCTCTTTCAGCCCGAGGAAAGTGAAGTGAGGCAGGTCGCTGAGCACTGTCTGAAACCAACCGTGCTTCGCCATGATTTCACGCACGCGTGGGTTCTCAAACTCGTTCACGTCAAACGCCAGCATCGCGATGTGTTGCGACGTTCCGGGCGCGGCGATCGAATAAAGGATGGATTTTGAGAGATCTTTGCTGAAATAGATCCCGGTTTTTTCCAACTCCAGAACTTCTGCCACTTGTTGCGACAGTGGTAAAGCACGCAGCCGCGTGACCTGCTCCTCCGTGAGACGATCTTGTGATAACCAGTAATCAAGCGCCGGCTGAAAACGCGAATTCCACAGGCGAACACTGTCTTCGTAGTTACGTCGCGCAGCCTCTGCGCCATCCCGCGGAGTAATGTCGAGCCCTTCTTTCTGCGCCTCTTCGCGGGCTTTATTGAGCTGCTTTAGCGCTGCGGGCTGGAGCTCGACCTCATCGAAGCCGATCACTTCCGCGTCGAAACCTGCAGCGTCCTGAAACTTCGTGACCTGTTCTTCGGTGGTGAAAATGCAGACGGGTGGCGGAGTTACCTTCTTATCCGCGACGAAAATTGCGCCGTAGTCTTCGAGGATCCGTCGCGCGACCGGGTCAGACGGAGGACAAAGCGCTTCGAGTTTTCTTTTCCGCTTTTTGAGGGCTTTTGCAAGCGCTTCGTAGAAAGGAATCGGTTCTTTGAGGTCGTTTGATCCCACGAGAATTAAGTTTGCAGTCATTTCCTGTGTTGACATGTTTACCGGTAGCGGCAACGCCCCACTTGCTATCGTCGGACAAACCACAATCAAAATCAGGCTTGGCAGATACATCGATGCCGCAGAACATGAAAGTGAGTCGTTAACGACCCTCCAAAGCGAAAGATGATAGTGGTGGCTGATTCTAACGGTCAACAGGAGCGAACTGTGCTAGGCTCACGAAAGCTAGTGCTTTTGCTTATGAACATTGCGAATTTATTTATGGAAGTGGTCGCCACCTACCGTAAACACGGTTGGACATTGCGGAGCGCGTTACTCGAACCAGCCACCCTGGCGGAGTTAAAAACCAAGGAAGCGGAACTACTGGAAGAACTGCCGGTTAAGGAAGCAACGTTCGATGCGCTGTGGTTCTCGCGGCCTTCGCACAACAATCGCGAAGCATGGGAGCTGCGGTTGTTGGCACAAACTCAGTATGCGCTGTTTGAAACGTTCGAGGCTGATGAGACTGACGAAGAACGTAATGAGATGAAGCTCGAGATGGAATCGCGACTTCGTGAATACGCTAACCAGAAATCTGTGTAATCTGTGGTTACTGCTTACCCATTTTGACCGGGATCTCGACCTTCTCCAGCGGCGCATTCTCCTCTTCACTCGTTGGACGCATTACCAGTAATTTTACGGTCGCGTACGGTAACGCACGTCTAACACGCATCAGCAACTCGTCACTCGTGCGGATCGGAATGCCATCGAATTCAATCACGATGTCTCGTTCCTTAACGCCAGCGATGTCCGCTGGCCGACTGCGCAGGATCGTATCCAGGCGGACACCGTAGATGTTCATTCCCGGAACCTTCACGCGCTCCACATCGTCGTTTTCGTAACCAAACACTCCTCGTCCTTCAGGACGGCGATCAAACTCTCGCATGATCCGCCGTGTTTCGTCCCGCGAAATCGTCGTGAGCTGTGTTTTCTTTTTCTCGCCATCCCGGACGTATTCGACATCGATAGTCTTTCCCGTCGGAATACTGACCATCAGGTCATCCATCTGATCTTCATCTTTGATCTGCTGGCCGTCGAAAGTCAGAAGCACGTCGCCGCCAACCAAACCTGCTTTGTCAGCCGGACCGTTCGGTACGTCGATGCTATCGATAATTACGCCGTCGTCAGTGTTCTGAAACTCGTCCACACCGAAGAACGATTGAGGTGACGGTTTAGAAATGAAGGAGTGGTCGCCGCCTTGTCGCACCGGAGCCACGAGCGCGGTAAAAGCTGCGGCGCCGACGAAAAACACCAGCAAGCCGACGAAGATCCACGACATACCGCTCAGTCGCCGCCGCTTCTTTAACGGCGCCGACGAGACTGCGGCAGCTTCGTTCGCTGGTCGCCCGGTGAAACCACCCATGCCATCTGCGAGTCGGAAGCCACAGTTCCGGCAAAAGCGAAGGTCAGATGGCATCATTGAATGACAGTTTGAACAGGTCGTTTGACCCGTATTAGCTGACATCGGCATTGAAACTTCTGAATTCTGCGTCATAGGAGACTCACCTGAATTAGCGTTAGCCGGAAGGATACACGGCCAGATTCTATACGCCAAATAATGTTTTCCGGTTGCAAGAGGGGTTGTTTATCAGAGCCTCGATAGACATCCAGCGTCGTAAGAGGCATATTTGTGCCGGAAAATTCCTGAAAGATACGACCGTCGGAGGACGTCAAAGTGGAGATAACCAAAGCTCTGGCCGCTCTTCAGCCACTCTATGGCAAAGATAACGTTGAGATTATCACGATCGACGGCAGGCGCGTCCGCGGCACAGTGCGCAGTATGAAAACCACTCAGGCTCTCACCACTCCGAGCGTAAAGATCGAATGTGCCAATGGTCAGATTGTGAAAATACCCTTCCCGACGATAGCCGAGATTAAGGATCACAACGTTTAGTTCTTTGAACTTTGAACTTTGTGCTTTGTTTGACGTCCGATCAACAAAGAACCAGGCACGAAGAACAAAGTACAAAGCTCCAATTCCCTGATTTCGCGTTTCAAGCCTCTTGGCGTATAGTACGCCGTTCGATTGAAGTACAAGCCGCGGAGGGGTTTTCAATACTTGCCTTCACCTCTCATCATCGACGATTTTGGTAGCCGAATTGCCACCGCCTGGTCTGAGCTTCGTCCGGCGACGCGTGGGTTAGTCGAACGCGCTCTCCAAGCGAGTACAACCGGGGCGCCGGCTGCGAGAAACTTTCAGTACGATGCACGGGCGGATATCGAACTCAGCCGTTTTCTCGCGGCGCTCGACGAACGTGCGGCGGAAAAAACCAACGCGCTCGATCCTGAAAAGGGCGGCAAACTGAAATCGATCGCCGATACCTGCGCCGCAGTCCTGCTGGAGAAAACGGAATCGGCTGAGGTGTTCACGCAACTCGTACGTCGCGCCCAGGCACAAAGAGACTATCGACGTATCGACATCCTCGCCGACGCACTCACTTCGCGATTCCCGCCAAGCGAGATCTGCGAACTCGCGCGTTCCGAGGAGATCGTCGTGCGCGAACTCGCGAATGAAGCTCTGGCGCGTTGCCCGATTTCAGTGTTGGTTGGTTTGCTGGGCGATCCGGTCGATGCGGAAACTGCTCGCAGCGCGTTGCGAAGACAGGTTGTTGAATATGGCTCAGAGGAAGCGCGTCAACTCGTGAACGCGCTCGATCAGGGGGAAGAACTTTAGCCGCAGATTTACGGTTAAAACTGGTGAAGGCGCTCGACGACTTGATCGATCAACCAGTTTGGAGTTGAAGCGCCAGCAGTCACGCCAACTTTCGTCACACCCTTCAAATCTTCAGGATTGATCTCCGCTGGAGTTTCGATGAGAAAACTCTTCGCGCACTGTTCCTGACAAACTGCTAACAACTTGACGCTGTTTGACGAGTGGCGGCCACCGATCACATAGAACGCGTCTACCTGGCCGGCAAGCGCTCGCGCCGCATCCTGGCGATCGCGAGTGGCGGAACAGATCGTGTTGACTACCTGCGGTTCCGTGTCTGACTTCTCACGCACCGCTTCGGCGACTTCCAAAAACGTCTTCAACTTGATCGTCGTTTGTGAAACAACCAGCGGCTCGCGCAGCGCCGGCAGCGCCGCTACCTCGTCCGCATCACGAACGACGTAAGTGTTGTTTGGCGCATAACCAACAACGCCGATCATTTCCGGATGATCCGGGTTACCAGCGACTACAACATCGCGCCCCTGACTCGCGGCTCGTTCGGCGAGATGCTGAACACGGGTTACAAACGGACAGGTTGCGTCGATTACTTTCGCAGCGCGCCCTTCCAACTCGCGTTGCATTTGGGGAGTCACGCCGTGTGCGCGGATGACGGCGATCGTGTCAGCCCCGGCTTCGTCCGGTGTGTCGATGGTGGAGACGCCGAGTTCGCCGAGACGCTCCATCTCCTGCGCGTTGTGAATCAGTGGTCCAAGAGAGCGAATGGGGCGCTGGCCGTCCTCGACAGCTTCTTCAACCATCTCGACTGCTCTTTCGACGCCGAAACAGAACCCGAATTCCTCTGCGAGTAAGACTTCCATCTAGGTTGCGTCAGCCTCCTGGCGGCACTTCTCGCGCCACTCGTCCCTCAATTTGTCTCCGCCGGCGACGCGATCGTTAATCCAATCGACCTGCCAGTCAACGGCGCTGCGAATCTCGCTGAGTACTGCTTTCTTGAAATCCCCGAGGGCGTGGGCGATGTCTTTGGGTAGAACTGCGTATGAAAAGTCACCAATTTGGCGCAGGCCATCGCAAACGGCTTCTGCGGCGTTACGACAAGCATCCCGGGCGTCCTGCATGATCAACCTCCAACTCCGAAGGCATTCTAGCACCATCTGCTTTACGCAGGCACGACAGGCCCGGTTCGGGGAGTTTTTAACCACGAAGACACAATGACACAAAGTTATTTATTAATTGCTTCGTGTCTTCGTGTCTTTGCGGTTAAGAATTTGGCACGCCTTTACGAGCGATGGATTCCATCACGTTGCAGAACCGGTCCAGCTCGCCCAGCGTCGTGTAGACATTCGGCGTGATCCGGATCCCTTTGAACTCTTCATGCACGATCGGTGTCGTGAAAATGCGGTGCTTATTGAACAAGTAACTCCCGATCGCTGTCGGATCCAAACCGACTATCTCGACATTCGCAATTGCACACGATTGATTCGGATCGAACGAAGTATTGAACCGGACCTTCGGAACGTCTTTCAATCGATTCATCCAATACCGCGACAGATACCTGAGTCTCGCTTCCTTCCGCTTCCCGCCCATGCCGTTGTGAAACAGTAACGCTTCCCCAATCGCGAGCCGCGGCGCTGCCGAATGCGTCCCGATCTCCTCAAACTTCCGAATGTCGTTGCTCTGTTTAGACTCGGCTGCCATCAGCGGCCAGAGCTTCTCGATCTTGTCGCGCTTTACAAACAGCAGTCCGCTTCCTTTCGGCGCGAAAAGCCACTTGTGCAAGCTCGTACCAAAGTAGTCGCAACCAAGATCCTTCTGTTTGAAATCAAATTGCGCAAACGAATGCGCGCCATCGACGATCGTCTCGATTCCCCTGGCGCGCGCCATTTCGCAGACTTCTTTCACAGGTGTGATCTGGCCGGTGATGTTCACCTGGTGCGACATGAGTATGAGCTTCGTTCGACTCGTGACGCCCTGCTCGAAGGCTTTCGTGATCTCGCTCAAGTTCTGAGGCGGGATCGGGATCTTCACCATCTTCAGCACGAGACCTTCACGACGCTCGCGCTGGCGCAGCGTCGTCAACATGCGCGGGTAGTCTTGAGTGGTGGTGAGAATCTCGTCGCCTGGTTTGAAGTCCATGCCCATCAGGAGGATTTCAAGTGACTCAGACGCATTGCGCGTGATTGCGATCTCCTCACGATCGCAACCAAACATTTCGGCAAGTCCGGTGCGAATCGTTTCCGATTGCGGCTCGAGCAATTGCCACATCGTGTAGGCAGTCGCATCTTCCTGTTGCCAGATGTAGCGGACAAGCGCTTCGGTGACGATACGCGGGCTCGGCGAGACGCCACCGTTGTTGAGATTCACGATGCCGCGCGTGACGGTGAACGAGTTCTGGATCACTGACCAGTAATCTTCATCCATCGCGACTTGTTGGGGCGTGAGATGAGCGACACTTCGACTCGCAGCTTCAACTTCCTTCGCCAGCGCTCCGATACTCGGCACTGAAAGCGCGGCGAGTCCGAGACTCTTGCCCGCGAGTGAGAGAAAATCTCGACGACCCTCGCTCCTGCTTTTTGCGCGCAATGGATGGTCCATCTTGTCGCCTCCTACTGCCACGAACGTTGTTATTTCGACTTGGTGCTGTAACCGACCCGAGTCACGGCGATCCGTTTCTCCTGGTTCGGATTATCGGCGATGCTTACTTGCACTTTGTGGAAGTCCTGGCCGGATTTCGCCGGTACATATCCGAGCACGTATTGAGTTCTGATGTCGTTGATTATCTCGTCAGCAATACGATCGAGGTCAGCAGGAGATGCAGGCAAGAACAGTCGACCGCCGGTTTCACCTGCCAAAAGTCTTAGTAAACGGAGGGCCTTTTCCAGCTTTTTGGGCTCGAGGCCTTGAGTCAAACCGACAATATAGATTTGCGATTCGTTCGCATAGAGCAATTTGAGGAGGTCTTTCTCCCGGTAGTAACTATTCCGCTCCTCACCATCGGTAACCAGGATCAGGACTTTGCGTCGCGGATTGGTAACATCAGATTTAACGGCGGCCAGCTTTTGCGCCGATAGGTAGACGGCGTCTATGACCGCAGTTTGTCCACCCTCGACGTACAGGCCGTTCAAACCGTCGGTCAGCAGCTTCTTATCTGACGTTGGCTCCTGAACTATCTCTATCTTGTCGGAGCTTATGAACCGGATGAGAAATGCTTCATCGGAACCAACGTTGCTGTTAACGATCCGAATTGAGGCGTTCACTACCTTCTCGATGTCGTCGTGGAGTGATCCGGAGTTGTCGATTACCAATCCATAACTGAGAGGGATCTCCTTGTTCAGGAAGAGATCTATCTGCTGTGGAACTCCATTTTCGGTCACCTGAAAACTGCTTTCTGGAACGTCAGCCACAGCCTTGCCGCCAGCGTCCGTCACGCGGACGTGCAGCATCACCATCTGCGGCGGCTTGGGCCGCAGTTCCTGTAAATGATCCGCCACGGTTGCGGGAGGAATAGCGACGACACAAACAACTATAACGACTACGAGTAACGCGATTGAGCGCACGATAGTCATGGTGATTGCGGCTCCGATCCTTTTGGTGTGGTGGCTGTGGGTCCTGCGTAGTATCCGCCGGGGGCGATCGCGGTGCGACCGGCTGGGGAAGTTAACTTCACTTCGACCTTGCGAAAACCTGTCTTAGCGCTGTCTTGCGATTGATAGGTGATGCGAAACTGCGATCGCAAATCGTGGCTGATCTGGGCGATGGCGTCCTCAAAGACAGTTCCTTTCTTTGGGTAGAACACTCGACCGCCACTCTCGCCGGCAATCCTGTTTAAGAGCTTCTCTGCTTTCTCTCGTGAGTTCGGGTTGATGAAACCCGCCCTTGCGGTTTCGTCGAGCTCGTAAACCAGCCCGATCACAAAAACCTGAATGTCGTGCCGGCGCAATAACTCTATCAAAGCGCTCACTGTGTGAGAGCTCTTTCTGTCTTCACCGTCGGTAATGATAACCAGCGCTTTGCGGCGGCCAGGCGTGTTCTTGTGATGAGCCACTACACGCTCTGCCGCAACATAGAGCGCGTCGATCACCGCCGTGTGTCCGCCTTCGACGAAGAGCTTTGTAAGAGATTGAAGCAGGGCATTATTGTCTTGAGTGAAATCCTGAAGAATCGTTATCTTGTCGCTGCTAACGAACCGCTCGATGAAGATCTGATCCGACGCCCGCCGGTTTTGAACAATCCTTGCCGCAGTTTCGACAATCTCGCGCAGCATGCTGCGCGCGGAACCTGATGCGTCGATAAGCAGGCCGTAGTCAGTCGGCCTGTTGTCCGGCTCGACACTCTCCACAACCTGCTCGACTTTCTCTTCGATTACGCGGATCTCGTCTTTACCAATCGTACTCACTGATTTATTAGACTTGTCGGTAACGATGAGGCTTAGTTCCACCTTTGGACCAGCAGGTTTCGGAGCGGGCGAAACTTCCTGAGCGTGCGTGGACCAACCAAACGTCACGCAGGCGAGGGCAAGTAAAATAGTGCGTGAGACTGAGCGCACAACAGTCATGGGTGATTGCTGCTCCGGTGCTTTTGGACTAATGCCTATTCGTTTCCTTCAGCGTAGTACGCGCGAGGCGCAATGGCCTTGTGCTTTTCATCTGTTCGCGAGATCAGCTTCACTTCCACCTTGCGAACGCCTTTTTTGGCGCTATCTCGTGTCGACTTGTAGGTGATGCGAAACTGAGCTCGCAAGTCAACGACGATCTGCTTGATTGAATCGATTAGCTCTTCCTTGGTGTCGGGAAAGAACGCGCGGCCTCCGCTCTCAGCGGCAATGGACTTCAAAAGTCTATGAGCCTGCTCAAGTTGGTTACGCCGAACACTGCTTTTTGCTTTGTCGCGCTCAGATATAAGTCGGAGCGCAAAGACCTGAACCCCAGACTCGTGCAACTGTTTTATGAGTTGATCCAGCCTGTAAAAGCTGTGGCTGTCTTCACCACCGGTGATGACGACGAGCGCCGAACGTCGGTCTGAGGCGTTTTTGCGCTTTGCAAAAGGATCGGTGCCTACGTAAATCGCATCTATCACGGCCGATGGTCCCCGTCCAATTCTGACCATGTCGACGGATTCCAGTAGCTTGTCGTTATCGCTGGTGAAATAGGTTGTTGCCTCGATATTGTAGGTAGTGCTAAACCTCGCGACAAAGATCCGATCCTCAGGACGCCGGTTAATAATAATCATGCGCGCTGTGTCCAGAAAGGAGCCCATGCGGTCTTTGACCAATTCTGACGCATCAATTAGCAGGCCGTAGTCAATCGGTCGGTCATCAGCATCGACGCTCTCCACTACCTGCTCAACGTTTCCTTCAAACACCCGCACGTCGCTCTTGCTAATTGCATTGATCGACCGATCAGCCTTATCAGTAACGATCAAACTCAGCCTTACAGTTGGACGAGAAACGGTGTCCTGAGCATGCAGGGTCGAGAGCAAAAACAAAAGCACCAGCGCTATCGAGAAGAAGCGAATAGATCTTGAAGTCCGCCCGCTTGAGGGAGCAAAGCTATGAGGCCTCATAGACAATCTCGCCGTTGATGACCGTCATGACACAACGAGTCTTCAAGATCTCCGGCGCCGGAATCTTCATGATGTCGGCGGAGAGGATCGTTAGGTCTGCCAGTTTGCCCACCTCAATCGTGCCGCGCAGCGTGTCTTCAAAAGCCGCGTACGCCGGCCAAAGCGTAAACATCTTCAATGCTTGTTCACGCGTGACCGCCTCTTCCGGATGCCAGCCCTCGCCCGAGAAACCTTTTTGGTCCTTGCGCGCGACCGCTGCGTAAAACTCGATCATCGGTTCACCACGTTCCACCGGCGCGTCCGACCCACCCGGAACCACTATGCCCGACTTGATAAAACTCTCCCACGCGTACGAACCCTTCAGCCGTCCGACGCCGACGCGCGCAGGCGCAAAGAAGAGATCGCCGATCGCGTGTGACGGTTGCATCGACGGAATAATCCCGAGCTTCGCGAAACGTGGAATGTCGGCCGGGTTAACGATCTGCGCATGCTCAACGCGCCAGCGCGGGTCAGCGACTTTTCTCTCGCCCGGCGGCACGTCTTTTAGCGCAGCTTCGTACTCGTCCAGGATAAATCGATTCGCGAGGTCTCCGATCGCATGAGTCTCAACTTGAATACCCTTGCGCAGAGCTTCGCGTAACATCGGACGCAAGTCTTCTGCTTTGACAGTCAAAAAACCGGACGTGTCCGCGGCGTCTGAGTACGGCGCGAGCAGCGCAGCACCACGCGAACCCAGTGCGCCGTCGGAAACGACTTTGATCGACCTGAACGTGAAACGATTGCCGTACGCGCCGATCGTGGCGCCTTCGTTGAGCAAACGTGTAGCGCTCGGGCCTGGTCCATGGACTGCTTTGTAGATGCGGAGCTTGATCGTGCCTGCGGCGTAAAGTTTTTTGAAGATCTCTACGTCTGCATAACTGCCGCCGGCATCCTGAATCTGCGTCCAGCCGAGTTCGATGTTTCTCTTCACACCGAGCACAACGGCGCGCTCGGCATCTTCAGGTGACGTTGGTGGAACGCGGCGACGCACCAGGCCTTGCGCGGCGTCGAGCAGCATCCCGTTCGGCTCGCCGCTCTGTTTGTCCTTCGAAATTTCGCCACCGAACGGGCTCGCGGCGTTCTTGTCGATGCCCGCCAATTTAAATGCGGCACTGTTCGAGACTGAGCCATGGCCATCGGCGCGTCCTAGAATCACGGGGTTGTTCGGCGAGACTTTGTCCAGGTCCCAGCGCGTTGGAAACACGGGCGGTTTCCAGTGGGTTTCGATCCAGCCCCGCCCGGTCACCCATTCGCCTGGCTTTGCCTGATCCACACGTGCTTTCAGTTTCGCCAGCAGATCGTCGAGACTCGTCGTGCCTTCGAGATTCAGAGTCATCTCACGCAGACCGACTCCCGAAAGGTGTTGATGCGAATCGGTGAAGCCGGGCAAAACTGTGCCGCCTTTGAGATCGACGACGCGCGTGCTTTGGCCCACAAACTTCTGAGCGGCCGCGTTGCTGCCCACGAAGATGATGCGGTCAGCTTTAACGGCAACCGCTTCCGCACGCGGTTCTTTGTCGTTGGCGGTGTAGACGTTGCCGTTCTTGAAGACGATGTCGGCTGTTTGTGATTGCTGCGCGGGAAGCAGGGTCAGGAGCAGTAGAAGGCTCGCGACAAGTGAAAGAAGTTTCATTGTTCCCTCAGTTGAAAAATGCGGATGTCGAATCGGTGGCGTGCGGGTTTTTATATCATGGATTCGGGAAGATCTTGAAAGAGGATTCCTCACGCAAAGACGCAAAGGCGCAAAGTTCTGACCTCCGGAAGCCGTAGTCATAACTTTGCGCCTTTGCGTCTTTGCGTGAGAGAAAACTATTTAGCCTTTTAGAAACTCTTCCAACTCCTCCCTTGTCGGCAGCGCGGTGCGGGCGCCGAGGGCGCTGCACTTGATTGCGGCTACGGCGTTGCCCAATTTCAAACTCGTCTCGATATCTTCGCCCGTGAGGAGTCCGTAGAGAACTCCGCCATGAAAAGCATCGCCCGCTCCGGTCGTGTCTTTGCACCCGCCAGGCGCTGCAAAACCGGGCGACTCGATAAAACTTCCTTCGCAATAGACTACCGCGCCGGCGGCGCCGATCGTCATGCCCACTACGGCACACCCGTAACGATTCTTCAACTCCACCAGCGCCGCGCGTTCATCTGCGATTCCTGTAACCCGCCGCGGAAACTCCTTCGAACCGATAAGAATGTCGATCCAGGGCAATAACTCAAAGCAGCCTTCGTAAACATTGTCTATGTCAGCCGAGACGATCGTGCCTGCGTTGCGCGCCGCCTCCGCCATGCGCACACACGCCGGCGGGTCGTGCGCGTCGAGATGAAGCACCTTTCCCATCGACGCAAACTCAACCGGCGCCTCCGCGGGTTTGTAAGCCAGCCGCTCATCACGATCCCAAACTATGGTTCGTTCACCGCTGCGAGCATCAATCGTGATGAACGCGATCTGGTTTCTCGCTCCGTGAACAATCTGTGCGAAGTCGACGTTGACGTCGTCGTCTTTCAACGTTTGAAACCCAAAGAGGCCTTCCGGATCCGATCCGAAGCGCCCGGCGTAAGCCGTAGTCAACCCCAAACGGCGCAGCGCGACCATCGCACTCGCCGTTTGCCCGCCGGCGGACTGCTTGTGATCGAGCAATCGCATTTTGGTATCGAACGCCGGATACTCCGATACGACGATCAGGTGATCGACGGCATTGAGCCCAAAACCAACAGCGTCAAACGTTCGGTCCGTGGGAAGCGTAAGTGGAAAATGCATTTGCCTCAGTTAAAATAGCATCTGAACACCGTGGCTATTGAAGAGAAACTCAAGGAAATTCCGCCTACACCCGGCGTCTATCTGCACAAAGATGCGGCGGGGAAGGTGATTTATGTCGGCAAGGCCAAGAACCTGCGCAGCCGTGTGCGCTCCTACTTTCGCGCCCGGCCCTTCGACCGTAAAACCGACGCCCTCGTTGGTCAGATCGCGGATCTCGAATTCATCGTAACCGACAACGAAGTCGAAGCACTGATCCTCGAAGCGTCGTTAGTCAAACAACACAAACCCCGTTACAACGTCAAACTTCAGGACGACAAATCGTACCCTCATCTCAAGCTGACGATTAACGAGCCGTTCCCGAAAGTCGTAATCACGCGTCGCATACAGCGCGACGGTGCACTCTATTTCGGACCCTTTCTGCCGGCGAGTCTGGCGCGAAGGACCATCGATCTCATCAACCGAACATTTCAACTGCGCACGTGCGATATCGAAATCGACGGCAAGGCGCCGCGGCCGTGTCTCGAGTATCACATCAAACGGTGTCTTGGACCGTGCGTCAAGGGTTTGTGCACTCCGGAACAGTATCAGGAAGCAGTGCGCGACGTCCGGCTGCTTCTCGAAGGACGCAACAAGGAACTCGCGGACGCATTGGAGTCGCGCATGTTTGAGGCGTCGGAGGCGATGCATTACGAACTCGCGGCGAAGTATCGCGATCTGCGCAAGACGGTCATTCGTCTTTCCGAACAACAGAAGATGGCGACCACTTCGGAAAGCGACATCGACATCTTTGGCTACTACCGCGAAGGACAGCGACTCGCGCTGCAACTCTTCACCATGCGCGAAGGAAACATCGTTGGACGTCGAGAGTTTTTCTGGGAAGACTTGTCGGAAGACGCTTTCGATCCCTCGGTGTTTTTGAGCGAAGTGCTGGCGCAATACTACGCGTCTGACTACGTGCCGCGTGAGATCTACGTGCCGGTTGATTTTCACGATCGAGAGTTGCTGGAAAAGGCACTGACGAAACGCAAAGGCCGGCGAGTAAGAATCTACGATCCGCAACGTGGCGAGAAGCGCGACATGATCGATCTCGTGGACAAGAACGCGAAGCTCGCCTTTGAACAGCGCTTCCGAATTCTCAAACCCGACATGAAGCGCGTGTTAGAGGAGTTGCAGGAAACTCTGGAGCTGCCGAAGTTTCCTGGACGAATTGAGTCGTTTGACATCTCACACATTCAGGGCGCCGAGAATGTGGCCGGCATGGTTGTTTGCGACAACGGAAAGATGAACCGAGCTGAGTATCGGAAGTTCCGGATCAGGAGTGTTGAAGGCGCGAATGATGTAGCGTCGATGCACGAAGTGGTGACGCGGCGCTATCGTCGCTTGCTCGAGGAAGGAAAACCGCTTCCGGATCTGATCATGATCGACGGCGGCAAGGCACAACTCAACGCGGCCGGACATGCTATGAGCGAGCTCGGGCTCGAAGCGATTCCGATGGTCGGCATCGTCAAGCCTCCGCAAAGACATAACGAGGTTGCGTACCTGCTGATGAAAGGTCGTGAGGACGAGCCGATCTATCTCGACTCGCATTCGTTGATTCTGCGACTGCTGCAAATGGTGCGCGACGAGACGCACCGCTTCGCCGTTACCTATCACCGCAAACGGCGTGAGCTGCGCGACTTCACTTCAGAACTCACCGCGATACCGGGAGTGGGAGATAAGCGGAAAGGGCGACTGCTGCGGCACTTCGGATCGATTCAAAGGATCTCACGCGCGGGAGTGTCGGAACTGACGCCTTTCGTAGGACGGAAAACAGCGGAGGAGATCGCGGAACACTTTGAGCGGCAAAGAAAACTGGCCACAGATCTTCACGGATGAAACGGACTAGGCGCCCTCGCCCTTCACGCCGGTGAACTCGTAAGTTAAATGCAGTTTTAGCGACCCATCCAGGACTTCGGCGCGAACATCTTTAGCGCGTGCTTTCACGGTACCGTTGCTCGCCTTCACCGGAATCATCAGTGACAACTGCGGTTCATTCACTAAAAGCAGTGGATTCACTTTTTGATTGATCGCACTCTGCACAAAGACCGTGACGAAGTTGTTCGCAATCGGGTTCACTCCCTCGAGATTTACTCCCTCGACATCGACGCGCCCGTAAACAA
The DNA here is from genome assembly GCA_044867735.1 of Pyrinomonadaceae bacterium. Taxonomy (GTDB): domain Bacteria; phylum Acidobacteriota; class Blastocatellia; order Pyrinomonadales; family Pyrinomonadaceae; genus PSRF01. The sequence goes on along the minus strand of JBIOVO010000006.1, from coordinate 42,101 downwards.
CCTGCTTTTCCTGATCGAAAGATAAGTTGATTTTGGTTTGCGCCCAGCCTTTGAACTGCATACAACCGGCGAGGTTGTAACTGCCCGTGAAAGCCATCGGAACATAGATGCCGCCATTTCGAAACTGCACGCCAGTCTTCACGCCACTACCTTCCGGCAGGAGCGTGATCGTGTTTGCGCAGCCACCTTGAAAGAGCGCCTGCTCTACTCGTTCGCCACCATTGCCGTGGTTCTGGCCCAGTTGAAAAGTCGGTGTTCCGAGACCGGAAAAAGTTGTTGCCAGAACGCCGTCGATAAAACTCTGTTCGAGAGAAATGACAACCGTGGCGGGGGGAGGCCCGCCCGCATCAGGCGGCCGAACTGCCTGGCCCGGAGCTGACTTCGCCGGCGGCGCGCCGAGAAAAAAAATCGCAGCGCCACCGCCGAGAAGAATTCCCAGAAGGAGAATGACGATGTATTTCATCTGCACACCTTACTATCTTGGACTCGGACTCGTCGCCGGCGACGAAGCCGGTGACAACGCAGGGGACGGCGGCGGCGCTGTGTTCATGTTCGTTAACAACGTCCTCAGCACTGCCGCGATAGTGTTCGTGACCGCGTCAACCTGCGCTCTCACCTGCGACTCTGGCACCTTGGTGTAACCCGCCGGCACTTCAAACAAGGCCGGTTCAACATTGGTCGTGATGTCGCGCATTTCAGCGACCACTTTTGCGCCTTTTATTCCCTGCACATTACCACTCGCCTCACTAAAAAGCTCGGCGCGCAGCGGCAGCCCCGTGTCTTTGTCGACGTAGACAAAGGATTCCGTTTTGACTTCACCCGCGGACGTCGTGGTTTGAGCGGTCCGCGCATAACGATACTTCAACGCCGGCCGGCCATTCATTGTTTCCTCGCCGACGGCTTCGATGCCCTGGAGTCGATCGAGATAAGCTACCAACTGACCGGGCGTCATGAGCTTCTGGATCTGAAAACCGGTGGCCTGAGGTGTTAACTCGGCATACTGCTTTCGCGTTGGAGCTATTCCGTATTGAACGCCGTTATGCTCGAGATAGACGAGATCGGATCCGTCGGGCAGCTTGAACGAGAGCCGTCGATCGTTTCCACTGCGCGCCACGTCGGCCGATAGAGTTGGAATACCGATCGTCTTCTCACCACCTTCGGTTTCGGCAGTAAAGACGATTGTCGCTTTGTAAGTATCCGGCTCACGCGCCGCAAATGTTGAGGGCGCGGTCGTCGCATTCACGTTCGCCGTGCTCACATTCGCGTTGGCATTGATATTGGTGTTCAGGTTGGTTTCGACTGTGGTTCCCCGCGTGCACGCGCCCATAACAACCCCTGCAATCGCTAACAAAAGAATAAGGACCGGCGGCCTGACGTCCGTATGTTTCATGGTGACATTCTCCGATGGATTCGCGCTCAAAGCGCGAAGTTCATTACAAGGGGGTTATTAGGGAAGGCAAATAGGATAGCCGCAATTACGTTACAAAACAATACAGTTACAAATCGGCACATAAAGCACACAAAAAGTTAACGATACGGATAGACCAGGAGTAGAATGGAGGCCTTCGATCTAGCCAAAACATCTTGTGGGGTCTGTAAATGAAACCAATCCTGGCTGTGTTGCTAATAGGTTTTGCGCTCTCACTCTGTAATCTCTCGGAAAGATTCAAAAAGGGAAGTTCAAGTTCGGGGACGTCGAGTTCATCGAGTAGTTCCAGTGATGGATCGGTTGAGCGTGGTCAACCGACTGCCGCTCAAAGTGCGGCGATCGCTGGTGGACAGGAAGCAAAGTGGGATCGGCAGGCAATGTCGTGGACGGTTCCTTCAAATTGGACTGAAGAAGAAAACGAGTCGAAGTCGTTCATGATGCGTTCGCCTGGGGGCGCCGATGCGGCGTCGCTCATCGTCAGTATTTCGCCGATGGACGAAAACTTCCCGGCCGATTCCAGCCTGCAAGCCTATTACGATAGTGCGAAAAGCAACGCCAAGAACGGCGAAGTCGATGAAGTGAAATGGGTCGAGATTGACGGAGTCAAAGGAGTGCAGTTCCGGGAAGCGAACAAGGAAAAACCGGATGACCACCGGCGTCTGCATTGGATGACCTACCGGAAGTACACCGGACAGCTACAGTACATCAACGTGATGCTGGCGACGCAGAACCAGGACTTTGACCGGCACAAGGATGCGATGTACGGCGTCCTCTACTCGATGAAGCTCGCGCACTAAAAACCTGTGGTTCGATAATCAGTGGGGCGAAGTGCCCCACCCGACGGCTTTGCACAAAACGTCGTTGATAGTCCGTTAGCCTGCGTAGCAAGCGAAAATCCTTTTAGCCTGCGTAGCGGGCGAAAGTCTTTTTAGCCTGCGTAGCAGCGAAAGTCTTTTTAGCCTGCGTAGCAGCGAAAGTCCTTTTAGCCTGCGTAGCAGCGAAAGTCTTTTTAGCCTGCGTAGCAGGCGAAAGCATAAAGCCTGGGGCGCAAGCCCCAGGATCGTTCAACCAGCACGAAACAGCCCGTGACAACGGGCGACAGCGCAACGATTTGTGCAGCTTTCACCCGCTGCGCGGGCTCCGATCCTTATTTTAATCTTGTTTCCTGGGGCTCACGCCCCTGGCTTTACGCACACGCCTGCTTCGCAGGCTGAAAACCTGAGCACCGAAGGTGAGAAATATGGCAGCCAGTGGCAAGCGCTGAGCAGAGCGAAGCGCGTCGCCCCTGGGGACATTAAAGGAAGTTTCTTGTTGACATTACCTCTCGATATAGGCTAACTCGTTTCCGTTTACAACAGGCTCTTGTAGTCCTTACGACCCTGCGGAGTATCTGGCTATTGCCCAGAACGCGTTCCCTGAATAAATCACTAATCGATTTCCGAGGGTAGTCCAATTGCATAATCCCAGTATTCGCTAAGGGCTATCTTCCTGAGTTATTTGGCGTTAAGACCCCAGGTTCTGAAGTTTTCAGTGCCACTCCCAATGGAGGTCACGTTATGAAAAAGAAAAAAGCCGCATGGACGGTGATGGTTTATCTGGCAGGCGACAACAATCTCACTTCTGAATGCATGTTTGCGCTGACCGAGATGAAGAAGGCGGCGCTTGGAAAAGAAGTGAACGTGATCGCACAGTTCGATCCGAGTGACCCGTATCTCCCGACACACAGATACGAGTTAAGCAAGGACAGAGCCGATCTCTATAGCGACATCTTCGACTGTGCTCGATATGACAAGGATAACAAGGAAGTAAAGTTCGAGAAGGAAAGCAGCAAAGCCAACGATCTCGCGCACCAGCGAAAATCCGTCCGCGGTGGGATGCAAGCAGCTCTCGACAAGACGAGATTAACCGCGTCAGAGTCAGACGAGATCATAACTGACGATACTGATACCGGTTCACCTATTCCTCTCTATAACTTTCTAAGCTTCTGTATCGAGGAATATCCTGCGGACCGCTACGTGGTTGTGCTTTCAGGTCATGCAGCGGGAACCGAGCGCGACTACCTGCTAAAGGATGAAAGCAGCGCTCGTTCGTTGACCTTCAATGAACTGAAACAAGTATTCACGCGCGTTCGGGATGAAGATCTCGAGGGAAAGCGAATCGATATCCTCGGGATGGACAACTGCCTCATGAGCATGGCCGAGATCTGTTACGAACTCAAGGGCCTTGCTGAAGTCGTGATTGCCTGCGAGAGCTATAGCCCGACGTCCGGTTGGCCCTATCGGCAGATTCTCGACCGCTTAGACCGCGACTTTGTTAACCCCACATTACCGGAGAACAGTTCCGTCACTGAAGAAGCGGCGAAGGCGATCGTTGACGAGTACGTCAATTACTACTCCGCCTATTGGCTCGCGGGTTTATCAGTCACACAGTCGGCCTTGAACGTGAGCAAGGTAGAAAAACTCTGGGAAGAAATTAACAAGCTCGCTAGTGCGATGGAAAAAGCGTTAGTCGATGAATCCGAAGACAGAAAAGTCGCTCTCAAGCCTGCGAAAGAACGCGGGTTTGCAAACTCTCTTTTGTTGGCCCACTGGGAAGCTCAATCCTATAACGGTGAACAGTATGTTGACCTTTATGACCTTTGTGAGTGTCTGGCGAATCGAGTTGACTCAGAGCCAGTCATCACACAGTGCCGGGTTCTGAAAGAGTTTATCCAGAACGAGTTTGTACTTAAGTCGTGCTACTGCGGCGCTGCATATCAATACTCGTACGGAGTCTCGATCTATTTCCCCTGGGCGCAAGTAGCGCCAAGTTATTGGAATCTTGATTTCGTCGGCGGCAGAGAAAGAGTTGGTGGATGGGGCAGCTTTCTCGAGGTGTACACGGCATTGACGAGGCGACAGCCGCGCGGAAGAAAATCCGAGGACGTTGCTAAAGCTAACACTGCATACGCTTCGGCGGTTGACAACGCCGATTACCGGATTATGTATGACCGGATGGGTGCGTATCGGAACCGCGTCTATAGCATGCGAAACCCTCCCGACATGTTTCTTGAGAATCCGTACGTTAGCGATTCACAAGTTGCGATTAAAGGTCAAAAGTTTTTGCGCGTGCCGCCCGAAGCGTCTCTCAATGAGCCTTCCTAAGGAAGCATATTCGTTGATGGTTGGTTTGCTCCTGCTCCTGGTGGCAGGACACTCGACCTATGAACTGAGAGCAAACGGCACCGCCGGTGACGCTGCCTCAGTTGCAATGGCCGAAGCAGATAAACTCGGCGACGAACAGCTCGAACCGTCGAGCCGCAAAGCAATCGATAAGTATCGCCACGCGGCGATGTTGTTCCAGGTCCATGGAGAACCACAGCGCGCGGCTATCGCTCTCAGAAATGCCGGCGAGATCCTCGAACTCCTCGGTGATACTGCTGAAGCCTTGACGTGTTATGAACAAGCACTTGCCTTAATCAACAAAACCCGCGACGCGCTTGAACGGGGGAAAATACTCAACGGCATTGCCTTTCATTACTTCACAGCCGGCAACACGAAAAAGGCCCAACAGAATGCGCTTAAAGCGCTACAAATCGGTATCGCACTTGGAAACCGGGAGGTCGAAGCTACAGCGCTGAGCAATTTGGGAGAAGCATTCTACGGGCTCGGAGAACTCGACAAGGCCCGCCAGCACCAGGAGCGTGCTTTCCAGATCTGGGGGGATTTGAATGACGCGCGTGGTCAAGCCATCGCTTCAGTGGGACTTGGTTACTGCTACAGCAATCTTGGTCAACCGGAAAAGGCGTTGAGATCCTTCACCGAAGCTTTATCCCTTGCACGGCTCTCTGGAGATCATGCTCTCGAGACTGAAGCGTTACTCGCGCTCTCTAATATCAAAAGGAAGAGCGGTAACAATCAGGAAGCGCTAGAGTCGTATGCTGAGGCGAAAAAGATAGCTGACCGGACCGGCGACCAAATGTCTCGAGTGATGGTGCTGGGAGGGATGGGTGCGATCCAACTGCGCATGGGAAACGCTCATGAGGCGCTTGAGTACCTTACCGAAGCAACCGGGATTATGGAGCGCACTGGAAATGAATGGGGCACAACCGAAGGCAAGCTCGAGATTGGAAAGATCCATCACTCTCTCGGCGACGAACAGCAAGCGCTGCGTTACCTTATTGAGGCACGGACATTATCCCAATCTCTACGAATGCCCCGCCTTGAATCTGCGGCGCTCCGCGAGCTTGGACTCGTCTATGAATCTCTCGGCGATACGACGAAAGCGCTTGAGTCGCATTTGTCGGCGTTGAGGATCACAAAGACCGACCAGGACCAGCGTGAAGAGTCGTACACACTCAACTACATCGGCCGCATTTACGAAAAGTTAAAACAACCCGATCGCGCTTTGCAGTATTACACTCGCGCGCAACAGCTTAGCCAGCGATCACAAGATCCCCTGGCGCAGTCGCTCATCGGTTACAACCTCGCACACCTCGAAAGAGATCGCGGAAATCTCTCGGAAGCGCGGCGTCAAATCGAAGCTACGCTCAGAATCATCGAATCGCAGCGCACGAACGTTTCGAGTCAGGATTTGCGCACCAGTTACTTCGCGACCATGCGCAATGCTTACGAACTCTACATCAACGTCCTCATGATGCTGCACGATCAGAACCCGCAGTTAAGGCTCGACAAAGAAGCATTCGCCGTCAGTGAGATGGCCCGCGCGCGCTCGTTTCATGAGTTGCTTTTGGAAGCGCGCCTGGATGTTCGTCAGAGCGTCGATCCGGCGTTGTTAGCAAAAGAGAAGCAAGTGAACGAGAGCCTCAATGCGAAGGCGCAGCATCACGTGCAACTCCTCGCCGCCAAACGAAACGACGAAGCGGCGGAAGTCAGTAAACAGGTTGACGCACTCGTTTCCGAATTGACCCAGCTTCGCGATCAAATTCGCCAAGCCAGCCGGCAACTCAACTCGCTCGAATTACCGCAACTGCTGAGCCTCAATGAAGTGCAGCAACGCGTGTTGGACGACGACACGATCCTGGTCGAATACGTTCTGGGCGACGATCGCAGCTACGTTTGGGTGCTGACGAAGGCGACAGCCTTTAGTTTCGAATTAGCGCCACGGGCAGAGATCGAATCATCCGTCGCGCGACTTCATAAGTTGATCACTGCTGCTCAAGCGATTCATGGCGAGCCGATCTCAGCGAGAAGAGATCGTGAGGAAAAAGCAGCGGTTGAGATTCCGGCTGAAACCGCGTTGCTTAGTCGATTGTTGCTCGGACCGCTTGCCGGAAAACTCAACAAGCAAAAACTCCGAGTCGTTCCTGATGGAGCGTTGCAGGTAATCCCATTCGCCTGGTTGACGAATCCCGACACGGGAGATCCGCTGATCGTCACACACGAGATCAGCTACTCATCTTCTGCTTCAACCCTCGCTCTGCTACAAGCAGAAGCCGGCAAACGACAACCAAAAATCAACTCGGTAGCAGTACTCGCCGATCCTGTTTTCGAAGCGGACGATCCGAGATTGAAGTCGTCGTCAGAGATCACGACCGAACACGTCGAGATTCGACAAGCATTGCGAGACGTCGGTATTTCACCCGATGGCGTCGAGATTCCCAGACTCTTGGCCTCGGGCTCCGAAGCCAACACTATCATTTCCGTCGCTCCGTGGCGGACCAGCCTGAAAGCGGTGGGCTTCGCAGCGAATCGCGAACGAGTGCTCGGGTCTGAGCTGGCAGACTATCGAATCGTACACTTCGCCACTCACGGCATCATCAACAGCGAGCGGCCGGAACTTTCAGGAATCGTTCTTTCACTGTTCGATCGTGAAGGACGTTCACAGAATGGATTTCTTCGCCTGCACGACATTTATAACCTGCATCTGCCGGCGGATCTCGTGGTGTTGAGTGCTTGCAGCACCGGTCTCGGAAAAGACGTGAGAGGCGAAGGTGTGATCGGACTCGCCCGCGGTTTCATGTACGCCGGCGCGTCGGGCGTTATCGCTTCACTCTGGAAAGTTGATGACGACGCAACCGCGGAATTGATGAAACACTTTTATGTCGGTCTGTTCAAAAGAAACTTATCGCCTGCTGCTGCATTGAGAGAAGCACAACTCACTGTCGCGCGGAATAAGCGATGGCAGTCGCCGTATTACTGGGCCGGGTTTGTGCTTCAGGGACAGTACACACAGACCGAGAAGTTCAGGGAACCGTTTCCCGGTAGATTTCATGTCGCGCTGTTTGCGGCACTGAGTGGAGTAATTCTGGTAGGGGCGCCGATCTTGCTCTCGAGGCGAAGACGACGCCGGGATATTTAGCTACAATCCGAGCCGAAGAAACAAAGGGAGTTAAAAGTCCGGCCGGGCCCTTCACGCCAATGCCTGATGAAGAAGAACTGGGTCCTGTCGCAGGAGGCCTTCGACAAGTTACTTGACTGGCTTGATTCCGATAGAGAACAAGCCGGCATCAAGTATGAGGAGATCCGGCGGCGGCTTATTAAAATCTTCACTGGTCGTGGGTGCGAGGATCCTGAGGACCTTGCCGACGAAACAATCAACCGTGTTACGAGTAAGCTCGACGAGATTGGGGTCGAATTCAAGGGCGACCGGGCACGGTATTTTTACGGTGTAGCCAACAAGGTACTGATGGAGTATCTGAGGCGAAAACCACCTCAGCCTCCAGCATTGTCACCTTCTGACACAAATCGCATCGAACATGAATATCGCTGTCTCGAAGAGTGCATTGCGCAGCTCAGCGAGGAAAATCGTTACCTGCTTTTGGAATACTATGGCGCCGAGGGCAAGGACAAGATCGAAAAGCGAAAGAAGTTGGCAGAGAAGTTAGGAATCGCACCAAACGCATTAAGAATCAGGGCATATCGCATTCGCCAGGCTTTGCAGGAGTGTGTAGAGAATTGCGTCGAACGTTCACTCGGATGAAATATCTGCCATTTCCAAGTCATTAAGATTAGAGGCGACCTGTTCGCTGGAGAATAGAACTTGAGCCCGAACATTGATAAGGAAGAGATGCGAAATTACCTCCTGGGAACTTTAGCAGCCGATCGGCGGACCGAACTTGAAGAAAGAATTTTGTGTGACCCGGAAGTATATGAAGAACTCTTGCTGGACGAAGAAGAGTTGATCGATCAGTATGTGGCCGGCAGTTTATCAAATCTCGAGAAACACCAATTTGAGACTCACTTTCTGATTACGGCAGAACGCCAAAAGAACTTACGCTTTGGCAGGCTGCTAAAAAAATACTTCAACTCCAAACCGGCCTTCCTTCCTCGTAGCGTGCCGGTGGCGGTTGGCCCAGCAGGAAAAACAGCTCCCGCGAACAAAACGTTCCCCTTTCCCCTCGCATTGTTTGGCACAGGCCCAGCACTCGCAATCTCCGCCGCATTTTTACTTTGTGTCGGAATAGTCTTCTGTTACTGGCTCGTGGCGCGAGGACCTGCAACAAGAGCGGTCCAGCAGGACACCTCGCGTCTGATGGTAGTGACCCTTACTCCTGGATCGACGAGATCCTCGGGCACTACCAAGCGCGTCACGGTGCCGACGAAAGGAGTTGACGTCAAGCTCGAACTCGAAATAGCAAACCACAGTTTCCAGAACTACAAGTCGGAGTTGTTTCGTGAAAGCCAACGCCTGGACACACAGAACGAGCTAAAGATGCAGGCACGAGGCGCGCAACACATTGTCCCGGTAACGATCGGGGGCGACATGCTGAGTCCCGGAGATTACCAGGTGAAACTCAGCGGGGTGCTGGAGTCCGGGCAAGATGAGTTTATCGACAACTATTCTTTTCGGGTCGTAACCGAGTAAGTCCTCACTTACTCCACGCCAAAAAATATTTCCGAAATGTTTCCGATCTGAAAGTCATAACAATTGAAGCGTCGCAATCGACAGACCTCGAAACAAGGTGTCGAGGCGACGTGGGCGGACAAATTACCCCACGCACTGACTGAATCCCTCACCCCTACATGCTTAAATTGCATGCCTCATAAAAAAAGGCGAGCGACGTAAATGAATCGTCGCTCGCCATTTGTTTGTCGCGATGACTACATTGCAGTTTCGGTCAACAGTCAGACGACAAAAAAGCAGTCTCGCGCAAAGACGCAAAGTCATGACCTGCGGATGCCGAAGGTCTTAACTTTGCGTCTTGGCGCCTTTGCGCGAGTGATTCTTTTTACTGCTTCTTGATGTAATTTCGATGGACCCAGCCGTCCTTCTGACTCCGGTCCTGCGTCTCGTACAAGACGTTCTTATCGTCTTCTTTGGTCACTACTCGCACGCGAGCGGTCACGTCCTTTGTCGCGGGCTTCGGCGCTTCTGACTCCGCCAGAAAACCCATCACGTGTTCGTCAGTCACGGGCTTCGCGTCGAGATCCTGCTTCAACTCCGCGATCGCTTCGACCGCACTGGCCTTCAACAACTTCGGCCAAAGCTTCACGAACAGCGCCCGCGACGCATAGATGTCTGCGCTGTTGACCTCGCCGTTGATCGCAAACACGTAACCAATCACGTCCGGTTTGTTTCTGAGTATTCCCGAAAGCGCGGTGGTGTAAGCCGCGGTCGTCTCTTTCACCTTCGCGTTTTCAACCGTCAACTCAAAGCTCGACTCTGAAGCCGGAGCCCTCACGTCGACATTAACATTGCGACTCAGTTTCTCCTGGGCCACACTCACATTTTCCCAAACTGCCTGCTGCGACTTGCCGCTTTTGGCCGCCAGTTTCAATTCCTTCAAGGCGATCGTATTCTCTGAACTGCTGAATGAGCCAGCCTCCTCGTTTCCTCTTCTATTCCAGCGGCCTGATTCAACACAGAAAGCCGCAATCGGCATTCGTCCCGATCTCGGCGGCACGATGAAATCAACCGAGATCATTCGATCCTGCTCGCCGCCGCGCACGATGTCGCCGGCCTGTACGTAGACGTCCTGGTTTGAAAGATTCCTGATCGCGAGTTCATTGACGTCCTTCGTTTCATAAACTCTGACTTTCTTTTGTGCGAGGGCTTCCTGAAGCGTCAGGAAGGTCTTCTTAGTTTGGTCTTTTCCATGCACGAGAAACACGGTGAGATTTCCATGAGTGTAGGGCCCGGAAAGGCGGTAGCCGTAGGGAGGAGTTTGTTTGGCCGGTTCCTGGGCCCTGGCGTTGATGAAGAGCCCGATCGGGAGACCGATGAGCAAGCAGAAAAACGCAATTACCAAGTTCATTGACTTCATTGTCGTAACTCCTGAAGACAGACATGGACCACAGGGAGACGGTTACCTTGACTGGCGGGGAGACACTTTTGAGGAACGCTGTTTTAAGAAGTTCTTGCGGCAGGTGAGACGGTGCGATACAGATTTTCGTTGCCAGAAACAAATCGAGACAGGATTAACACAATCAACAGGATGTTTTTCTTGTCATGTTCAACCCTGTAATCCTGTCAAAAAATCGAGACAGGATTAACAGAACCAACAGGATGTTTTTCTTGTCATGTTCAATCCTGTAATCCTGTCAAAAAGCTGGACTAGTCAGGGTGGACCGTGGGGGCGTCGGCGTGTGGCACGAAACACATGCGGCACCGTGCCTCATACTTGTCCGCGGCTCCGACTGCGACACGCTCCTCGGATTGAAACGTGCGCTGTGAGTAGTTCGCCGGCTGGCCACACTTCATACAAATCGCGTGGGTCTTGGTGATGTATTCCGCGATGGCCAAAAGCTGAGGCATTGGTTCCCATGGCTTGCCGGTGTAGTCCTGATCGAGACCCGCGATGATCACGCGCACACCTCTTCGCGCGAGTGTATTGACCACGTTAACCAGCTCGTTATCGAAAAACTGTCCCTCATCGATACCGACCACCTCAGTATCCATATCGACTTTAGCCAGTATCTCGGCCGCCGAACGGCTGTTTGCCGACTCGTGCCTCATCTCCGAGTGCGAAACAATCTGATTCTCGGAAAAGCGCGAGTCCAGTTCGGGTTTGAAAACCTGAACCTTTTGGCGTGCAATCTTGGCGCGGCGTAAACGACGGATAAGTTCTTCTGACTTACCCGAGAACATCGATCCTGCAATCACTTCCACCCAGCCCGCATTCGCTCTTGAGTGCGGTGGTGGTTCGTCATGGTTAACTTGTGCGACTAGTTCGTCCATTCTGATTTTTAACTGTCCTGTTCGTTATAGAGCTTGGGATTATAAAAAGGAGCAAAGGCTGCAATTAAAGCTAGTTCAAAACTCATAGAACGTGTGACCAGGTCGCGTGATAGAACGCCCCACGCGCCTTGTTTACTGCGGATGTCGCGGCCACCGGTGACTTCATCCATAACCGCGCCCAACTCGCGCCGGCCTTCAACAACTCGCTTCACGAGATGCGGCGGCACTGAGATCGACGGCGCCGCGCCAAACGCACTCTTCTCTCCGTCGGTGGCGTAGGCCCAACCGCGCAGAAACGTGTGCCATTCACCTTCGATAGAAACCGAGTGAAAGCCGCCTTCCAGACCGACGTAGATATCAGCCTCCAAACGACGGCTTCGCAGAGCGTCGCGGGCGCCTAAGGCCCTTTCTCTGGCGCCTTGCATCAACTGCCAGTCAGTCAGCGGCATCGCGGGAACGTTAGTTTCGACCCGTCGAGCGACGACATTGGCGTTAGCCCAGTCCGGATCGATAGTGGCGAGGCGGGCTACGCTGGCGCGCACAGCCATGATCTTGGCTGCGCGATCAGACCCCAGGGCGATTGTCTTGATTGCCACAGATACTTAGTTGGTTCAAGCTGGAATTGCGCAAGAGGCTATAGCATACAAGACCGCCACAACGAAGCACAAAAATGCCAGGCGTTTTGGGCCGCCTCTTTGGCTCAAGGTCGGAAGGTCTTTTGTGGTTTTTGTAATGTTTCCCTCCCCCTTACCACTTAAAAGTAGTAAGCTTTGGCAACTCTCATCTGGTCCTCCGCAACTGTCTCGTCACCTGAGACATATTTTGCGCGAGTTTGTCATAACTATCAGATAGTCATTTCGCCATCTTTAACCCCCGTTGGAACCTAGGAGGAATCGTTATGGTAGACGAAACCAAAGAATTCACGATCATGTTTTACTTCGCGAGCGACAATCCACTTGCGATTAGCGTGGTCTCCCAGCTCAAAGCCATCAAGGCCGCCGGGTTTCACAAACAGGCGAACGTCATCGTGCAGTTCGATCCCTTCACCGAGGGCACGCCAACCCACGTTTTTGACGTCAACATGATCAATAAGCTCAACTCAGAGTGTGACTGCGAAAGCAGCAACGACAAGCAGCCTCTGGTTCTGAATTTGATCGACGATAAGTTGTGGAACGGCGAAAGAACGCGAGACGGCAAATTCGTTAAAAAAGCGATTGGCGAATTCGTCAAGAATTACAATCCACCGCATCCTCCGAACGGCCGCGAGACTATTAACGGCGAGACGCACGAGTTTGGCCCACAGCGATCGCTCGACCGGTTTCTCGAGTTCTGTAGTTACGCGTATCCCGCCAAACACTACCTGCTCTTTATCATCGGGCATGGCGTGGTTGTTGGAAACGACGTGTTCCTCTTTGACGAGAGCGGCGACGAGCAGTCGTTAAAGCTCGGAACCCTGGGCAACTTGCTGAGAAAGTTCTCCGATGACGTTAAGCTGGGCGGTGGCAGCTTTGATCTAGTAGGTTTTCATAGCTGCTCCGTGGGCTCGGTTGAAGTTGCTTATGAACTCCAGAAGACGGCCCGCTACATGCTCGCTTCGCAAGGCACCGTTTTTGTCGGAAGTTGGCCTTACAAGCAGATGTTGCGACGCATCTTTGATGCGCTGGAGAAGAAGGCTGCTTTGAGTGAAAAGACAATGAAGCAGATGTTGGTGGACATGTTCTTCTACTGCATGCAGAACAGCACTGACTTCCTGTTGGCGGGTTATCCCTTCGATCTATCGTTGTTTGACTTGAGCAAGATCTCAACGATTAAGGATCCGTTCGACAGGCTTTCAAAGGCGCTGGTTGAGGCACTCAAGGATGCTCAGTGTATCGACCTGATTGTGTTGGCCCACTGGAAGTCGCAGAGCTTTTATCAGGAAATGTACACCGACATTTACGACTTCTGTTACTGCCTCAAGCAAAAGCTGGAGGAATACCGGCCGCTGGCCAAAGCGGCGCCGGAACTGCTGCTGGCGTGTAACGACGTTATCAGTGCTCTGGAGAAGGAGAAAGAAGCAAAGCGAAGCCGCGCAGAAGAGAAGTTCATCGTTTGCTCGGAATTCGCCGGACCTGAGTATCAGTATGCCCACGGTCTTTCAGTCTACTTCCCCTGGTCCGAACCGTCGGTGGCTCGGCGTATCGTCGAGGAGTATCGCGCCTACAAGATCAGTGGCGAAGAGTTTGAAACCGCCTGGTTGGAGTTCCTCGAGGCCTATTGGAAAGCAACGATGCGCGATCCAAGCCGAAAGGAACAAGGGAGACCTTCGTTACTGGGAAATGACGCCTTGTACGAAGACAAGATCAGTCTGGTGTACTCGCAAGAGGGGCCGCGCGACGGTCAGAATGCGTTGGATCTTCGAGCGAAGATTGATCCCAAGGATCCGATGGGCGGTGACGCCGGTTTCTCAATCAAGAACTTTCCGAACGACATGAGATATCGTGCCGACTCGAAAAGACCGAGAGACCTGTTTGCGCTCAGCCCGACTTTCTTGCCGCCGTCGGCCTAGCCGTCTCCCAGCAAGCACCCTGGAGTGTGATAGTGATCCGAGCGAAAGTCGTAGTCCAAATTCTATTGGTTTGGATTCTCTGTCACTGTCATGCTTCAGGGACACTTGCTTTTAACAACCAGGAACAAACCAAAGCACGTGCCCGCCAACTGCTCGCTCTGAGCGAACAGCAGAATCTAAAGGATCACGCACTCGCGCTCCGGACCGGACAACAAGCTCTGGCTCTATTCCGAGAGCTCAACGACAGCTACGGCATCGCTCTGGCGCTTAACGGGGTAGCACAGTATCACCATGCTCAAGGCAATCTCGTCGAAGCCTCATCAACCTACCAGCAAGCACTGCAACTCTGGCGCGAACTGAACAATATTGCCGAGCAAACCGAGACTCTCAATATGCTGGGTTTCGTCGAGTCGGCAAAAGGAGACTGGGATGGCGCCATCTCCTACTACATGCAGGCGCAGGGCCTCATGAACGACAAGAGCAAACCCGAATTGAAACGGCAAATCGCGGCGGGGCTGGCGGATCTTTTCAATGAAAACGGATTGCCCGAACAGGCTTTGACTCACTATCAACGCGCGCTCGAGTTTGCCAAACAAACCGAAGGGCGGCTTGACGACGATCGCATGACGATGTTCATCGGCTCTTCATACCTGCTGCTGGGAGATCTCGGCGCGGCTGAAACTCTCTTGCTGGAGTCGCTGGAGGGCTTCAAGACAGCAGACGCCCCGTACGGAGCTCACTGTCAGGAATACCTGGCCCAACTCGAGATTTTACGAGAGAACTACGACGCCGCGCTTCAATATCTACTCCCAACTATCGGCGTGTATGAGGCAGCAAAGAATCCTAAGCAGGCTGCGCGTGTTCGCGCGTTGATTGGTCAGGTCTATGACCGGCAAGGCGACTTTAACAGCGCCCGTACGTATTACCTGCAAGCGTCCGAGGAGTTCCGCAAGCTGTCGGATCGCGTCAGCGATGCTGCGGTTTCATTCGCTCTCGGGCGTATTGAATTGAAAGGCTCCAACTACGACGCTGCCGAAGAGTTTCTAAAACAGTCACTCGAGAACACTGAACGCATTCGCAGCACGGCGACTGGTCGAGAACTCACCGAGGCGTTCTCCGCGAGCGTGCACGCGCGTTACGCCGCTTACATCGAGTGCCTGATGCGTAAACATAAACTTCAGCCGTCGGCCGGTCTGGATGTATTGGCGTTTCAGGCGAGTGAACTGGCAAGAGCGCGATCGTTGGCTGAGTTGTTACACGACACGCAGACCAGTCTGCTCACGGGTGTCGATGCGGAAACGGCCGAACGAGAAAAAACTCTGCGCCAACTGCTTCGCGCGAAAGAGGACTACCGGATTGATCTTTTGGCAAGGGCCTCCAGCAAAGCTGAACTCGACGAAGTGGAAACGTCACTCACGCGTCTGCGTGAGGAATACAGACAGGTGCTCGAAAAGATTCGCGTGCAGAATCCGGCGTTTGAGCGAATTAGTCGACCGACAACGTATTCACTGCAACAGATTCAACTCGATGTGATCCAGGACGATCGAACGGTGTTGCTCGAGTACTTCGTCGGAGCAGACGCCAGTTACGTTTGGCTCGTCACCAACAATGGCTTTAGTGCGTTTCCGCTTCCGAACGAAGCAATCATCACCGAGGCGGTCAGAACGTTGTATGACTTGATGTCTCAGAAACCTGGCGCTGACGTTGATGCGAGAGTTCGCAATGCCGCGCGCGAGTTAGGAGAAAAAATACTCGGACCGGTGGCGGCTCAGATTGCGGGGCGTCGCGTGATCGTAGTGGCAGACGGCGCGCTGAATTACATTCCATTTCAAGTCCTCCCGGTTGGAGACAAGTTCCTGATCGAAGACTCGGAAGTGATCAATGCCCCTTCCGCATCAATCCTGGGCCAACTGCGGCAGGAACTGTCAAAACGAAAACCTGCCGAACGGACGCTCGCCGCTTTCGGAGACGCAGTGTTCCTCTCTAATCTCGCGGAATGGCGCGACGCAGAATCAGGACGGCAAGTAGCGGAGAAACAGAACGTAACGCAGGCGCTCTCGCGAGACATCGGCGTGGGCGGCGACTCGCTCAAACCCGAGCAGATCCAGGAACTCTTCTATGCGAGATCGGAACTGAACAACATTCGTGACCTCGCTGGTCCAACGGCGTTCGTTGCCACGGGATTCGAGGCGACGAGACAAGCGCTGCAAGCGACTGACTTGAGTAAGTACTCGATTCTTCATCTCGCCACTCACGGCATGCTCGATCCGAAGCGGCCTGAGAAGTCGGGATTTGTTCTGTCGCTTGTCGATCGAAACGGTGAGCCGCAGGATGGATTCATCACGATGAAGGACGTTTATCGTCTTCGTGCGCCGGTCGATCTCGTGGTGCTGAGTGCGTGTCGCACGGGTTTGGGTAAAGAAGTTCAGGGTGAAGGTCTTATTGGACTGACGCGCGGATTTATGCACGCGGGTGCTTCGAGCGTGGCGTCGACGTTGTGGCGTGTTGACGATGAGGCAACGGCGGAGTTGATGAAATACTTTTACGCCAACATGCTGCAAGAGGGGATGACACCCGCGGCCGCGTTGCGTGAGGCGCAAAACACGATTCGAAAGGATCCGCGGTGGAGCTCGCCACATTATTGGGCGGCGTTTACTTTGCAGGGTGAGTACAAGCAGAAGATCGGTGTGCCCTCGCAAGGTGGATGGCTTGCGACAATCGTCGTCGCTGGCGTCTTACTACTTGTGATTGTGGGCGTCCTGATAAAGATTTCTCGCGCAAAGGCGCAAAGGCGCAAAGTTCTGACCTCCGGTTTCTAAGTTCAGCCTTTAGGCTGCCTTTATCGCAACAAGCAAGCTAAAGCTTGAACTCTGAACCTCCGCAACCAGAGGTCAGAACTTTGCGTCTTTGCGCCTTTGCGCGAGAGGTTTTTTTTCCAACCGCTATTCGATTGTTACGTAGTAAGTCCCAGGCACGCGTTCCGCGCTTCCATCCGTTTTGACACCCGTCAGATGTATCGCATACGTTTCGCGCTTGAGCAGCTCGGCTGGCGCAACGGCCGTAACCGTGCGTGAAGTTTGTTCTGTCACTTCGAGCGGCGTCGTCGTCGCGCGCTCGCGTGTAACCAGGTCAACTCTATAACTTTGATATTGTGGGGAACCATCAGGAAGGTTGAGGATGAGTTTGGCTGCATCAGTGCCTGGCGCGAGTTGCAAAGACTTTCGCTGCGCGCCATCAGCCCGATCAGCCTGGCTAATCGATAACTCGATCGACGCAAACGTCTGCGGCGTGGATGCTCCGCGATAGGCGAGGTATGCAATTCCTACCGCCAGCACCAGGACCGCCGCAGTCGTGGCAAACTTAAACGCCATGCTCTGCGGAAACAGAAACGCGATGAGCCGGTCGAGTAATGATGGGGTTTCAACTGGATCTGCTTTGGCGCCTCGCGTCGCTGAAGCGTGTTGGATCAGAGCGGAAGAAAACTTCGCTTTGACTTGTCTTTCTTTGGCCTTCAGGAAGTATTGCTCGAAACGAATGCGCTCGCCGCTATCAAGCTCATCATGGACGTATTGATCGGTAAGCTCGTCAACGATCGTGTCAAATTCCTCTACAAACAATGGCTCTGTTAATAAACGAAACTCCAGCCGCTCTTCGTCGGTGTCATCGAGTTGGCCTAGTAGATAACGCCTTATTTCGTTTTGAGCCTCTTCTTTAATAGCCGCCACCCCCTGCCGCTTAACCTATTGATTATGATGTTGCGACCGAGTTTTGTGTCCCCAGATGATTCCGCAAGCATTTCAGTACACATTCTTCCAAAGTGACCCGTAAGTGGTGTGCCCGCGTACGTAAGGCGCCTTCGGTGATTGAAAGCTCAGCCGCCATTTCCCTGTGCAATTCAACTTTGGCGCGCCCGTGGTAGAGATGGTAATCGAGAATCAGTTCCTGCCGGTCCGGAGGCAATTCTTTCAGGCACTGCTTCAGGCAGTCGAGCATTTCGTTGTCTTCGTTCTCTTCACTTGACCCCTCGGGCATTTCTTCCGGCAGCACTTCCTTACTCCGGATCGCCTCGCGCACGATGTTGCGCGCGACACCGGTAAAGTAACGCGCGGGTTCGCCGACGAAGGTTGGTCTGATTTCCGGGAGACGCTTCATCACGCGGTCGATGGTTTCGTCCGCATAGAAAGCGCCGTCGCTGATGCCATGAGAAATAAAGAGCCGGACCAATCCCGCGCGAATATTTTCATACCTGCGGGCGGCAGTCTCTCGATCGCTGTCCAGCCAATCGAGCAACTCGTCAAATGGTTCCTTAGCAGTCGTCAACTAACCACGTATCCTCAGAGGCCGCAAGATAGATACGACGTGATTCTTCGACTTGGAGGGCCGTGAAAAACACGCAGAAACTAGCTCAGACGCACCTCAATAGCAAGAACCATTTTCCTCCGGTTTCGGCTTTTCTATCCACCGACTACACAGATTGGTTAATGAAATCTGTGTAATCTGTGGATTCTTGACATTCAATTCTACGGTTGCTGTAATCCAATTCACACTGTTAACTGTTAACCAGAAGTTTTCGGAGGTCTGCGAGTGACGATCGATGAGCTAGTTTACGATTGGAACAAAATTGAACCGTCTCTCACGGCGCCTAACCGGCATATCGGGATCGACGACGAAACGCTTCGCGACGGTTTGCAGTCGCCTTCGGTTTGCGAGCCTCCAGTCGAGCAAAAACTCGAGTTGCTCCACTTGATGGAAGCACTCGGAATCGATACGGCTGACATCGGCCTGCCAGGCGCCGGCGGTACACATGCTGCCGGAGTCGAACGGCTCGCCCGCGAGATCGCCGACAAGAAACTCAAGATTAGACCAAACTGCGCGGCGCGCACTCATCGCAACGACATCATTCCCATCGTAGAGATTTCGCAACGCGCGGGTATTCCGATCGAAGCCTGCACGTTCATCGGTTCTTCATCCGTGCGGTTCTTCGCCGAAGACTGGACCCTCGACCGGTTGTTGCAGATGACTGAAGAGGCGGTCACGTTTGCAGTCAGCCAGGGACTGCCGGTGATGTACGTCACTGAAGACACGACGCGCGCCAAACCCGAAACGATCCGTGCGCTCTACACGACTGCCATTCGCTGTGGCGCGAAAGCTGTCTGCGTCTGCGACACCGTGGGACACTCGACGCCAGACGGTGCGCGCGCAGTGATTCAGTTTGTTAAAAGCATCATCGAGGAACAAGGCGGCAACATCCGGCTCGACTGGCATGGTCATCAGGACCGTGGCCTCGGCGTGATCAATTCGATCGCTGCGATCCAGGCCGGCGCGGATCAAGTTCACGGATCAGCACTCGGAATGGGTGAGCGCGTGGGGAACACGCCGCTCGATCAGCTGCTCGTGAATCTCAAGCTCATGGGCTGGATCGACAACGATCTGTCGCGCCTCGGTGAGTATTGCCAAACAGCGGCGCGTGCTTGTCGCTGGACAGTGCCTTTGAATTATCCGGTGTTTGGGCGCGATGCGTTTCGGACCGCGACCGGCGTTCATGCTGCCGCGGTCATTAAGAGTTATAAAAAAGGCGATCAGCGTTTGGCTGATATCGTTTACTCGGGAGTGCCGGCCGGCGAGTTTGGGCTCGAGCAAGTGATCGAGATCGGACCGATGAGTGGTAAATCAAATGTTATTTATTGGCTCGAGAAACGCGGACTCGCGCCCGACGAGAGCCGCGTGAATCGTATTTACGAGTACGCGAAGGCGGCGACTGGCGTGCTTGAAGAGAGTGAGATCATGAAGTTGGTTTGAGATGGTTACTGCGCTTAAAACTTCACCAGCCCTCACGGTTCGTCAACTGCTTTCATCTCCGGTGGTCGTGCGAGCGTTCGGTTTCTTTGAAACGAACGCAAAAGCGATCACCGATGAGCATGTTCGTATCTGCTCCATACCCGCGAGCCCTTTTGGTGAAGAGGCGCGCGCGCGTTATCTGAGTGAAAGGTTTCGACAACTCGGACTGACCGAAGTCGAGATCGACGAGGAAGGTAATTGCCTTGGACTGATCCAGGGCGCGTCAGGTGCGCCGCTGTTTGTAGTCAGCGCACATCTCGACACGGTGTTTGCGAAAGAGACGAATTTCAACGTCGTCAAAAGAGAGAACAGATTGCTGGCGCCGGGCATCGCTGATGATGGTTGTGGCCTTGCCGCACTCATCGCACTCGCCGGCGCATTTCAGACCGAACGAATTCGCACCGAGGGTTCGATTCTGTTCGTGGGGACTGTCGGTGAAGAAGGTGAAGGGAATTTGCGCGGCGTCCGTCATCTATTGACGAAAGGGCGCTGGGCGTCGAACGTCGATGCGTTTCTCAGCTTTGACGGACCAGGACTCGATCGGATAACGAATCGTGCGCTCGGCTCACGTCGTTATCGAGTGGAAGTAATTGGACCGGGCGGGCATTCGTGGGGCGATTTCGGTGTGCCGAATCCGGTGCATGCGATGGGTGGCGCAGTCTCGCGGCTCGCTGCTTATCCGGCGCCCAAAGAGCCGCGAACGACCTTCAACGTGGGCCGGATCGAAGGCGGCACGAGCGTCAACTCAATTCCTGGCAAAGCCGTGATGGAAGTCGATCTGCGCTCGGCGGCGGAAGGCGAACTACGCCGGCTTGATGCGTTTTTCAGACGTGCGATGCTGGAAGCCGTTGAGGAAGAGAATGCGAGGAGACGGGCCGGAGATCCGCAACTGAAACTCAATCTCGAACTGATCGGCGAAAGACCAACGGGCGAGACGCCACCTGATTCATCACTTGTCGAGCTGGCGATTGCGAGCACGAAAGCATTGGGATTTGAGCCGCGGCTCGATCAGTCGTCAACCGATTCGAATCTACCGATCTCGCTCGGGATTCCCGCAGTAACACTTGGAGCCGGAGGTACCTCCGGCTCCTCGCATACTCTCGATGAATGGTACGACCCGCGCGACCGCGATCTTGGATTGAAGCGTGGGCTGCTCGTGATCCTCGGAATCGTCGGACTAATTTAGCCACAGATGAACGCAGTGGCTAATCTTCTTAATTGATCGGAATCGAAACTGTCGCCGATCCGGCCTTTCCGGGTGGGAAGCGCTTCTGTCGCGCGATCCGCAATGCGTTCGCATCACCACCGGAAGCCTGCGTCACTCTTCCAGACTCGTCATACGTCACCGTTACCACCACTCGCTTCGCGCCAGGTTTGACAGCCTCAGGTTGTGGAACAGCCTCAGGATTCCCGGCAGCTCTCGCTGCTTCTCTTAGTTTGCGTTCCCGCTCGCGTTGACGTCTGGCTGCCGCTTCCGGGTCTTCTGCCGTTGGCGTCGCTTCCGCGCTTGTAGGCTGCGGCTGTGCCGGAGTCTCAGCTTGAGTGGCTACGGGAGCTGGAGTAGTGCTCGTCGTCGCTGTCGATGCTTCGGCAGCTTTCTTCGTTCCATACCAACCAGCCGGAACACCTATCACCGCCACACTCGCGACGACCGCAACCGCGATCGCGCCGATGAAGAGTGGCTTGCGGCGACTCACCGTTTCTTTCCCTATCGAAAGGAAAGCCGGCGAAAACGATCTCTCAACTTCGGAATTTGAATCCAGGTCAACTCGAGCACTCGCGAGCTCATCGGGTTCAGCAACGTATCCCGCCGGAAATGCGGAGCCCGGAGCAATGTTCTCGTCCAAACGGCGCAGTCCTTCGAGTACCACCTGCGTCCAGGGTTGATTGATAGTGCGGTTGTTTGCTTCCACGTCCACGCTAAACTCAAACTCGGCATTCGGAAGCGTCAGGGCGTAATACACCGCGTCGATGCCATGCAGCACGCCGATGCGTGCGTCAACTACCGAACCGGCCTGCAAATAAAAGTATCCCGCACCGTTCGGATACAAAACTTTGAGACGGCCGCTCTTGCGTTGATTACAGAAAAACTCAATCAGCTCGGAAAGTGAAAGGTCGCTGAGGTGTCCACTTAATGCCATGAGAACTTGTCCCTTCTAGGAGAAACAACAACAGGTTGGAAAAGACGGGGAGAGTGGCGCGCTGGAGCAAACCGGCGCGCCACGTCGGGTAGGTTAAGGAAGCAAAGCAAACTTGTAATTGATCACGCCTGAAACTTTCACCGGTTGACCGGAGAGTTTCGTTGGAGAAAACCTGGCTTTCATCGCGGCTTGCACGGCTGCTTCACGCAAGATCGCGGGGCCACTGGTCGCATTCGCCGAGACTACCTTGCCCGATTCGTCGAGAACCACTTCCACGACGACCGTTCCCGCAGCGCGCATCCGTTTGGCAGCTTCAGGATAAGCCGGGGCGGGCAGAGACACCGCAGTTCCGTTGAGAACGCCACCTGAGATCGGCTTCAGGATCGGTTTCGGCCCAGGACTCGGCGGTGGCTCATCGATCTTAACGATCGGAACTTCGGCGGCCGGACTCTCGGGCGCCGTTTTCAGTTCAACTTGTCCGGATCCGAGTTTGGTCGCTGATGCCGATGCTGCCGGCAACTCGGGACCACTGGTGCTGGGAGTTTTCTTCGGATCGCGTCTGTTGTTTGCAGTCGGCTTTGGATCGTTCGCGGGCTTCGTGGTGGTGTTCGCAGCCGGCGGCGGAGCAACGGGCTGCGGCGTGGTTGCCGCTGCGGACGAAGACGCTCCGGGCGTAGCCGCCTTCACGACGCTCTCATCGAGGTAGTACATGATCGCGCGATAAGTTATTTCCGTCGCTTCGAAAGTAACGCCACGTGCATCGACGACAGCCACCGAAGTCGTCATCTTGTTCCAGTTGCCGAGAAAGTCGAACTCATACTTGTAGATCTCCTTGCTCAACAAAGTGCCATCGGCGTTGAGCAGGGTCATCTCACTAATGTTGCCTTTCTCGTCGTACTTGTAGACTTCCTTACCGGTCAGAGTCGCGCCGGGCATGGGGAAATACTGGTTCTCAATCTTGTTGCCCTTCAGGTCGTAAGCAACCAGCTCGACGAGCACGTGCTTGCTTTCGCCCAGGCGACCGTCTGCCATCAACAACTTGGCGACCTCAGTCCGGACGCGCCGAACGGGACCAATCAAGCCGTCTCGCGATCTGTCAGTCTCAACGGCGGGAGTTACGGCGGGGGCATTAGCGGCTTTAGCCGTGACGTTGGTCTGAGCCGTTGCCGCGGTGCTCAAAACCATCAGACTAAGCGTGATTAAACAGAATCGTTTAGGCATTCTTGACATTGTTTTCTCCAATTCGCTGAGGCAGGCCAACTTGGAAAGAATTTGTCGTGAGGCGGGCAGGTCAAACCTTACTTCCGTCAGGACACCCAACGGCCCTAGCCATACTAGCGAAGTTAAACGATGTTTGTCTATACCTATCTTTGTTTAGCAGCGGGTCAGGGCGACCAGATCAGGAAGTCTCGGACAGGAAGAGTTGATCGGTGCGGCTGGCAGCGAGCTGTTCATGGGCGGCTTTGTAGACTTTTTCCACCGAAATAGCGTCAATTGAAGCCCCGAAGATGGCCTGATGGGCGTCGCCAAGCGGGATAAAACTGTGTGGATCCGGTCGGTCCAGAATCACGATGACCGGGGTTCCGACCGCCGCCGCGATATGAACCGGTCCCGTGTCGTTTGAGACAAAGAGGGTCAGACGGGCTTGGGCGGATGCGAGTTGCGGGATCGTCAGCCGATCGAAAAAGACGGTGCCGGACGGGAACAGTGGCCGCATTTGCCCGATGATTTCTCGCTCCTCGGGGCCGGCAAAGACGATGACTCTGACGCGGTCGTTCCGCACCAGATGATCGGCCAGTTCACCGAAACGCTCCGGAGGCCAGCGGCGCCCGGCATGTCCGGCGCCCGGAAACAGCCCGACGAGCAGCTCGCCCGAACTTGCTTTCTCCTTCTTTAACAGAGCTTCCACAGCCGCATCCGCCTCAGCGGTCGTTCTCAGCTTTGGGATTCGCGACGGACTCTGAATGTCGAGTGGTTTCAGGAGATCGAGATAACGATCGATGAGGTGAGTGGTTTGCACTTCCCTCGCCGGGCGAGGTTGGAAGTTGGCCAGGAAGTCGAGAGAACGATTCTCGCGGCGCGAGTAGAGCCGATGCGGCGCGCCTGACAGAAAACCGAGGATGTTGGTCTCGTAGTAACTGTGCAGGTCGATGACAAAGTCAAATTTCAACTTCCGCACGCTGGAAACCAACTTGATAATGCGGCCGATCGAGATCAGCGTAGGGCCGTCACGCAGCGAAACGCGATCGACTTCGATTATCTCGTTTGCATAACCCGAGAGATGAATCAGTTCCCCACCCGGCTTACCAACGGCGATCGTGATCCGCGCATAAGGAAATCGCTCGCGTATAGCCCGCAAAGCGGGCAGACTCATTACTACGTCTCCGAGCTGTCCAAAATCGATGACGAGTATGTTGCGCGGATCAAACCGATCAATCTTCATCCGTGAAATCTATGGCTAAAGCTCTCTTAAGTCTCGACCGGTCATTTCAGATGGTTTTTCCAGTCCCAACAGACCGAGCATCGTCGGCGCGACGTCTTCGAGCGCGCCACCATCGCGAAGTTTTGCTCCAATCGACTCTTCATCGATTAAATGGAACGGCACGGGGTTGGTCGTGTGCGCAGTATGCGGGCTGCCTGTGATCGGATCGACCATCTGTTCCGCATTGCCGTGGTCGGCAGTGATGAGCGTGATGCCTCCCGCCAGGCGTATGTGCTTGGTGATCCAGCCGAGGCAGGTATCGACGTACTGACACGCCTCGATCGTCTTGTCGAGTTTCCCCGTGTGGCCCACCATGTCAGGGTTCGCAAAGTTGATCACGAAAACGTCGGTGTCGCCCTCATCGACGGCACGCAGCACTTTGTCAGTCACCTTAAACGCCGACATCTCGGGTTCCAGATCGTAAGTTGCGATCTTTGGCGACGGCACCAGCAAGCGGTGCTCACACGGGTACTCCTTTTCAACACCGCCATTGAAGAAGTAGGTGACGTGTGCGTACTTCTCAGTTTCGGCGAGCCGGTAGTTACGAACACAAACCTTTCCCCAAACTTCCGCGAGCACGTTGCGATGCACGCGCGGCGGAAACGCGACGGGAAGATTGAAAGTGTTGTCGTACATCGTGAAGCAAACGAAGTTAACTCGCGGGCGAACCGTAATCGGAAACTCGTTGAACTCACCAAGCGACAGCGCGCGTGTCAACTGCCGCGCGCGATCCGGACGGAAGTTGAAGAAGATAATTGAGTCGTCGTCTTTGATCGTCGCGACCGGACTACCATCGCCACGAATGATCGAGACAGGCTCGACAAATTCATCCGTGACACCACGTTCATACGACTGTTTGATCGCAGCGATCGGATCGGTTGCTCGTTCACCAATTGCTTTCGTTAGCAGCTCGTAAGCACGCTGTGTTCTTTCCCAGCGCTTGTCGCGGTCCATTGCGTAGTAACGGCCGACGACGGTTGCGATCTCGCCGCAACCAATCTCATCGAGCTTCCGCTGCAACTGTGCGACGTAATCAGAACCTGACGCCGGTGGCGTATCGCGTCCATCGAGAAAACAGTGGATGAAGACCTTTTCGAGTCCGCGCTCTTTCGCCATTTTCAAGAGCGCATAAAGATGGGTCAGCGAAGAGTGGACCTGGCCGTCTGAAATCAGGCCCATCAAGTGGAGCGCCCTGCCCTGGTTACGCGCCTTGTCCATTGCCTCATTCAAAACTGCATTGCGGAAGAAGGCGCCGGTTTCGATCTCGTGGTCCACCAGCGAAACGTCCATCCGAATCACGCGGCCGGAGCCGATGTTTAAGTGCCCCACTTCCGAGTTTCCCATCACGCCTGCGGGCAAACCGACGCGCGACCCATGCGCCTCGAGAAGCGTGTGCGGATACTTTTCGAAGAGTTCATCGTAGAAGGGTGTTGCGGCCAGCGCGATCGCGTTGCCCTCGCGGGCCGCCGAGTACCCCCAACCATCGATCACGATCAGCGCCAGTGGACCTTTTCTCTTATTCATCGTTTCGGAGATTAAACCTTTTGTGCTTTCTGTGCTTTTTTGTGGCTGATCTGATGAAATGCTTTGCGGCCGGGATAACGCGCGGCGCCACGCAGATCTTCTTCGATGCGCAACAGTTGATTGTATTTTGCGGTCCGATCAGTGCGCGAAAGCGATCCGGTCTTGATCTGCCCTGCGTTAGTGGCAACCGCGAGATCGGCGATAAACGGATCTTCAGTTTCACCGGAACGATGCGAGATGATCGTCGTCCGACGGTTGCGTTGGGCCAGTTCAATGCAGTCCAATGTCTCAGTAAGCGTGCCGATCTGATTGACTTTGATCAGGATCGAATTCGCTACTCCAAGGTCGATTCCTTTTTGCAGAAACGCCGTGTTCGTTACAAACAGATCGTCGCCGACGAGTTGCACGCGATCTCCCAGTTCGTCAGTCAACGTCTTCCAACCGGCCCAATCGTTTTCCGCCATGCCGTCTTCGATCGAAACGATCGGATACTGATCACACCAGCTCTTCCAGTACGCAACCATCTCAGCGCTGGTCAGTTTTCTCTTGTCGCTCTTCTTGAAGACGTAGCGCTTACCGTCGTAAAACTCGCTTGCGGCGGGATCCAGCGCCAGTAAACAATCGTTTCCCGGCGTGTAGCCTGCTTTGACGATCGATTCGAGGATCGTTTCAACTGCCTCTTCGTTAGATCTCAGGTTCGGAGCAAACCCGCCTTCGTCACCGACGCTCGTCGCGTAGCCTTTGCTCTTCAGGACTGCTTTCAGTTGATGAAAAACTTCTGCACCCACGCGAAGCGCTTCGCTGAAACTTGCGGCACCCGCCGGTACAACCATGAACTCCTGAAAATCGACGTTGTTGTCGGCATGTGCACCACCGTTGACGATGTTCATCATCGGCACGGGCAGCGTGCGTGCGTTTGGACCACCGAGATATCTGTAAAGCGGCAGTTCGACTGCCGCGGCAGCGGCTCGCGCGGTCGCCATTGAAACGGCGAGCAAAGCATTCGCACCGAGTTTGGATTTCGTCTTGGTGCCGTCCAACTCGATGAGCGCGCGATCGACCTCAGCCTGGTCCAGCGCGTCGAACCCCTGCAACGCAGGAGCGATGACTTCGTTGATGTTTTGAACCGCTTTCAGTACGCCTTTGCCGCCGTACCGCTTTTTGTCGCCATCGCGAAGTTCGACCGCCTCGTTTTCGCCGGTGGATGCGCCCGAAGGTACTGAGGCACGGCCCATCTCTCCATCAGCCAAAACCACTTCGGCCTCGACCGTCGGATTACCGCGCGAGTCCAAAATTTCACGTGCCTGCACTTGCTCGATCCAGCTCATCCTTTAACTCCCCTTCTTCTTCAGTCTGAACAATTTCCAACCTTACCCGCATGATGCGGCGTTTCTCAACACGTTCCACTTTGAAAACCAAACCATTGTACTGGACGACTTCGCCGGGCTTCAGCAGGTGCCCGGCCTGCGTCATCAAAAACCCGCCGACAGTTGTATAGGCTTCCGACTCAGGCACCGAGAGTTTCAAACGGCGATTGAGATCTCTAACCGCCAGTCCGCCGTCGAGAACATAGGTGCAGGCATCAACTTCAGTGATCTGTTCGTTGACTTCCTCGTCATGTTCATCGGAGATCTCTCCGACGATCTCTTCGAGCAGGTCCTCAAGCGTGATGATTCCTTCGAGTCCACCATGTTCGTCGATCACAAAGCCAAAATGCATCTTTGCTTTTTGCATTTGGCGCAGCACCTGTTCGAGCCGCGCTGTGTCAACAACGTACATCGGCGGTTGCAGCACGTCCCGGAGCTTGAATCTCTCCGGGTATATCAAGTAGGGCATTACGTCTTTACTGTGAATGAAGCCGCAAACATCATCGAACGATTCGTGGTAGACAGGCAGACGTGAATAGCGATGCTGGTCAAACGCCTTCGTGATCTGTTCGAGCGAGTAGGTGTCGGGGATCGCAGCCATCTCAGTGCGAGGCACCATCGCTTCGCGGACCAGCGTGTCGGAAAACTCAAACACGCGATGAATCAGGCGGCGCTCTTCGGCTCGCAGGAGTCCACTCTCGCGCGACTTATCTACCAAACGACGGAGTTCTTCTTCTGTGTAGGTTGAAGCGTGTTCGTCAGTCGCCTTGATGCCGAGCAGTTGCACCGCACGAACACTCGCCCAATCAAGCGCGCGGATGGGCCAGCTAAGAACGCGATAGAAGAGTTGCAGCGGCAGTGCGATGGCGAGCGCGATCTTCTCGGCGATGGCGAGACCCAGTAGCTTCGGCGCCTGTTCGCCGAGAACGATGTGCAGGGCAGTAATGATCGAAAAGGCGATCCCGAAAGAGATGATGTGATGCCATGTCTCGGAGAGTCGCGACAGTGGTCCTTCCAACAATCGTGCGATCGCGGGTTCGCCGATCCATCCGAGTGCAAGGGAGGCGAGTGTGATTCCCAACTGACACGCGGACAAGTAGGAGTTGAGGTTCTTCAGGAGTTCGAGCACGCGCTTCGCCGCGCGACTGCCGGAAGCTGCGAGAGTTTCAATCCGCGAAGCACGCACTCCGACCAGAGCAAACTCGGCGGCGACGAAGAAGCCATTCGCGGCAACGAGCACCAGGACGGACAGGAGTTTGATGATTATTGTTCCGGCGGAGTAGGAAACGGCCGCGTCGCCTTCAGCGAACACCAAACTTAAGCAGATACTTGGCAGCTCATCCATTCTCGTGTGAAGCGGAAATCATAGCATGGCGATTTTTGAACCACGAAGGCACAAAGACACAAAGTTGAAAATGAACTTCGTGTCTTTGTGTCTTTGTGGTTAAAAATCCCTTGCCCTGATCAGTGCTCCTGCCTATAGCTCGGCGGACACACGTCAAGGTCTGTGCCTGGGAGGAGTTTGCTCGATTTTCTACGTAAAGGAGCTCTTAGTGTCCGGCGGTGGCGCCTGCTGCGCGGGCGCGGACGGGACGCCGGTCGTGCTTGCTGTGTGCGCGAGCGAGTGCCTGATCGACTCGAGGTTCGATATTGCATTCCGGCTGGCGGCAAACGGCAGCTAACTCTGAAATAACCAGGTAACGGGAACGTTCGAGCATCCGTTGTTCCCGAAAAGAGAGTGGCTTGAGGTTGCTCAAATACGTTAAATGCTTGAGAACATCGGCAACCTCGAAGATGTCGCCGGTGCGCATTTTCTCTGAGAATTCCTTAAAGCGGTCCTTCCAATCATTAGCGGGGG
This sequence comes from Pyrinomonadaceae bacterium, assembly GCA_044867735.1. Taxonomy (GTDB): domain Bacteria; phylum Acidobacteriota; class Blastocatellia; order Pyrinomonadales; family Pyrinomonadaceae; genus PSRF01. The sequence goes on along the minus strand of JBIOVO010000006.1, from coordinate 12,795 downwards.
AAGAAAAATCATCTGCTAGTGCTTTGAAAAGCATGTCACACTCACCCGACGAGATTGGGGCGCGCAGGCCAACTTCTGAAGCATTGGAGACCGGAACTAAGACCAGGGAGTTATTAGCAGCAAGACGAAGCGTATAGAAAGGTAAGAGTGTTGCGCCTATTTGCTTCTGTTCTATTTGCTCGATGGTCCCGATTCCATGATTCGGGTAAACGACTTTCTGGCCGACTTTGAAGCCCACCATGCACCTCCATCGAATTTGAAAACATCAGACTGCGCCGCACGCGCGGGTCTTGGGGAAATTTACGAGGACGCTGATTGCGTCGAAGCCCTGTTTGGTAAGTTGATTGAGTCTAGCAAGCTATCTTGCGAAAGGTCAAGGTTTGAACCCATAGGTCATATTAGTCCTATATGACCTATTAATTCTTCAACGGAAGCTGATAATCAGCGAGGTTCTGGCAGGGCTTTAATTCAAGCTCAGACTTTGCCGTCTCCGCCGTGCGACGCAGCTTTGTTCGTGCCGCCGCGGACTCGGGCTGGCGCAGCTTGCCGGCTGCCGTTATTTGCGCGTCGTTTGTGGTTTGGGCAAGAGTCCAATACTTACCAGGCGGCAGATTGTTCAGCGCAAACGTGCCGTCAGCGGCGACTTCCGTAACGAAGAAACGCAATACGTCCTCGCCTTTGTCGTGCTCAGCAGGAAGGAGAAAAACAAACGCGCCCGCAGGCGCTGATGCGCCTTCAGCCAACGGCAATTTGCCGCGAATCGACGCCGCTCCCTCTGTCAGTATGATTGTGAGGTTCGTCAGTTGATCGCCGGTCTTTACAACGGTCCAGTTCGCCGCTGCGTCAGTCTTTGAACCTTGAGTCTTCGCGGCGGTTGCGGCTGGTGCACTTCCGAGGGTGATCGTTCGCAAGTACCAGTAGCGAGCATAGAAACGCGTGTCGAATTGATATCGCCCGGGGACGAGATTTCGAAAAACGAATGCTCCACCCTTGTCAGGCGACGCGGAGATTTCAAATACCCGGAAAAATAGAGCCTTATCTTTCTCCGCCTCTTTTTCTTCCCGCTGGAGTTGAATCAGGGTTTCCGCAAAAACCGGCGGCCGTTTGCCCCGGCAGTCTGGAAGTTTCGACGGTTCGAGTGTGATTCGTCCGCTCAGCGATGGTAAGGGTTTGGGAACGAGTTCAATTCCCGTGACGTTGGCCCCTTTCACAGTGATCCGCTTAGTGTCAGAAAGTGCAAAGGTCGGAATAGCGGCCTGACCGGAAGTGGCCTCCTGCGCAACCAGATCGTAATCTCCGTCACCCACTCCATGGAATGCAAAACCTCGACCTCCCGGCGGTTGGAAAGAAACCGCCGACGGCAGCGCATTGCCACCCACTGGTATGAGATTTACCGTTGGTCCATTTTGCGCGGAGGTCTTCACCGTCCCGCTGACCACATAACCCGGCTCGCCACGGTATCGAATGTCGATAGTACTGTCTTCTCCACTCCTGACATTTATCTCGGCAGCAGTGTCGCGGGTTAGCGACGACGGCGCATATGTTGGGCTGTCTGCATCGTAGGGATTGAATTGAAACGCCTGCGAAAAACTCGATCCGCCGGCGCTGACAAGGTAAGTTCCCGGAGCCAAACCCCAGATTCGATAGATTCCGCGATCGTCCGTCTGCTGCTCGTTGAATGAAAAGTTCGTCAAGCTTGGTCCGTCACCTTTCGGATCGCGGAGCATGATCGCGCGAACTCGCGCTGCAATCACCGGTTCTCCAGCCGCATTCATGACGGTTCCAGTGATCGCGCCACCCCGGACCATTTCAACACGCGCGTTATCGCCGAGGCGGTAATGCTTTTTCGTCGGGTTCAGATCAGAGAACTCCGACGTGTATCCAGGCGCGAAAGCCGAGATCAGGTACAGAGCCGGTTCCAGACTAGTAACTCGAAAATTCCCCTCGGCATCGCTCGTCGTGGTGCGTGACATGGTCATCAACCCAGCCGGACGAACAAACAATGATGCTCCCGCCAGAGGCTGCCCACTTTCGTTTACGACTTTTCCGGTGATCTCACCATTTTCCGGTTCATCGGTATTCTTGCGAACCAATGACTCAGACTGACCTAACACCGGTAGACACACCGAAAACAAAAGAACCAACGTAGGTAGTAGTTGCGGTGAGTTGACGCTCATGATTAAGGATTGGGAACCGACATATCGATGGTGATAGCGATCTCGTTGGCCACGCCTTCCTGAACAGTGACATCTCGCTTGATAGTCTTAACCGTCTGCCCAGTCTGCGTGAACACCATTACCGAGAGCTCATACAAACCTGGTGTAACATTTTCCACCAGGAAATGTCCGCGTGCGTCCACACCCGACGGTCGCCCAAAACCGGCGGGATCACCCGGCTTGCCTAACCTCACAAACATCCTTCCGCCTTCCGGCAGAGACCCGTTCTCGAGTTTTACTACGCCACGAAGCGTTGCAGTTCCATAAGTAACAACCACGCGAACTCCGGTAATGTTCTCACCGTCCTTCATCTCGATAGTTCTTTGTATGGCTACGCCGTCGCGTTCAATGCGACTAATCGTGAAGCCTGGCGTCGGCACCATCATCATTGAACCCAGTATGATCTGGACATTTCCCGCCGAGAGACCGGCCAAACGAAAACTGCCATCGGGAGATATCGGAGAAGAAGATGAACCGCCGAAACCACCGCCGACCTGAATGAATGCTCTCAATTGCATCTTGGTCACCTTCTCAAAAGCGGTCTTGTCTTCGCCTTCAACCGTGACGATTCCACTGATGCTTCCGCCTTTGGTGAGTCTGAGAGTGAGGCCACTGACGTCCTGGTCGACGATTTCGAAGTTGAAGGAGGGCACGCGGGCGTCCTCACCCTGATTGGGGAAAATATAGATTCCGTACTTGCCGGGAATTAGTCCCTCGACCACAAAATCGCCCTGTGAGTTTGAAACGGCCATGCTGTTGACGAACTCCATGCGTTGACCAGTCGCGCGTTGTAGTCCAAAGCGGAGATTTGGAACGGGCGCATTCTTTTCGTCAACAGCTCGCCCACTCGCCGAGTATGTTTGCAGTGCGCGACCGAGGGTGATATCGACATCCTTCGCCTCGCTTCCTTCGGTGACTTCGATGATCGTCGCTTTAGTGGCGTCAGTTACATCGGGATGAAAAACCTGCTTATAGGTGGCGCGTCCAGGCATACCCGGCGCGGCAAATGCGTCGTCTGCCTTTCCCGCGGAAACCTTATAACGACCCGCGGTGAGTCCATACATTCGATAGATGCCGCGATCGTCGGTTACCCCAGCGTTCATAGGAAGTGGTTGGGGCGGCTGCTGAGATTGCTTGTCGAGAGCGTCTATTCGATAGACTTGTACGCCGTGCTGAATCACCGGCTGACCGTCCGCATCGAGCACGCGTCCTGTGATCACGCCACCGCGAACAAGTGAGAAATTGATACTCTCGACATTCTCGTCTTCACCTACGTTCACACTCTTCGTTTTTGCGAGGTTAAGTCCGGCAACCACGTAGGCCGGCACTGATGGCATGACCTCATAACTACCAGCGACGAGATTTGTGATTCGATAATTGCCGTCCTGGTCGGTAACCACTTTCAAGGGTAGTTCAGATTCAAAAGGATTCCCGCGAAAAGGCTTGCGTATTCCCACGACGACGCCGGCCGCGCCTTTGTCTTTGATAGTTATGCGTCCTGAGATCGTGCCGCGCGACGTCTTGTTAGGCGTGGTGGATTGCGCAAACATAGGAACAGTCAGCGCGAAAGTTGCGATCAGGAGTGTAAACACATAACGCAGGAGGAAGCTCATTACGATTACTCCTTTGGCGGTGCTGAGGTTCGCGCATCATAGCTGAATTCGAGTTCTTCATCCACAGATTACGCAGATTATGTGGATCAATCTCTGTAATCTGTGGATAGAGAGGCAAACCCGTTGTCAGCTTTAAGTTTCTACTGTTAGAATCGCCGGGCCATGGCTCACCTGAAAATCACCGACGCGAGTGGCCGACAGTGGCAATTCAACTTTCTGCCAAATGCCGCTTGCACGATTGGCCGCGCGCCCGACAACTCGGTGGTGTTGGATGATCCACGCGCTTCACGTTATCACTCGCACGTCAACCAATCCGAAAACGGCGTTTTCACGATCATCGACGGCGCTGTCATCAACGGACAACTTCGCCGCAGTGCGAACAAGGTTTTTATAAACGGCGAGCCGCACTTCGAACACCAACTCAAAAACGGCGATCGCATCACGATCGGCGCCAGCACGCTTCGTTTCGAGCAGCCGGCTGAAGAACGAACAACGGACGTTCGCTACGACGACAAGCCGCTTGGTCACACGCAGTTGTTGATCTCCGCAAACGATGTGATGTCTACAGTGCTTCGTTCGAAAGACGAAGTCACGACCTCGCCGCAACGCGACAAGGTTATGGAGACACTGCAACGCAAGGCAAACATCCTCAGCGCGCTTTATGAAATGAGTAAGACGCTGGGTTCTGTGTTTGACCTGAACGCCATCTTCGAAAAGGCGACTGACGTCATTTTCAGATCGACTCCGGCGGATCGCGTGGTTGCACTGCTTGCGGACCAGGAAGCCGGAGGTCGCGAAGACGTTAACCTGACTCCGATCGCCATGCGTGCGCGCGATAACAAGCTCGAGGCCCATGCACGCAAACTCTCGATCGGCCGCACGATTACGCGCAAGGTGATGAGGGACCGCGTCGCGTTGTTGTCCCAGGATGCCGCGTCTGACGAGCAGTTTGCAGGTGTTGATTCGATCGTCTCGCAGGGTGTGCGCTCTACGATCTGCGCACCGCTCGTCGCTGAATCACGAGTGCATGGAGCGTTGTATGCCGATCGTCTCGATCCTTTCGCGGCGTTCAAGCCTGACGATCTCGAATTGATCAGCGCGGTAGCGGCACAAACGGCGATCGCGGTTGAGAATGCGCGAGCCCACGAACGACTCGCGCGCGAGGAAGTGGCCCGAGCAAACTACAGCCGGTTCCTTCCGGAATACGTCGTGAAACAGATGTTGGAGAATCCCGAGTCGTTCAAACTCGGCGGCGTTAGTCAGACAATCACGATCTTGTTTGCAGACATTCGTGGCTTCACGCGCATCTCAGAACATGCGCCGCCGGAAAAGATCGTCAGTCTGCTCAACCGTTATTTCTCAGCGATGACTGACATCATCTTCGCGCATGGCGGCACACTCGATAAATATCTTGGCGATGGTTTGATGGCGCTGTTCGGAGCGCCCACCGCCACGCCGGATGACGCATCGAATGCCCTGAACGCCGCGGTAGCGATGCAACGACGCCTTCTCGGGATCAATCGCGAATTGCGCGAGGAAGGTTTTTCAGAAATCGGCGTCGGCATGGGCCTTCATACCGGCGAAGCGATCATCGGTTATGTCGGTTCCGATCGGCGTTCGGAGTACACTGCGATTGGCGATACTGTGAACACTTCGTCGCGGTTGGAGTCTAATGCGCGTGGCGGCGAGATTCTGATCAGCGATGCGACTGCTACGGCGGCGCACAGTCGTTACAAGTTGAAACCACGCGAGGCGATCATGGTGAAGAACCGTCAGCAACCAGTGAATCTTTGGGAAGTCGACTGGCAACGAGCAAGCGGATCGTTCTAGTCGAGCGTGCTTGATTGAACAAATAGGTCCTATAGGTCCAATTGGGCCTATGTTTTCTTTTAGCTTTATGTCTTTCATAGGTAAAACCAAAACCTTCCTCGGCCTCAACGCATTACGAAATCTTGTCTCAGATTCAATGGCGATCGACATGGGCTCCGCCAGCACAATTATCGCGGTGCGTGGGCGTGGCGTGGTCGTCGATGAACCATCCGTCGTCGCGGTTAACAAAGTCACCGGTGAAGTGATCGCCGTCGGCAACGAAGCCCACAAGATGCAAGGGCGGGAAGCGCGTGATGTCACCGTGATCGCACCGCTCGTCGATGGCGTGGTCGCCGATTTCGAACGCACGCGGACGATGCTGGACCACTTCGTAAAAGAAGCTCGCAGCGGTATCTCTCACTTTAGCCGCCGTGCAGTCATGAGCGTCCTTTCGGAAGTGACTCAGGTCGAACAGCGCGCCCTGCTTGCTGCCGCCGAAGAAGCGAGGATCAGTCGGGTTTACATGATCGAGGAGGGTCAGGCTGCGGCCATCGGCGCCGGCGTTCCGATCAACGACGAACACGCCGCTGCCGTGGTGGATATCGGCGGCGGTACGACCAACGTCGCAGCGATCATCAGCGGTTCGATCATCGCCTCGCGGGCGGAAAGAATCGGGAGTTCAGATATTGATGTCGCAATTATGGATCGTTTGCGGCGTCATCGGGGTCTAACCATTGGCGTGCAGACCGCCGAACGACTGAAACTTGAACTGAGCTCAGCGATGGAACCGGAAAATCCCGAGAAAAAGATCAATGTACGCGGCCGCGACGTGCAAACAGGCAGTCCCGGCGCTGTCGATATCACGGCCGGCGAAGTTCACACCATCACGATGCCCGTGATCAAGCGCATCGGCGAAGAAGTGCGTTCTTTCCTTACCGAACTGGCGCCGGAAGTTGCCGGCGACGTTTTCGACCGTGGACTGATACTGACCGGCGGCGGCGCTTCCTTAGAAGGACTGCCAACTTACCTCACAAAAGAACTCGGTCTTGCGGTGCGGGTCGCCGATGACCCACGCTTCGCGATCGTGCGCGGTCTGTCGCAACTTTATGAAGAACCCCTGTTGCTGCGCCGCGTCTCACGCACCGAGCCCCATGCAGCTATTGACACCGAAGCGACTGCTTATGAGATCTAAAACAGAGTCCCATTAATCCCGGCACATGAACATTCTGGAATTCTACAAACGGCAAGTGACAGTCGCGCGAATCTTTGGCATTCCTGTGCGCTTTGACTATCGCTGGTTTGTAGTTTTCTTCCTCAGCGTTTGGTTGATCGCGGTGAACCTTGCGCGCGGCGGGATGTGGGTCGGCGGATACAAAATGGAAGCCGTCAGCGTAGCGGGCGCGTGGATACTGGCAGTAGTGACCACTGTGGGTTTGTTTCTTTCCGTACTCGGGCATGAACTCTCACACGCGCTGATGGGCCGCGCTGAAGGAATCGAGATCGACGAGATCGTTTTGCATCCCTTTGGCGGGCTGGCGAGACTTCGCAATGAACCGGAGAGTCCGCGTGCAGAGTTTCGCATCGCCATCGCTGGTCCGGCAGCGAGTTTTCTGTTTGGAGCCATCTGCTTTCTGCTGATGATCCCGGCGATGCTCATGAACTACCCCACAGCAGGCGGGGTGTTAATGCTTCTCGGCGCCGGAAACCTGCTGCTCGCCATCTTTAATCTTTTTCCTGGCTATCCGCTTGATGGTGGACGCGTGCTCCGCGCGATCTTGTGGCGTCGCACCAACGACATCAAAGAAGCAACTCGCCTCGCAGGGATCTGCGGCATGCTGATCGCCGCTATTCTCATCATCTTCGGCGTCTACATGGCCATCGCGCCGACGTTCCGTTCTTATTTCATGGGATTCTGGTCCGTTTTGGTTGGCCTCTTTCTGTTCGACGCGGCTTACAGCGTGGTGAAGCACGTGCGCGGACATGTGCGATATATCGTCAGTGAAGCCATGACCGCGCCAGTGTCAATCGAACCGGACTTACTCATCAGTCACCTCATCAACTCGGTCCTGCCCTTGCACAGGCAAGTGGCCTTTCCAGTCGCTGAAAATCGACTACTCCACGGCATGCTTTCGCTCGAAGACCTCAAAACTTTGCCGCGCGAAAGCTGGCATTTGACGCGCGCCCGCGACGTCATGCGCCCAATCGCCCCTCGGTTTTTTGTCGAACCAACGGCCACGCTCGATTACGCGCAGGAGTTAATGAAGCGCAATGGGATCGGGTCGGTCGCCGTGGTCGGGAAGAATGGCGATCTTGTCGGCTTTCTCCAAAGCGGCAAGGTCAAACGCACGAAACGTTCAAAGAAGTAACTAAGCCATCCGCAGATTACGCAGATTTTTTCTTAATGAGTTTGTGAAATCTGCGTAATCTGTGGATGGTTTAACCTCATTGCCAGCCTCGGATTTTTCCGCGATAATCCGACCGGAGCTTTCAGAATCGTTACTTGAAGGACTCGCTCTATGTTGGCCGTACTCGGCGCGCTCTTTGCCAACGGACTGATTGCAATACTGAAATTTATCGGAGCCGTTGTAACCGGTTCTTCCGGCATGATGGCTGAGGCTTTTCACTCGGTCGCTGACACGACAAACCAGGTTTTCCTGTTACTCGGTTTGCGTTTTTACAAGCGGCCAGCCTCGACGAAACATCCGTTTGGTTTTGGTAAAGAACGTTTTTTCTGGTCCTTCATCGCAGCTATTTTCATTTTCGGGGTTGGCGCGACTTACGCGATCTACGAGGGTATTGAGAAACTCAGGCATCCGCATCCGCCAACGAACCTGAAGTGGGCTTACTGGGTGCTGGGTATCTCGTTTGTGTTCGAATCGGGCTCAATCGCACTCGCGCTTTACCAGGAAATAAATGAAGCGCACCACGAGGGCCTGACGTTTGGACAGTACCTGCGCGAGTCGAAAGATCCAACGGCAAAGACGGTGCTCTTTGAAGACTCAGCCGCGCTGATCGGAATCGTGATCGCAGCCACGGGCCTGGTGCTGACTGACTTTCAGGTCGGCGGCCAAGTTGGCGCTTATTGGGACGGACTCGCTTCGATCATCATCGGCCTGGTACTCGCCGTGGTGGCTTTCGTGCTCGCCCGCTCGTCGCGCGGTTTGTTGCTTGGTGAAGCGGCGAATCCGAAAGTGCTCAAAGCGATCCAAAGCGCCATCGAAAGTCATCCGAATGTCGAGAGAGTCGTCGAGTTGTTGACGATGCACCTGGCGCCGAAGCAGATCCTGATCAATGCGCACGTGAAGTTGCGGCCGGATCTGTCGACAAGTGATATTGAAAAAGCAATCATTGAAATCGAAGAACGAATCAAGCGGGCAGAGCCTAAGGTGGAAATGATATTCCTCGAAGCCGCGCGCGGTGATCAGGCTGATAGTCACGCCGCGGTTCCCGAGCATATCGGCTAGCTGGATTTCAAATGTTTCTGGAGAAAAGAAAGTTGCTGTCGCCGCGCCGACAACCACGGGCTTACAATATTGAACAGTTGAGATGTTACTACTCATTCCATACACCGAGTATCTGAGACGGATGATTGAGCCGCGCAACGTCGCGGACATCATCTTTGTCTTCTTGCTCGTGTATGGAGTCTTGAAACTCCTGCGCGGTACGCGAGCCTCGCCGATGGCCGCCGGGATTGCCGCCCTCATTTTTCTTTACTGGCTTTCCGTCAAACAGGATCTGGCGACGCTGGAGTTCGTGCTCAGCAACGGACTGCTGTACATCGGTATCGCGATCATCGTGCTGTTCCAGTCGGAGATTCGCCAGGCGCTGATCACTTTCGGCAATCGTTTTCGAGTCCCGTTTTCAAGGCATCGCGGGCAGTTTGGTGAAGGTATCTACGATGAAGTGATACTTGCCGCGACGACGCTCGCGTCAACGAAGACCGGCGCGCTGATCGTGATCGAGCGGAATGTCGGGTTGAAGAATGTGACTGACGGCGGTGTGCAGCTTGATGCGGAGTTAAGTTACGATTTGCTGATCAGTGTGTTCAATACCGCAAGCCCTTTGCACGATGGTGCAGTGGTGGTGCGGCGGCATCGAGTGGCGGCGGCTTCGTGCTTCCTGCCGTTGACCTTGAATCCTCGGCTGTCGCGAGATCTCGGGACTCGGCATCGTGCGGCGATCGGTGTGACGGAAGATACTGATGCGGTGGCGGTGGTGGTATCAGAAGAGACTGGTTTGATTTCGTTTGTGCAAAAGGGCGAAATCAAACGCGGGCTCGACGCCACGAAGCTGCGGAACGCGATCTTCGAGGCGCTGGAAGGACCGCCAAAGAGGGAAAAAAAGCGCTCGGAGGCGGCTGAGGCGGACACTGATGCAGAGGAGATAGCGTCAATTTGAGAAGATCAAATAGGAATTACTCGCGCAAAGGCGCAAAGACGCAAAGGAAGACCCTTCGGGCTTCCGCAGGTCCTCCTTTGCGTCTTCCTTTGCGCCTTTGCGCCTTTGCGCGAGAAAACTTCCTTTAGCAGCCACAAACTTAACGTATGCCTTTTCAAGATATCGACGAAGTAACGCCATTGCAGCCCACTCCGGCGCCGCACCGGGTGGAGAAATGGCTCCGTCGCATCTTTCTCGAGGACTGGAGCCTAAAGCTCCTCTCGCTCGGGATCGCAATCGTCCTCTGGCTCCTGGTGACCGGTCAGAACGAACCCGTGACCGCACACGTTAACGTCCAATTAAACTTCATCCGGCCGCAATCATTAGAGATCAGTAACGATCCACCGCGGACTGTTGACGTCATGCTTACCGGCAGTCGAAACAAACTCGACGATCTAACTTCCCTCGACCTCGTCGCCACCGTTGACATCAGCGAACAACACGCCGGCGAGAGAGTGCTACGGCTCGCCGACAAAGCGGAGATGCCGCTCCCGCAGGGAATTAAAGTCGACGCTTTTCAACCGAGCGCGATTTCAATCCGTCTCGAACCAATCGTCGAACGCCAGGTGGTAATTGAACCTAAACTCGAAGGCAGACCGCCCGACGGCTTTGAGGTTTATGCCGTGCGCCCGAGTAAAGGCAGTGTCTCCGTGCGTGGACCAGAGAGCCGTGTTGCGGCACTCCAAAAAGTGCTGACCGAGAGCATCTGGCTGGCGGGTCACAAACAAAGCTTTACTGCGTCAAGTATCGCGATTGACGTTCCGGATCCAAAGGTAGATCTGCTCGAGCCAGTGGTGAGTGTAGAGATCGAGATCGGCGAACAGCGAATTGAGAAGAACTTCTCCGGAGTGCTGGTGATTACTGCACAAGGCAACAAAGTTCAACCCGCAACCACTTCCATTACGCTTCTCGGGGGAGGCGCCGTGCTGGATTCGATCAAGTCTGAAGATCTGAAAATCGTTCTGGATCCCGTTGCGGGAAATCTCGAGCCGCGACTCGAAGTACCAGACAGTTTGAAAGGAAAGGTGTTCTTAAAATCCGTTCACGATTCGAAGTTTGCATCCTTGAGGTAGGGCCACTCTTTCCTGCATGAAAGCTCTTTTTGGTACTGACGGTATTCGAGGCGAGGCTGGTAAGTTCCCACTCGATCCTAAAACGGTAGGCGCGATCGGTTTTTCCCTGGCCTCGCATCTGGCGCGGGCCGGCGAGTCGCCGGAGATCATCATCGGTCGAGACACGCGCGAATCCGGCGAAGAGATCGAACAAGCTCTCATCAACGGCGCAAGCAGCGCGGGCGCGACCTGCGAATCAGCCGGCGTCATCACCACGCCGGGCGTCGCTTTCTTAACTCGCAAACACCAGGCTGCCGCCGGCGTCGTTATCAGCGCCTCGCACAATCCTTATCAGGACAACGGAATCAAGATCTTCGCGCCATCAGGCAAGAAGATGGACGACTCAGTCGAGCGTCTGATCGAGTCGGACGTCGCTGCAAACATTGAAGTCCCGGCTTCACCAGCATCAGTCGAGAAGTCTCACGCCTTCGAGTTCGAGGAAACTCTGCGACAAGAGTATCTCTCGTTTCTCGCCAACGAGATTGGCAACGGATTGAAGCTGCAAGGCGTGAAGATGGTTATCGACTGCGCCAACGGAGCGAGTTCCGCGCTTGCTCCGATTCTGTTTTCACAACTGGGCGCCGAGGTAGTTGCCATCAATGCGAGTCCGGATGGCCGCAACATTAATCGCGATTGCGGTTCACTCCATATCGACCCGCTGCGCGAAAGAGTAGTCAGTGAAAAGGCTGATCTGGGCGTGGCTTTTGACGGCGATGCGGATCGATCTTTGTTCGTCGATAGCAAGGCCAATTTTGTCGATGGCGATGCGACGTTGTGGGCGCTGGCCACGTACCTTCAGTCGCACGGAAGGCTCAACGATGATGTCGTAGTCGCGACCGTCATGAGCAACATCGGTCTTGAGCTTGCGCTGCGGTCCGCGGGGGTCCGGCTGGTGCGGACCGATGTGGGCGACAAGTACGTTTTGGATGAACTGTTACGGCTGAATGCGAGTCTGGGTGGTGAACAGTCGGGCCACATTATTATGCCCGCGCTGAGTCTTGCGGGCGATGGCATGATCACGGCGCTTTGCCTGCTGCGGGCGATGCGGGAGTCCGAAAAAACCCTGACCGAGATGGTCGCCGGATTCACGCAGTATCCGCAGATTCTGGTCAATGTGCCCGTTCGCGAGAAGGTCCCTTTTAGTGAACTGGCTTCGGTTCAGGCGGAGGTTGCCGCGGTTGAGGAACTACTTTCGCACAAGGGTCGGTTGCTGCTCCGCTATTCCGGCACGGAGCGCCTCGCCCGAGTCATGATCGAAGGCGAGAACCAGAAGAAGATCGAAGACTATGCGCACCGAATCGCCGAAGCAATCAAGCGGGAAATAGGCTAGGACGGCTCTGTACGTGAAATTTCTACATGCTACCTCGAGAAAAATCTACACAGCCCTTCGCCTTCAGCGTCGGCCTTCGATGTCCATAAAGGCTGTCCAGGCGGTACTTTCCCAGTAAACTCGCCCGATCAACTCACAACCGGAAAAAGATTCTTGCACGGCACAGGCGTTGCGATGTATATTGTGGGGCAAGAGAGACGGTTGGTGGATCCTCCGTCTCAAGTGGTTGCTGGGGTGAGGACAGTAACCACGAATATGGATGGGCGCGACGCACTCCC
>JBIOVO010000005.1:0-6741 GCA_044867735.1 Pyrinomonadaceae bacterium | reverse complement strand
TCTGTATCACATCTTCCTTAATCCGAGCGGTATGTTGGTGGCAGTCGTAGTTACGATCCTGTGGTTGATTGTGTTCTACGCGAAGCGCCAATACTTCTCCGGAATATTCGCCCAACGTACCTGAGGGCCCAAAAGGCTTTCTCGCGAAAAGACGCAAAGGCGCAAAGTTCAGACCCACGGTTGCCGGAGGTCTTCCTTTGCGTTTTCTTTGCGTCTTTGCGCCTTTGCGTGAGACGGTTTTTACCTGAAGTAATGCCGGTGGTGAGATTACGGCGCCTGATAACGTCTACGTGCCGCTGATCGGCGTGATTGTGCCTGAAGTGTTTCCCAAGCCGTTGCCGCGTACGGTGCTGTTCTCGCGCGACTCGAAGGTGCTCGTTCCGTCGTTGCGGAAGCCAAACTGCGTATTGCTTGTTGCTGTCGAATGTGAGACGCGAACAATCCCACCATCGAATGCCGCTATCCCATGGTTGCCGTTATACGTGGCTACGCATGATTCGACGCTTACCTCCGAACCTTCCGAGGCGAGGATGCCTGTAAAGGCGTTGCCTGAGGCTAGACAGTCCCGCAGCGTAACTTTCACTTGCCGAAATTCGCCACCACCGAAGGCGTTGCTCTCCATACGTGTGCGCTCAATAGTTGCGCTCAGACTGCCGGTATCAGCACCATTTACCAACAATATTCCCGAAGCTCCGTTGTTCCGAACAATGCTGTCTTTGACAAACAGCTTCCGAGCTGGTGTTCCGTCTGCCGCGTTGGGAAAGAATTGGATACCAGCTGAGGACGCTCTCACCGTGCAGCCTTCAATGTGCAACACCGCGAAGTTTCGGGCAAAGATACCGCTCCCGCTCACACTGGATGGATGGCTCTGTACCTGTATATTTCGCAGAACAACCGTAATACCAGCGCCGTTAACGGTCACGACATTTCCGCCTCCGCTTGGCGAGGTGGCCGCGGCGTGAACGCCTTCGCCTGTGATCGTCACCGACTTAGTGATGTTCACCGCGCCATAGCCAGCAGAATCCAGGGCGACGACTTCGCCACCTGCGGCGACGACGTCGTGGGCACGTTGGAAGTTGCGGCACGGCGAAGAGCGCGAGCAGTCGTTGGCATCCGATCCCGCGCTGGAGACAAAGGTTCGCACTTGCCCCTGAGCAGCGACGGGCGCAAGCAGGAACAGAAGGGCGAAGGCAAACACACACGTCAGGTTTGGTTTAAGCATGATGGAGTCTTTTCCCCTTTAGAGAATTTGTCGATTGAGCAAACTAATGGGACTGGTCTGCGACGTATTGCAGCGAACGCTGTCGCAGTCATGACCGAGGCTTCAGCATGAATCGAAAAGGCGTCGATTCAATTACTGTAACGGTCTGCGAGTGTATGGCGGGCCTCAAACAACGTCAACGTTTTTGGGCTCATAAGTTAAAGGACAACTCGGCACTTCGGAATGCACAGGCCAGGGTTGCTGAAAGATGACCCCACTTCCGTCGTTTCGTTTTGAAGGTGAAAAGTAGTAGATTGGCCAGACCCCAGCTAAGTTGCCGGTTACAGAAAGGCGGCTTCTGTATGAATCCAGGCAACGGAATTGTAACGTAATCACTATAGGGGAAAGTCCGTGAGTCCCCGCGACGGTTCAACTGCATCGAGCTCCCAGCCCGACTTGAACTTGCTCATCATGCGAGTGGCCGCCGGAGACCAACTCGCGATGACTTCCCTCTACGACACGTCAAGCAGAGTCCTCTATGGTTTGCTGTTGCGGATCCTGAACGAGCACGCCATGGCCGAAGAAGTCTTGCTCGATGTCTACATGCAGGTGTGGCAAAAAGCGGGCTCCTATGACGAGTTGCGTGGTTCGCCGATGGCCTGGATGCTGACAATCGCGCGTAGCCGGGCCATTGACCGGCTGCGCTCAGGTAGGCAGGAGTCGCAGCTTCGGGAGTCATTTGAGGAGTTTGAGGAAAACATCAGATCGGAAATCGACGTGGAAGGAAGCGCCGCGATTGCCGAGGAGCACGGAAAAGTTCGCCACGCTCTCAAGACACTTCCCGTTGAACAGAGAGAAGTAATAGAACTCGCGTATTACGGCGGCCTGAGTCATAGCGAGATCGCGCTACAGATCGAACAGCCGCTCGGAACGGTTAAAACGCGGATTCGCCTGGGCATGATGAAATTGCGCGACCTACTTCACCAGGAGCTACGGAGTCAATAGGATGAAACATTCCGTCGCTGACGATGAGATAAGAGAGCAGCTCGCACTTTACGCGCTCGGAGCGTTGAGCCAGCAGGAAGCTCGCGCCATTGAGAATCATCTTGCCGAAGGCTGTGAGGTATGCGCCTTTGAGTTGCAGCCATTTGAATCGTTAGTTCAGGCCCTTGGTTTTGCGGCTCCGCCGGCGTCACCACCCGCAGGGGTGCGCGAAAAATTGATATCCGCATTGGAGCAGGAAGCACCACCTTCAGACGAGTCAAAGAACTATAGCTTGCGAGCGAACGAGGGCCACTGGTTGGAAACTGCCGAGGGCGTATTCGAAAAACATCTCTTTACTGATGAACGCCGCGGGACGGTGACGACGCTGATCAGAATGTCGGCTGGCATCAAGCTGCCCAGTCATCGCCATTTGGGACTCGAGGAGTGCCTCGTACTCGAAGGTGACTTTCATGTGGGTAACGAGGAGTTCGGTCCTGGAGATTATCGTTGCGCGATGGCCGGCACAATTGACGAAACACCCTTCTCAATTAACGGCGCGCTGCTGCTGATCGTGTCGCAGGGCACTCAGGGGTCAGTGGACGAGGCTTAGGTCTTGGGTCTTGGGTCTTGGGTCTCAGACTGATCGTGGAGTACAAAAGACCAAAGTCCTAAGACCAGAGTCCTAAGCTAGCAATTCCGGTCTCGTAGGCATACCAGATTCCGAAGGCGATGCTGATGGCGCCGGCGATCATCTGCACGCGGTAGTGTATTCCACTGAGCTTTCGTGAACTGAGCACAAACGGAAGTCCAACCAGGCCGGACATCAGCAGCATACCGACGATAGAACCGGCTCCGAAGACGCCGAGGTAAAGCAGTCCCAAGGCTGACGAGTTGATCTGTGTAAGCACCAGCAGGGTCAACGCGCCGGAACCAGCCAGTCCATGCATCGCCCCCACCAGCGCCGGCTTTAGCCCGATACGCACAACAGAGTGTGAGTGAGGCTGAGTTGGATCGGCATCGGCTTCGTGAAAATGGATGTGCGCGTGATGCTGATCGCCATGATCATGCTTGTGAATATGAACGTCTGCGCGGTTGCGGAATGCGCGACCGACAGCCACCACGCCGAGTCCAATGATCATCAAGGCGACTCCGAATTCCAGCCAGCTTGCAACCAACTCCGGAATGGCGATTCTCAAAGCGAGCACAAAAACGCCGGCGATTAGCAGCGAAGCCGTGTGTCCCGCTCCCCACAAGCCACCTACGATCGCCGCGCGGGCAAGTTGTCGCTGCTCGCTGACGACTGCCGAAACAGCGACGATGTGATCAACCTCAGTGGCGTGCTTTAGTCCGTAAACCAATCCGAGACCGAGCACTCCCAACGCGCTCACTGAGACGAACGACGGTTCGGCACTCGGCAGCACACTGATGTTGAGTCCGGCTTCGCCCAGCGCTTGATAACAGATCGCGACACCGGCACAAGTGATCACGAGGGCGCTAAGAACGGGTAGCACTCGCGCCAGCCTGCCAAAGCCGCCGGCCGATTTCAGTAGACGGCCAGCGTAAACGAACAGCAAACCTACTGCTGTAAGCACGCCGGCAAGTCCAACGCTAAAAGCAATGACCAGGAGCAGACCGTAACCAACTCGTTGGAGCGAGATCGCGGCCAACAGGACCACCAGAGCCGACGGGCAGGGCAAGATTCCTCCCGAAATGCCCAGCATCAGAAGACTGCGCCAGGTCACCGGCGCACCGTCGGCTCCGGGAGGCAGATGAGAGTGGATCCGACCTCCGTGTGAATGTGGCAGGCGCGGGTCGTCAGTATGATTGTGATCATGATCGTGGGAATGCCAGCCAATTGCAGCGCGCACTCTGCGAATTAGTAGACTGGCCCCAATCGTTACGACGATCGCGCCGGACAACAGACTCAGCACCGGAAATAGTTGTTCTGGTACAACGTATTGGGACGCGAGCAGCGTCACGACTCCCAAAGCAAACACTCCCGCAGTGTGCGTAATCGTCACCGTCAAACCGAGAAACAGCGCATGACGAACCGTGCCTCGCGAACCTACCAGATACGCGCCGACCACAGTCTTGCCGTGACCTGGAGACAAGGCGTGCAATCCTCCAAGGAGTACTGCGATCAGAAGCCCAAACAACGCCACGCTCACGGTTAGTTGCGGGACGGCTATCAACTCGGCGAGACGATCGCGCGCAGGAGTTGCAGGGCTACCATTGCGGGCCAGGAGTGGTTGCGCGCCGGCCGGAATCGCGCCGCGCGTAAACGAAAGGCTGACCGCTCGTTCGTCGAGAGGCGCCGCGAGCATATCGTCGGGATACGCCTTAAGCTCATCAGTGACACTGTTGCCATAAGCGGAGCTATCGAAGACGGAAGTTCCGGCCGGTGAAACTACCGCTTCGCGCCAACCAATGCGATCTGAATAGTTCTGATCTTCGAATCGCAAACGGCGCACGACTTCAACGCTGCTCGATGGAATGTCACCAACAAGATCGCACTCGAGGCGCAACGTCTGAAGCGCGCCGGTACCCGTCAGTTTCGCCTGCGCTTCGAGAATGCGAAGTGAGATGCGCGCGTCATCGACGAAGAGAAGCAATCGGTTCTTGTAGCGCTCGCTGACACGCGCCGCATACGCATCCAGTTCGGCGTTTGACGGTGAGGAGTTGCCATTGCCATTCAAACTTTGCAATTCCTGAAAGGTCGCAATCTCCGCCATGTCGATCGCGTAATGGAGTTTGATTTGATCTGCAGCTACTTCAATGCGGGTGAAGTGGTTGATGCTGAAGTTGCCGAGCGGATGTGCAAAAGCTACGGCGGAGCCAAGAAACATGAGGGCGAGCACTGACAGTGCCAGCCTCTTGCAAACTGAAATCATGATGCTGCCTTACCCCTTTTTCGTTAGCTCATTGAGCCTTCGCTTCGCGGCGTCAGCTTGAAGGACGTCGAACGAGAAGTCTGCCGCCAGCGCGAGTTTCAAATACTTCACTGCGCGCTGGCGGTCATCGAGCGCGTCGTAAATCATCCCGGCATGGTAGAGAATGCGAGCGTCGCGCGTGCCGAGTCTCATCGCCTGCTCGATCGATTCCTTTGCTTCGGCGAGATTTCCTTTTTTGAAGAGACACCAGGCGAGTGCGTCCGAGGTGTAAATGTCGGACCGTGCAGCGCGTTCGTGCCGCATGATCTCCAGGGCCTGATCAAGTCTCATATCGCGATCCGCCCAGAACAGGGCCAACTGTCTGGAGTATGTCGCGTTAGAAGCACCCTGGCGTTCGATAAACTCGACGAGTTCATACTGGTGCTTTGCTTCATTTGCTCGCCCGAGTTTGGAATAGAGATCGCCGAGCGGGATTACTACTTCAGGTAGTGGTACGCGCGCTTGTGCACGTCGATAGAATTGAATCGCTCCGTCGAAGTCACCAGCAGTTACACGCGCCCGCGCCTTTGCGGCGAGCGCGAGGTGATAGTCGGGAAACGCCTCAAGGGCAAGATCAAACTCTCGCTCCCCTTCAGCTCGTTTGCCTGCGTTCATGAGATTCAAACCGAGGTGGACCCGATACCAACCTGCGTTCTCCGGGTTTCTCGGGTTAGCCGCTTTGACTGCCACGACCATTGCTTCGATCGCACCTTCGAGATCGCCGTGCAGCGCGCGTAGGTATGAAGCGCGGGCGTAAGCAGCGGAGTCGGGACGCAAGTCCATCATTTTCTGAGCGGCTTCGATGGCTGCCGGATAATCACCGAGTTCCACGAGTGAATCTGTCATCACACCATAGAGGTCTGCGCTTTCATGACCTGGCACTTGAGCTCGTTTCGCTGCTTCAAGTGCGTCTCGGAAACGGTGGTAAGTGAGCAGAAGAGTCGCCCGGAGTATCAGCGCCGAGCGATCATCTGGATCGATCTCGAGCGAGCGATTGAGCGTCGTTTCAGCTCGAGCATTGAATCCGAAGTCACCCGTTTCGCGGGCCTTCTGCATGTAGGCGTCGGCAAGCATCGTATATCCGTGCGGTGAAGCGGGCAGACTTTTGATCCTTGCCTCGGCTAACTGGATCTGACGATCGGCGCCCGTGGCCCATGCATTCATCGGCTGCATTGTGGGCGTCGAAACTGAATTGCTTTTGCGGGTTGAGAACGCTCGAATACCCACGACCGAGATCACCGTCGCCAGAACTAGTGCCGCGCTCAAAACAAAGAATTTCTTACTCATCGACTTATCTTTTCCTGGTCTGAGATTCCTGCTCCGGAGGAGCAAAATGTTTCCAGACTCCTGATTAGTCCGTTCCGGCAGGAGCGGCATGTAACCCCCACCGGCTGCCTCACATTGCGCTCCGCTGGAGCGCTGACGTATTAGGGATGTAATCCTATAAACATGGTGCTCCTCCGGAGCACTCGAGTTAGTCGGGTAAATCCAACTTGTCGGGCAAAACCGCACAAGGTGAAACCGACGTGAGTAAATCGTCGGTATTCACCCTGTGCCTGGTCGGCCCGAACCCCGCTTCGGGCCAATTGAGCCTCAATCGACGGGTGGCCACGGAGGGCCACCCCC
>JBIOVO010000004.1:0-5881 GCA_044867735.1 Pyrinomonadaceae bacterium | reverse complement strand
GCAATGACTTTGATAGAAGAATTTCTCGCGCGAGAAGTTCTTTTTTTTAGAACCTAGGAAGAAAGCAATGCACAATAAGTTTTTGACCCTATTGATCGTCACGCTATTTGCGAGTTCTGTCGCCTTCGCCCAGGAGTCCTCCGACATGAAACAACTCCCGGTCCCGAAGATCGCCCCCGAATTTCGCGCGCCGCAAAAGCCCCTCCCGGAGCTGAGCCGCGTCGGCGTGGACATGAACCGCCAGCACCCACTCTCGCTTCGTGAAGCGCTCGCGCTTGCGCTCGAGAACAATAAAGACATCGAGGTCGCGCGCGAGAACGTCCGCATCGCAGAATTCGATCTGCGCGGCGCGCAGGGAATCTACGATCCCCGCATCAGCACCACGTCGTTTTACGAACGGGTCGAGAACCCGATTTCGAGTTTTCTGAGCGGCGGTCAGAACGGTTCGGTCATCGAGAGTCATTACACCGGTTCCGCTCGCCTTGAAGGCCAGTCACCAATGATGGGCGGCAGCTATCGTCTGGATTTTTCTTCGCTGCGGTTAACTACAAACAACCAGTTCGTTGCATTGAATCCGCAGTATCCGACGGCGCTGACATTCAGCTACACACAACCACTGCTGCGCGGGCTGAGGATCGACAACAGCCGCCGCCAGATCGAAATCGCGCGCAAGAATCTGTCGTTGACTGACGCGCAGTTTCGCCAGCGTGCGATCGACACGATCACGAACGTGCAAAGAGCCTACTGGGATCTGGTCTTTGCTCTGCGCAGTTTGCAAGTACAACGCGATGCGGTCGAGGTCGCCCGCACTCAACTCGAGCACAACAAGCGACTCGTAACGGAAGGCCAACTCGCACCGATCGACGTCGTCGCAGCCGAGGCACAGATCTCCACTTACGAGCAGAACGTTTTTGCTGCGCTCGAGGAGGTCTCGCGCTCCGAGAACAATCTTAAAAACCTGATTGCAGAGAATCAGAAGGCTGAGATCTGGAACGAGTCGATCGTACCGATCGATCCGGTTGATTTAGCAGTGCCGCAGGTTTCGCTGCCGGAAGCGTTGAAGACGGCGATGGAGAATCGTCCTGAGCTTCAGCAGTCGAACGTGCTGCGCGAGATCAACGAGATCGACCAGCGCTACTACAAAGATCAAACCAAGCCTGCGGTCGATCTCGTAGGAACGTACGGAATCAACGGTCTGGCTGGGTCGATCAGCACCGCTGGAGTGAATCCGTTTACGGCGTCGAGTCTGCAGGTGAGGGAACGCGTCGATGAACTGTCGGAACTGGCGGGCCTCGAGCCGTTACCGGTGGTGCCGCCGCAAACGTTCTCTCCGGATCTTCTGGGAGGTTTCGGACAGTCGTTACAGGGTTTGCTGGCGAACCGTTACAACAACTTCAGAGTTGGTGTGCAGATCAGTTTGCCTTTGCGCAATCGAACTGCGGAGGCGCAATTGGGCCGATCGTTGGTCGAAGGCGAACGCATCGGAACGCAACGCGAGCAGCTTGAGCAGACTATTCAGGTCGACGTTCGTAATGCGTTGCAGTCTGTGCGCAGTTCCGAGTCGCGTTTGCGAGCCGCGGTGGCGACGCGTGAAGCGAACGAGCAACAGTTTGCGAGTGAGCAGAGAAAGCTTGATGCCGGGCAATCGACGACGTTTCTCGTACTGGAACGGCAGACTCAGTTGACCGAAACACGTGCCCTGGAACTGCGAGCGCAGACGGATTTGAACAAAGCGATTGCAGACCTACAGCGCGCGACCGGGAACGCGTTGCACGTGAACAGTATCGTCGTGCGTGTGCGTTAGGCGTTGACGGAGGAATTACTCGCGCAAAGGCGCAAAGTCGCAAAGGAAAACCTCCGGCAGCCGCAGGTCATAACTTTGCGCCTTTGCGTCTTTGCGCGCGAAAAACTTTTATGGGCGCTCTTGAACCCCAATCAAAGGACCCAGATATGTCAAACAATCCGCTCCTCGAAACCTGGCAAATCCACGATCGCATCAATCTCTACCTGCTGGACGCGATCGATCCTGCATCGCTCGCTTTCCATTCCGCTTCCAAAGGCCGGAGTGTCGGTGAACAGTTTGCTCACATCCACAACGTGCGTTTGATGTGGCTCAAGTCCGCGGCGCCGGAGTTAACGAAAGACGTCACCAAAGTCGAGAACGATCAGGCAAGCGATAAAAAGCTTCTTCGCAAGTCGCTGATTGACTCGGGCGCGGCCATCAACACACTGCTTACCAACGCGCTCGAAGCCGGAGGAAAGGTCAAAGGCTTCAAACCACACGCATCAGCGTTTCTCGGCTACTTGATCTCGCACGAATCACATCATCGCGGACAGATCGCACTGTCATTGAAGCAGGCAGGGAAGCCGCTCGACAAGAAGATCGGTTACGGCATGTGGGAATGGGGCGTGAGGTAGCTAAATAAGAGTCTCCACTATCTTGAACGCAACGAACAGGCCTATGACGATCACTCCGCCGGCGACGATGTACCACGCCGGCAGTTTATTTCGGCAAGCTGGACAGCGGGTGCGCGTTCCGTTCACAACCCGATCACAGTTACGACACTTCATTAGACGTTGAGATGCGCTTTATTTTGATCCGGTAGGCTTCTTTACGTGCCGCTACGATAAAAGTTCAATTACCTTACCACGAAGACTTATCTTAACTTAACATTGGCCCACAAGGGCCAATGATCCGAAACCTCAACTTTTCGATCGATACCAAAACTACCAGCTTCGAGTCCGCGCAGCCAAACCCAGTCGAGTTTGAGATCTATCGGCACGAACAACACGCGATATCGGAAAGTTGCGTCTCCATCAAACGGTGTTTTGAAACCAGCCTCAGAAAACAACTTGATCGTCTTCTTGCCGGCGCTCGACTCCCACGTGTTGAAGTCGCCCATGATGATTGCGGGCATGTCCTGCGGATATCGCGCGAGATCTTCCAACACGGCTTTGAACTGCTCCAGTTTCTTGTCGACCGACACTCTGGTTTCTGCGTGCGCCGAATAGACTCGCCACTGCTGTTTCTCAATTTCCACGGTGGCGCCGAGTGCAACTCTTCGCCGTCCCTTCGGACCTTCGTGCGGCAATACGATTCTTCGTACATCCGAGAGCGGATAAACGCTAAGAATCGCGACGCCGGTTTCCTCTTCGTCGCCCCTCTTCGCCGTTGGCGGCGCGGCCCAGGCGTAATGCATTTCCAGTTCGTCGGCCAGTAATTTTGCGGTGTTGGCATTACCGCTGCGTTTCTTTGCGCGATCAACTTCCTGAAGTCCGAGGATCGAGGCGCCACCGATCTCGGGATCCTCTTCCAGTAGCTTGATAATCGATTTCAGCTGGTTCCCACTGCGCCAACGGATGTTGTAAGACACAACTTTGACGTCGTTTGGCTTCGTAGTTTGTTTTCGCAGCGTCGCACCTTTGCCGGACTCAAGCAGCGGCACGTCGGTTGGCTGGATGAATAGGAGAAGCAGGACTGGGAGTAGCTTTATCATCGCCTTTTGTCCGTTTTCGTACTCAGATTTCTAATCGAAGGCCGTCCGAAGCTTCGATTGTTTCACCGGACCACAATTCGCGAGCCTCGGAAACGAGGTCGACCCCGTCCCACTCGGGGTAGAGATGGGTCAACACGACCTTTCTGGGCTCAGCCTCTCGTGCAATCCGCATCGCATCCGCCAATTCGAGATGCTTCTGCACGGGTTTGTTTCTCCTGTAAGAACATTCCATCAGCAGCAGGTCTGTTGATTTTGCAAACGGTACTAGATTTTCCGAGAAACCGGTGTCAGAAGTATAGACAAACGATTTCGAGTCTTCGTCTTTCAATCGTAATGCCAAACTTTCGGGGCGGTGTGGAGTAGCGAGAGTGTCGGCGACGACTCCCGGTAGGACTTCGAACTCCGCAGTCGGTTCGACCTCGGTGATCTGCACTTCAAATGGTTGAGTCAGCAGTTTGTAGTCGTTGGCATTGCTGATGGCTTCGATGAGGTCACGCAGGCCGTTTGGTCCAAAGACTCGCAAAGGCCTGGTCCGGCCTTGTACCTGCGGCGCCCACTTCAAACCAAAAAGGAACGATAAGAGACCGCCAAAATGATCGAGATGAAAGTGGCTGATCCAGATAGCGTCGAGGTTGGGCCAGTCGAGATTTTCCTGCGCCATGCGATGCGGCGCATCGGCGCCACAATCGAGCAGCACCACGCCACTGGCTGTTTCGAGCCAGTGCGCAGAGGCGGCGCGTTTGGGGTGCGGCACGGACGTGCCGGAACCAAGGATGATTAATCTCATGGTATAGGTCCTATAGGACTTATATGACCTATGTAAACCAATCGCAATGACAAACAACTCATTCCAGCGTTAAGCTAAAATCAGGGACATGACTTCGACAGAAACCAGGCTCGATGTGCTCGCAGTTTTCTCTCATCCTGACGACGCGGAGTTGTCGGTTGCGGGAACTCTTCTGAAACTGAAGTCGCTCGGTCATCGCACCGGCGTCTGCGATCTGACGCGAGGTGAGATGGGAACTCGCGGCACGCCGGAAATCCGCGCCAGGGAAGCACTCGAAGCCGCACGCATCATGAAACTCGACGTGCGTTTGAATCTCGATCAGCCGGATGGACACGTTTGGCCCACTGAGGTCGCGCGCACCGCGTTGGTCCGAGTGCTGCGAACGCATCGGCCTAAGGTCCTGATCACGACGCACGAAGACGACCCGCATCCGGATCACGCGAACACTTCGATCATCGTTCGTCAGGCCGCGCGGCTCGCATCGATGGGACGTTACGACGAAGATGCGGAACTACCACCGGTTCCCATGCCGGCGATCATGCACTCGCTCTTTTCGAGACGGATCGTGCCATCGTTTGTAGTGGACGTTTCGGATTTTGTTGATGAGAAGATGAGCGCGATTAAGGCTTATGCGTCGCAGTTTTTCAATGCTGAGTCAAAAGAGCCGGTGACGCGGATTAGCGATCGTGGGTTTCTGCCGGAGATTGAGTATCGGATGCGATACTTCGGGTCGTTGATTGGAGTTGCTGCGGGTGAACCGTTTTACGTACGTGAGGCGTTGAACGTCGACGACCCGTTGGCGCTATTGACGCGCCCGATGAATATTTATTCGTGAGGGCTCTATTTGGCTGAAAATTAACCACAAAGACACAAAGTTTTTAATGGATTTGTTGCTTAGTGTCTTTGTGTCTTTGTGGTTAAATGATCTGCCGCTATATCGCGCCCGGCTATTTTGCGGGTTGCTTCTTTGGCTCAAGCACCGCGCGCGCGATCGCTATCGTCGCCACCGCGCGTGGTCCTTCGGCCTGAAAGCCTCGCGCCAGTTCAACAGCCCGATCGTAATCCTGATTCGCCAGCTCACGAAAGATCCCATCCAGATCAAACTCCGCCACAGTGCTGGTGTGAACTGACGATTGCCCTTTGCTCTGAAATTTCAGCACCATCGTACCGTCTTCACCCGTAAACCGTTCCGCGGAGTTTGCTGCTTTTACGGCGTCAAACGTCGCGTCCCAAACGCGACTCGCGTCAATCACCTTCAGCGCATTCGCAACTGCAATCAAGCCTTGCGGCAGCGCCGGATCCGAAACGTCGATGCGGCGAGCTTCGGTCCCGGCCTCGTCCGTCAGGTCCGCAGCCCTTTGCAAGTCTGTTTTGGCAAGGATCTTGGCGCACTCGGTCAGCACCCACACCTTCTGAATATGAGCTAACTCGCCCTTTTGGACCATCTCCAAAGCCTGGTCCGTTTGTTTCTTCTGCACGAAGTACTTAGCCAGCGTGGGATCGATGTAAGCTTGCGCTTGTTTGCGCACTTCAGAGTCTTCAATCTTGCTGACAAAGTCGCGCGCTTTCATCTCGCCTTTGTTGATAGCCATGAACG
>JBIOVO010000003.1:0-5414 GCA_044867735.1 Pyrinomonadaceae bacterium | reverse complement strand
ACAACTCCATGCGTTTCCCGTCGCGTATTTGTAGGGGTGGCCCTCCGTGGCCACCCCACGCTTGCGTCTTTGCGTGAGAAAACTTCTTTAATGTCTCCCTAGGTCAACCTCGGCGGCGATGTACCCGAAGCTGGTCCACTGTTTCCCCGCCACAATTTTGCGAAAGCCTTCCCTCGCTTCTTCGCGTCGGCCGTTGTAGAGATGCCAGTTGGCGACACCATACAGAACGCTATGTGCGGCCGGCGAGTCGCCCTGCGACTCTTCCAGCAAGCTCTCACCCGGAAGCAGCCCTTTGTACATCAACGTAAGCCGGTAGTAACCAGCGTTTTCGATGATTTCCATCCCTTCAACGATCGGTTCGAGACTTTTCGCCGCCTCCGCGGTTCGATTCAAACGACGGAGAGTCATGTAAAGCCAGTGAGTAGTTGAAACCAGCCGATCGGGGCTGCCGGAAACCTTCAAGCACTCCCGATACGCGTTGAGCGCTTTTTCATTCTTGCCGGTCAGGTAGTAAGCAAGTCCGAGGTGATACCAGATATTGAACTGTAACGTGCTGGTCGGAATGTTTCGTGCATTCGGCTGTCCGTCAGGTTCGACTTCATCCGGTTTTCCTTTGATCAACTTTGCTGCTTTTTCGAAATCCGCGATGGCGCGTTCGAACCGTCGCAACGTGATCTCGCGATGCCCTCGATGACGATAGAAACGGGCGTCGTTGGGAAAACGCGCAATGCCTTTCGTGTAGATGTCTACTGCTTCCGTGAAGCGGCCGAGGTAGGCCAGCCGCCGTCCCACCCAGATCATCGCGTCGGCGCTATTCGGGTTGGCCTCGTAATGCGCCTGCGCTTCCTTTAACCTTGTCTCCATCTCGCTCCTGGCTTCGGCCGAAACCGGCGGTGGAGTTCTCTTGCTGAAATCGTTCTGCGTTAACGGCACTATAAACAGCAGCGTCGCAGTCAGAGTGGCTACGATGAAGGATTGGGGTTGCATAGGATTGCCCGATGCTTCTATGACAATTCAACGTTTGAGTCAATACCATTGATACCCGACAACTCTCACTTCGACGTCATTATCATCGGCGCTGGAATCAACGGCGCCGGAATCGCGCGAGATGCAGCGAAGCGCGGTTTGAAGGTTCTGCTGGTCGATAAGGGCGACGTGGGCAGCGGAACCAGCAGTTTTTCCACCCGGCTGATTCACGGCGGCTTGCGGTATCTCGAACATTTCGAGTTTGGTTTGGTGCGCGAGTCCCTTCGTGAAAGGGACACGCTGCTAAGGATGGCCGAACATCTCGTAAAACCTCTCCCGATAACGATTCCGATTTACGAACGCCACCAGCGTGGGCCATGGACCATTCGCGCCGGTATGATCGCTTATGACCTGCTTTCGTGGGGTAAGGCGCTTCCGCGGCATCGAATGTTCTCGCGTGACGAAACACTCGAACGATTTCCCGGACTCAATCCGGAAGGCTTACTTGGATCCGCGCGCTATTACGACGCGCAGGTCAGGTTTGCGGAACGGCTCGTCTTGGAGAACGTCCTGGACGCGCGTGAGTCGAAAGCTGAGGTCTTAACCTATGCAAAGGTAAGGCGTTTATTTGTTGAAGGCGGCAAGGTGTCGGGTGTCCAGTTTGTTACTGCCGACGGGGCGGCTCATGTTGCACGCTCGCGACTGGTAATCAATGCGGCTGGGCCATGGGTCGATCAACTGTTAGAACGAGCACCGGTGGAAAGCGCGAAATTGATCGGCGGGACAAAAGGCAGTCACATCATCGTCCCAAAATTTGCCGGCTCGCCTGCTCGGGCAATCTATCTCGAGGCGGAAAGTGATCGGCGGCCGTTCTTCATCATTCCGTGGAACAGAAAGTTTCTGATTGGAACCACTGACGTTCGCTTTGAAGCTGACCCCGATCAGGTCCGTTGCGAACTTTGGGAAGTCGACTACCTGCTCAAAGAAACGAATCGCGCCTTTCCCCAGGCACGTTTGACGCGAGAAGACATTTTCTACACTTACTCCGGCGTGCGGCCGCTCGCGCGTACCCTGGAAACTACCGAAGAGAACATTACGCGCAGGCATTTCATTCGCGAACATCCGGAGCTGAAGAATCTGCTTTCGATTGTGGGCGGGAAACTCACGACGTATCGCAGTTTGGCTGAGGAGTGTGTGGATCTGGTTTTTCGCAAACTCGGAAGACAGTCGCCGCCGTGTACGACTACGGCACCGTTGCCCGGAATGGCTTTCCTTGGGGAGCTTGATTGGAGGGCGGGTCCGGAATCGTTCGCTTTTCGCAATAGACAGTTCAGGCCGATGGCGCGTCGCTTGTGGCGGATTTACGGTTTTCGGGCCGAACTGGTCGCACAACTCGCACTGAAAGACGAACGTTTGAGTCGACCGCTTGGCCACGATGTATTGTCGGCGGAGGTTGTCTTTGCGTTCGAACAGGAGTTCGCAAAAACTCTGGCTGACTGTTTTCTGCGTCGCACGATGGTTGGTCTAAAGGCGCATCTCGGTTTGCCGTACATTGAGTCTGCGGCTGAGATTGGAAAACAATTCCTCGGCTGGACCGACGCGCGCGCGAAAAGTGAAATCCAGAACTATCGACATGAGGTTGATAGGTTTAGGGTAACGGAGTCAAATTAGGATTACTCGCGCAAAGGCGCAAAGACGCAAAGTTCAGAGCCTCCGGGCAGCCGCAGGTCTGAACTTTGCGTCTTTGTGCCTTTGCGCGAGTAATCCCAATCTACAACCTTACGCCGAAAGCGTCTTCATTCTTAGCAACGACTCGCGCGCAAATCTCTTTTGCAGCATCCGCGCGAGCGGAAAACTCATTCTGACGAGCGGATGGCGCGGTCGTGAGAAAGCCAGGATGTCGTACCAAACAGAATCATCCGGCAACCACTCCACCAGAAAGCGTTCTTCACCACACTCGACATGATCCGGCAGCGTCCCGTACGCATAACCGAATCGCCTTGGTTCTTCGATCATGTAAACCACGCGCGAAGCGTTCAGCGTCCACGTTCCAAACGACCGAGCCTTCACCGCCACGATCGCTCCCACCTCGACGGGCACGCCGCGTGGCACGATCGTGACCCAGCCCAGATCAAAATGCTTCCAGGACTTCAATGCGGCCACGGCAGCCCGGTAAACTCCTTCGCCGCGACCGAGCTGAACACGATTCTGATCCACGGTGTAATTGGCCGGAGGGTTGTCTCGCGTCGCTCCGACTTCCTTGTAGGTGAACTCAAGGTCTCGCTGGCTTGAGATGAACTGCGCGACGTGTTCAGCAGTCGGTTCAGTGATCCTAAACATTCAGTCTTGCAATCCTGTCTTCGCTTTCAAACGCGCGCGAGGATGATGACGATCGTAGGCAGAACGCAAGTGAAGATCGGTGATGTGTGTGTAGATCTGAGTGGTCGAGATATCGCTGTGCCCCAGCAGCGCTTGAACCGAACGCGAATCAGCTCCGTGCTGCAATAGATGCGTCGCAAAGCTGTGACGCAGCGTGTGAGGCGACACATTCTTGATGCCTGCGTTTTCCGCGTGGCGTTTTATCATGGACCAGGCAAGGTGCCGCGTGAATGGTTTGCCACGATGAACAAAGACATTCGGAACAGTCTGCTTTCCGTATCCGGCTTTTACTGCTGTGTACTGCTGCAACCAGTGTATCGCGCTCTTTCCCAGAGGCACTCGTCGTTCCTTGTTTCCCTTACCATGACAAACAATCAGACCCGCAAGCAGATCCACATCCGCATGTCTCAGTCCGACCATCTCTGACACGCGAAGCCCCGTGGCATACATGATTTCCAACACGGCACGATCTCGTATGCCTTCGTCAGTGCTGATGTCGGGTGCTGCGAACAGTCGATTGATCTCGTCTTCGGTAAGAAACTTCGGCAGGTAATTGAAACGTTGCGGCGTATCGAGATCTTCTGCCGGATGCGACTTGATATGTCCATCCAGCATCAGAAACTTGAAAAAGCCGCGCGTGGCGCTGACGGCGCGCGCGATTGATGCCGGCGCCAGTCCTTCACGTGAAAGACTTGCAATCCACTTTCTCAAATCTGCGCGCGTGAGTTCGGAAAGT
Organism: Pyrinomonadaceae bacterium; assembly: GCA_044867735.1. Taxonomy (GTDB): domain Bacteria; phylum Acidobacteriota; class Blastocatellia; order Pyrinomonadales; family Pyrinomonadaceae; genus PSRF01. Next base: position 1,333 of record JBIOVO010000003.1, on the reverse strand, counting down.
TGTTTGCCGTTGCTGGTGGCCCAGGTTTGAAGCCGTTCGAGATCTCGCTGGTAACTCTCGAGAGTGTGACGCGCGAGACCTTTCTCGACCTGAATGTAAGTAAGGAACTCTTTGATGAAGTCGCGTTCCACAGATTACGCAGATTACACTAAATACGCGCAGATCTGGTGACCTTATTCGTAGCGGAGACACTCGATGGGATCGAGTCGTGAGGCTTTGCGCGCGGGCCAGACACCGAACAGGAGTCCAACGCCTATCGAAACCGTAAGTCCGGTCACAACTGCCCACGTCGGAATCGACGCCGGCATGCTGGGGAATATGAGAATAAGCAGCCGGCTCGCGCCCACGGCAAGCAAGACGCCGAGCGCACCGCCGAGAAACGTCAGCATCATCGCTTCAAACAGGAACTGACGAACAATATCCTTGCGCCTTGCACCCAGTGCTTTGCGAACGCCGATCTCTTTCGTTCGCTCCGTGACGCTCACCAGCATGATGTTCATGACGCCGATGCCGCCGACCAGTAATCCCAAGCTCGAGATACCGATCGCGACCAGGCCGATCATCGCGGTAATGCTGTCAAACTGTTCGATAAACTTGTCGGCAGTTTTAATGTCGAAGTTGTTTGGATCGCCAAACTTGACGTGACGGCGGCGGCGTAGAATCTCTTCAGACTGAGTTAGCGCTTCCTGCACCTGTCCGCTGCGTCCGCGAATTATGATCAGCATATAGCCTTTTGCGGGTGCGATCTTCTGGGCGGTGCGAAACGGAATGTAGATCGCATTGTCTTCTTCGTTCTCACCGAAGAATCCCGCTTTACGTTTTTCCAGGACGCCTATGATCTCAAAGTTGTAGCCGCCCATGCGGACTTCAGTCCCGGCGATGCCATGTTCGCGGCCCGGGAACAGGGCCTCGGCTGCATTTACGCCGATCACCATCACGTTTGCTCGCTGGGAGTCGTCTGATTCGGTGACGAAGCGGCCTTCCCTGATAGTGATGTTAGTAACGTCAGCGTAGTTTGAAGAAACGCCCTGCGTATTTCCCCAACGATAATTGTTTCCCTGGTACGTGATGTTGTCGTCGAACGGACCACCGCCATAGCCGACGTTCGGCGCTACGTGAGCAACGTCCTCCACGGCCGTCGCCTGCGCCTTGATTGTTTCAGCGTCCGCTACCGTGAGTGGTTTGCGAGTTCGTTCCGATCGATCCTCGCTCGTGCGTGGACCGGTCGAGAGGTGGAACGCATAGATATTGTTCGTTCCGTACTCTTCAATCATCGCGACGATGCTCTGACGCATGCCGGTGAGGAGCGACGCGATGCAGATCGCCGTCATGA
>JBIOVO010000002.1:0-45970 GCA_044867735.1 Pyrinomonadaceae bacterium | reverse complement strand
AGGGCTGGTCTGTTTTCTGTTGCACTTGTCGTCGCCCAACTATCGGAATCCGGAGATTCCAACCATCAGGCGCCCCGCCGTTAGCGGGCTCGCTGCCCTATAGTGTTCGGACTTTCCTCTCCCGGCTTTCGCCGGCAGCGACCGCCCGACCTGTTCTCTTGCAAGGCTCGGGAATTATACCAAGTTGTGTTCAACGGGTATAGTCAGGGTCAAATGCCACTAACCAAAGTACTTGAACCCGACCCGGAAACTGTTTATCCACGCGGAAGGAAGGAAAAGCGCGCCCGTTATCGATGCGATAGCATGAGATAGCGCAATGGCGAAAAGGTTTGGTTGTCTTTGATAAACGAGCGCCCAAATCACACCGCTGATGAAGGTAAGTAAAAACAACAGTGGGTTTGGTAAGTGAACAACACCGAAGATAAGGGCGACGACGACTGCGCTCTTCCAACCTTTGCCGGCCACCACCTGCGCGCGGCGGTTAAAATAACCTTGCAAAGCATATTGCTGAAAGAGCGCCCACAAGGGAACCAGCAAGAATCGCCAACGCAGGCCGCCCGCCATCGCCGGTCCAGAGACAAAGATGATCAACGCCATGGCGGCGGCAGTTGGAATTGAGAGCAGCTTCGCGGCAGCGAGAAAGTTGTCAAACCGAAACCCGAGGTCGTATGGCGTTTCCCCGCGTACAACGTGCGAAAAGATCATCAGGGCCAACGCCAGGACGATCGGAATCGCGAGCGCCGTCTTAGTCGGACCTACCAGCGCAAGGATCACCCACTCGGCGATCAAACACGACACGAGGACCGACAACATCTCCCAGACATGAATTGACGTTGACTTGATCTCTTCGGTCTGCATTTGGGATCAGTTTTTAACCACAAAGACACTAAGACACAAAGTAAGAAAAACAACTTAGTGTCTTTGTGCCTTTGTGGTTAGGGTTCTCTTCGGATCCAAGTGCCATCGTTCTTCACTTCAAATCTGATCGGGTCTCCGACTAACTGCAACGTGTAGCGCGCGCCACGGCCGCTTCCGTGCAGCGCATACACTCTCGCTTCGTGTGTTCCCGGAGGCAACTTCGGCGTCGTAAAACCATAACCATGAAACGCATCTTTGGACCAGCCGGCGGCAACTACGTCCGGACGATTGTGAGTCGCAACTTCCTGATCCAGAAATCTGCCATCGATGAATAGTTGGACCTCAACTCTTTCCCAGGGCCTGGCATAGTTAACCACCCAGCCGTGGATCGTTTGCGTTTCAACTACCGCTTCACCCCAACCTTGAAACGTCGGCGGAAAGGCATTGACGTGGACCAGCACGGCAATGGCTCCGACTAAAATGGTTTCGAGTATTGATTTGGCGATTAGAACATTGACGAGTCTCGAAGTTGATATTTTCATTGCGAGTTCTCGGCTGCTTTCGGCAGGGTGTTTGAAGGAAACAGGTCAGCCCAGCGTGTTCTAAACTCATTCCGCACCAGTTCTTCAACTTCATCCGCAGTCGCCGCGGCTAAACACGTCACAGCGATCCCGTGTGCATCGTTTGCGCTGATCTGTGAAAGCACTCGTCTCACGCGTGGGATCGTTGCCGGAATCATGCTGAGATCGACGGCTCCGAGTCCGGCCAGCAACACCGCATAAGCCGGCGTCGAGGCCATCTCACCGCAAACGATCACCGGAATTTTCGCGTTGCGCGCCGCTTCCAGTGTCCGGTTAATTCCATACAGCACAGCAGGATGCAGGGTTCGGAACCACTCGGAGACCTTGTCGTTGCCGCGATCCACGGCGAGCGTGTACTGGACGAGATCGTTTGTTCCGAGTTCAAAGAAGTCGACCTCGTTGGCAATCTTCTCTGCCGTCAGGACTGCCGACGGAACTTCGATCATGGCGCCGATTTGAACTTCGGAGAAGACGACGCTTTCCGCAGACAGCCGGTCGACCTCTTCTTTGATCACCTGCTTTGCGAGTCGAACGTCGGCGACGTCTGCAACCATCGGGATCACCAGACTCAAACGTCCCGCAGCCGCGGCGCGCAAAATTGCGCGAACCTGTGTGCGCATGATCTCCTTGTGGCGCAGGTTGAAACGAACGGCTCGCAAACCCAGGGCGGGATTTCTCTCACGCTCCTTCAGGTCGCTGCCAACCTCGCCGCCAACGTCGAATAGCCGAACTATCGCGCCGTAATCTCCGGCTGCTTCGGCGAGTGACTTATACGTTTCATATTGCTCCTCTTCAGAGCTCATCAAACCCGGACGCGATAAGAGAAACTCCGATCTGAACAACCCGACTCCGCAGGCGCCAAAGTCGCGCACTGCCTGAAACTCCGTCGGCAGCTCAACGTTCGCGCGCAACACTATCTCCAGGCCGTCTGTTGTCTTGACGGGTCCACATTCAACGACTCCTGCCGCGGTCGCAGTTGTATCGGTGCTCCGCGTCGTGAACTGATGTTGCTCGATCGTTTCCGACGTCGGGTGCAACACGACCTCGCCGCTCCGCGCATCGACGATTATTTGATCGCCGGTCCGCGTGCGTTGATAAAAGTCACGCAGGCCAACAACGGCAGTCAGGCCCAGGCCTCGGGCGATGATCGCCATGTGCGAGGTCCAACCACCGGCGTCAGTGGCGATTGCTTTCACGTGATTGAGATTGAGCTCGGCGATCGTGGAGGGCAGTAAGTCAGTTGAGACTACTACCGCATCTTCGGAGAGGTTCGGGTACTTCGGACCTTCACCGGTTAGATTTGCGAGCAAGCGTTGAATGACGTCTTCGATGTCGGAACCGCGTTCGCGTAAGTAGTCGTCGTTAATCTGCGTGTAGATCGACAACAAACGATCACCGACGACTTTCGCCGCCCATTCGGCGTTCGAGCGTTCCTTGACGATGTAATCTTCAACGTCGCGCGTCAGTTTTGCATCTTCGAGGAAAAGCAGATGCGCGTCGAAGATGTAAGCGTGTCCACGACCCAGCTCTTTTTCCGCGCGGTCCTTGATTGCTTCGAGTTGGCGGCGGGAAAGCCGGACTGCGGCGCGGAAACGGCGTCGTTCGCGTTCCAGATCTGCTTCGGCGATCTGCGCGCGATAGACTTCGCGAGTGCCTTCCTGTAAACGCAACACACGACCGATCACAACACCGTCGGAAACGCCGAGACCCTGGCAGCGCAGCTCGTGAATCGCCGGCGAAAAGTCGGCGCCGGACTTTTCCGTTTCATCAAAGTCGCGCGAGAAGAGCCCGACGATCGCATCGAGCGCCTCCTGTTCATCGACGCCCTGCGCCACGACCTTCAGGTCGGTGCCACGACTCGCCGCCAAAGTCAGTATGCTCAGGATCGACTTTGCGTCGGCTTCTTCGGCGTTTCCGTCGAGACGTTGGAGCGTGAGGCTGCTTTTGAACCGGCTCGCGACGCGTACAAGGTTGGCGGCAGCGCGAGCATGAAGACCGAGCCGGCTGGTGACCTGGAGTCTGCTTTCGAGCACGTTTAGTCAGCTCCGGGTTTGGGTGGTGTTGCGAGCAGGGCGCCGGCGAGATAGATGCCCTGCCGTCCCTGATCGCAGATCTTGCGCGCGATCTCCGCGAGTGAATCTTCGGCCGTGGTGGTGGCGAGTTTGATGACCATCGGCAGATTCACTCCAGTGATCACTTCGACCGAACCTTCTTCCAGAAACATTGAAGCGATGTTGGTCGGAGTGCCGCCGAACATGTCGGTGAGCAGAAGGACGCCACTTCCCTGCGACACGCGTGTGATGGCGCGCTGAACTTCGTCGCGGGCCGCGTCAACATCGTCATGCCAGCCGATTGACACCGCGCCGATATGTGAAATTGGACCGACGATCATCTCGGCCGCCGCCAGCAGTTCACCCGCGAGATGACCGTGAGTGACGATTACGCCCGCCACTCGTTTTGCTTCTGAAGGCTGTTGAGGACTACTCATGTGTGCCTCCTGTCATACCCGGGCGCTACCGCGCTCGGTTCTGATTTGCTTTGCGCACGTCGCGATGTGAAGCACGCGCATCGAAACCCTGGCGCCGCAGCGAGCGCGCGAGCTCGTTTGCGATCATCACCGAGCGATGGCGGCCGCCGGTGCAGCCGATTCCCACAGTGACGTACGATTTCCCTTCCCGTTTGTAGAGCGGCAACAGGTAAGAAAGCAAATCGGTAAAGCGCTTTAGCGTTTCCTTTACCTCTTCGTCGTCACGCAGATACTTCACTACGCGCCTATCGTGACCGGAGAGAGGCTTCAACTCGGGAATGAAGTGTGGGTTGGGCAAGTGACGGACGTCAAACAACAATTCCAGATCTCCGGGACTGCCGTATTTGTGCCCGAAGCTCATCACCTGCACGTGCATGGGCGCGCCTTTGCGGTCGAGACTAAACCGCTCGAGCAAAAAGCCGCGCAGTGTGTGAACGGTGTGATCGGAAGTGTCGATGATTTGATCGGCCAGACGCCTGATCCGTCCCATCGCCTTTCGCTCGGTGCGAATGGCGGCTATCAGCCCCTGACCTCTTTCGGCAGGATGTGGACGGCGTGTTTCGCTGAAGCGATGTTGCAACACGTCGTCGGAAGCCTCAAAGAAGAGCACGTTGACTTTTAGGCCCAACGCTCGCAGCGCATCGAGCTGCTTTTCGAAGTCGGCGAGAAATCGTCCTTCGCGAATATCGATTACGAGCGCGGCTCGTCTGATTCCGCTTTCTACATCGTCGCTGACGAGACGGCCAAATGTCGGCAGCATCGTGACTGGCAGGTTATCGACGCAGAAGTAGCCAAGATCCTGGAAGGCATTCGTGGCGGAAGACATTCCAGAGCCACTCAATCCGGTGATGATTACGATGTCGGGTGCGTTGTTCCTGTCCACAGGAGGATCCGTTGTCATTTGGCGGGCCATCTGCGTCAGACAGTTTAACCACAAAGACACAAAGGCACAAAAAAGTTCACTTTGTGTCTTTGTGCCTTTGTGGTTGAAAAGAGTTCTGAGAAGAGCGCCTATGGCTCGATGAGGCCGTAGTTGCCGTCCTTCCGTTTGTAGATCACACCAAGTCGTTCGTTATCAGCGTCGCGGAAAACAAGGAACTGATCCGGCTCGCCCGACAAACGCATCGCAGCCTCTTCAGCCGTCATCGGCTTCACTGCGTAGCGACGCGCGGGAATGATGCGCGGCGGACGCGGCGCTGCGGACAGATGTCCATCAGGTTGAGGCGCAACGCGGGAAACGGATTTTCCGCTCTGCTTGCGGTCGATGATCTTCTTTTTGAGTTTGACTGCCTGCTTTTCGATTTTCGCCATGGCGCGCGTGAGCGCCATGTACATGTCAGCGTTGGTGTCTTTTGCCGTTAACGTGTGGTCACGCCAGGAAACCACAATTTCTCCGATCTGGCGGTTTTTCTCGACGTCGATGATTACATGAGTGCTTAGCGTTGAATCGTTGAAAATGTGGTCGAGTTTCTTGAAGTGGTCCTCCACATGACGCCGGATTGCCGGCGATACGTCTACGTGTCTGCCTGTGTATTCAAATTTCATCAGTCGCCTCCCTCCTCGAACCGGTGAAAAAGATACCAATGCCCAGCCTGATCCAACCGCCGCGGTCAAGCTAAGGCAACAATGGCTATAACTAAACTTGAAGGCGCGTCGTGCTTAGAGGGGCTTAAACGACGGCGCGACGCTCGCGCGACCCGGGGATTTGCATTTGATCGCGATATTTCGCGACAGTTCTACGCGATAACTTTATTCCATCCTTCGCCAGGATTTTAACGACCTGATCGTCAGTAATGGGATTATGAGAATCTTCTTCTTCGATTAGTTTCTTGATCTTTAACTTGATAATCCGCGTCGAGATCTCCTCGCCATCCTCATTCAACATGCCCTCAGTGAAGAAGCGGCGCAACTCGATCACTCCCTGTGGCGTGTGCGCGTACTTGCGATTCACGACTCGCGAAACTGTCGACAGGTGCATGCCGATGTCTTCGGCAATGTCTTTCAACATCATCGGTTTGATGTGTTGCACCCCGTGGTCAAGGAAATCCCTTTGCCGCGCGACAATCGACTCAACCACCTTGTAGATCGTTTGCCGGCGATGTTCGATGTTTCGCAAGAGATCCACAGCCGAGCGCATCTTCTCGCGAATGAAACTCTTCGTTTCGTTGCTGACACCCTGGCTCAACATCTGTTGATACTGCTGGCTCACGCGCAAACGCGGGCTGCCGTCGTCAGCAAAGTAGATCACATAGTCGTCGTCGTTTTCGTCGAGTTTCTCGATATAGATTTCGGGACTGATGAGAATCGGCTCTTCCGAAGAATATCTGCGGCCCGGATATGGATCGAGTGTGCGAATGAACTGCAATTCCTCGAGCAGCGTTTCCACGTCGATGCCGATCTGTTTCGAAAGATGCGGCAACTTGTGCTGCTGCAAATCGGCAAAGTGTTCGCTGATCAGTCTTGCTGCAAGTCGATCGGTCTCGCCGAGAACTTCCAGTTGGACCAGTAAACACTCCTTAACGTCCCGCGCGCCGCAGCCGACCGGATCCAGCCGCATCACGGACTGACGCGCGCGCTCGATCACTTCCTCCGAAACCTTCTCCATCGCCGCCATTTCTTCGTTGGTGGCGTTGAGACGGCCATCGGCATTCAGGTTTCCGATAACGCAAACCGCCGGATCGACGAGTTCGCTGTCGATCGAGCTCATGTGCAGTTGCCACTCGAGATGTTCCGCGAGTGATGGCGGGCGCGTTAGAAACTGTTCGAAGGTTGGAGCGTCTTCCTTGTATTCGATCTCCTGCGTCTTGTAACCGGGATCGAGATAGTCCTGAAACTCGCGTCCGAAGTCGATCTCCTCAAATGCATCGCGCTGCGAATCCTCGCCGATCGCTTCTTCCGAAGCTCCCTCTTCGTGTTCACCGGCAGCTATCGATTCGCCGGCTTCAACGTCACCGGTCGCGGGCAGGCTCGACACCACATCCGCATCGCCTGAGCCGTTTGTACCCGGAGTTCCTTCTTCGGCAACGCGTGCTTCAAAAGGCGTCTCCGCATCCGAGTTGGCCAGATGATCAAGGACCTTCTCGGCTAGCTCCTGCACTTCTTCCTGGCTTGGGACTTCCTCGAGCACCGGATTCTCCAACAACTGCTGCTGGATCAGATCCGTCAATTCGAGCGACGTCATTTGCAACATCTCAATTCGCTGGCGCAACTGCGGCGTCAGAACGAGTCGTTGCGAAAGGCTGGTAGTTAACTTAAGAGACATTCCTCAATCGGGTTGCCGGGTAGTTCCACTTCTTGTTTCGTATTTTGCGGGGTTAACCGCTCGGGGAGGATTATAACCGATCAGAAGGGATTTTCGTGCCACGTTTCAGGTCTGGCTAGATCAGATCAAACCACAAAGTCACAAAGACACGAAAAATTTAATCCATTATTTCTTTTTTGTGTCTTTGTGTCTTCGTGGTTCAAACATTTTCCCTCACATGCGGAACTTCTCGCCAAGGTACAAGCGCCGGACCTCGGCATCCTCAGTGAGATCGCGTGGCTGACCGGAACGAAAGATCCGGCCCTCTGCCATGATGTAGGCACGGTTCGTGACGCCGAGCGTCTCGCGGACATTGTGGTCCGTAACGAGAATACCGATGCCGCGATCTCGCAGATAGATGATCACGTTTTGAATGTCGTCCACTGCCTTGGGATCGATGCCGGCGAACGGTTCGTCAAGCAGGATGTACTGTGGTTCAGTGGCGAGAGCCCGGGCGATCTCCGTGCGCCGTCGTTCACCGCCGGAGAGCGCATCGCCGCGCGTGTTGCGCACGTGACCGATGCCAAACTCTTCGAGCAGCTCTTCGAGTCGTTTGAGTTGTTCGCGACGACGCAGACCGGTGGTTTCGAGTACCGCGAGGATGTTTTGCGCCGTCGTCATCTTGCGGAAAACGGAAGGCTCCTGCGGCAGGTAACCGATTCCGAGACGCGCGCGCAGGTACATCGGAAGCTTCGTGAGGTCTTGATCGCCAAGCATGACGCTGCCGGAATCGGGAGTCTCGAGACCAACGATCATGTAGAACGTCGTGGTCTTGCCGGCGCCGTTCGCGCCCAAAAGTCCAACAACTTCGCCCGGTTCAACTTTGAGACTAACGTCGTCGACTACTCGACGCCGGCCATAACTCTTGACGAGGTTTGCGCTGCGAAGCGCAGTATCGGACGAAGCGTTCATTCAGTCGTGATAGGTTTTAACCACAAAGACACAAAGACACAAAGTTAAAAAACTTCGTGTCTTTGTGTCTTTGTGGTTAAGTCTGTTCTGCTTCTTTTCAAGGCTTTCGGATTTTGTGCGTAGATCGAACACGGCCGGGTGAAAGTGGTCCACGAGCATCATCGGCGGTGACTTTACCGTCCCGCACCGAGAGCGTCAAACGATTGCCTTCAGTATTACCTTGCTCGATATCTTCAACGCGAGCGGGATTTCCTTTCAGCACTGCGACCTCGTTGGCCGTCGTGTATTCCACCCAGTCGCCGGTTCCCTTACGGTTCGGCTGAGTGAGCACCACGTTTTTCTGCGCGATCGTTTTTTCCATCTCGTTCGACTCTTTCACGAGATATACGTCGGCGACTCCACCGGTCAAACGATCCGTACCCTGCTTGATGTCAACGTTTCCTTCGTAGTGAATCGTCCGATCGGGATCTGAGTAGAACATCGAATCGGCGGCAGCGAAAACCGGAACTACCGCCGGACCGTTTTCAACGCGCCGCTTCGCGTTGTAGATCGTGGTTTGGACGTGACCGGCGGCTTCCATTCGTTTGTCGTTGATGTAGATGACGAGCTTGTCGCCGCGAACGTAATTGTCGTCCTGCCACGCGCGCGCGTTACCGGTGTAGATCGCCTGGCCGCTGTCGTGTCGAAACTCACCACGCTCACTCGCAATGTAAACGGGACTCTTCGTCTTCGAGAAAGGCGTGGCGCCGTTTGTCTGTTCCTGGCTGTAGTAAGTCGTCGTGGTCCTGCCACGTGCGTACGAGACATGGTTCAAGAGATCTGAATCGAGTTCGACAGCTTTCGTGCGACCACGTGAGTCCCAAACAGTTGGATCGCCACCACGAAGTCTCACGGTTTGATCAGCCGCGACGTACGAAACAGTTGCAGCTATTCCGTTGCGATCGTTCTCGTTGAACTTAGCATCCCCCTGTGCATCGACTCGCTCAACATCCTGAGTGTCTTTCAGAAAGACCGCGGTCATGCCTTGCGAGTTGAGCGTCCGCGTTCCCCGGTTTTGCGACGGCTGCATCGGATCGATAACAGCCTTCGAGCCTCCAGTTGCCTTGCAGGTTCGCGTTAGGTTTCCGGCTTCAAAGAAGTCACAGTAAAATTGCGGTGCGTTCAGTGTCTTGCGTTCAGAGCGGGTGCTGCTCACCACGGGTTCGATGAACAACTCCGCATCACCATTCGCTTCTGCCTTTTCCAGATCGCGGCCCGTGCTGCGCCAGGTCAGCTTGACGGCGTTGGCCGTCAGACGCTTGTTTGCGGCTTTCGGATCGTTGGCTTTCGACTTCGGCGCGCTCATGCTGATCACGGAGCGCCCGCCGGCCGTCATCTGTTTAAGCAAACTACTCTCACCCGCCGCCTGGAACAGAGCTTCGAGCGAAGTGCTGCCGGTGATCTGCACATCCGAATCGCCGTCAAGCGTTCGCGCGGTCACGTCATTAGTCGCTGCCGCACGCTGGAGCCGTTGATCCTTGTCCATGAAGAAGTCCATGTTGAGCGAATGGACCTCGGCAGCGTGGCCCGGATCCATGACTCTCATGTACGAGTTGCCCCTGATCTCCGCTCTCTCGAGACGCTTGTCCTTATTTAGATATGCGGTGAGATTGTCGCCACTCAGAATGTCGAGTTCCTGCTCGATCGTGACGCCGCCGGAAAAGTTCATTTGCAGCGAATCGTGCTGGAACGTTCCATTTCCGGCCTTGATGTTTATCGGGCGCGCGCGTTTTTGAGAGTTTGGAGACGACGCGGCAATCTGAGGCGCAACTGACAACTGCACATTCGTCTTCAACTCAAGCCGCTTTGACTTCTGTTCCACCACGGCACCGACTGACGTGCCGGAAACATTCTCGCGCTCAAACGATACCGGCGAATCGGTTTGCGCAACGCCGCTATTCTGATCGAACGAAAGCGCTTCGGTATTGACCTTCAGTTTGTCTTTTGTCTCGATCTTGACGTTGCCGACGAACGAAACAATCTCGGTTTCGGGTTGGTAGATCGCACGCGTGGCAGAGATCTGATCCGGAACCTCGCCCTCGGGCGGATACACCGCCACGCTTACGTTTTCGAGTTCGTGGTGCCCGTCGGAGAAAGTGACGTCGCGCGAAGCTTTCACCAACAAGTAGAGGCGATCGTCTTTCGTGACTCGTTGTTCGTAGCCTTCGACAACGCCGGTCACTTCTTTTGAGAGTTCAGGCTTGTCTGACCGTGCCTTGAACTTCGCGCTGCTTCGCAACTTGTAATAAGAGATACCAACGACGGCGATGCCGGACACCAGCAGCGCAAACGCGACGATACGCGCGATCGCCGGCACCTTGGCCCGCAAGCCAAGGGCGATGGTACGTTTGTTCGTCAGGTCTTGCATCCGTATCTATCTCTGAAGATCTGTGGCTAAATCGACCACATTCAACTGCATCCGGTAATCGCCCTTCCAAACACTTGTCTCCAGCGTGTAGGCGAGTTCGATGCTGCCCTGCAACGCTGGAGTTTGCCCCGGAGGCTCGATGCAATTCCACCAAACCGCTTCAAGCGGACGATTTTGTGGACCAGCCAACCGCAATTTCAAGTGCCGATCTTTAACCACCACCGGCTCCGATAACAACCGCAGGTTCTTCGTCACAAAAACCGGCCGCGGATTACCGGCGCCAAAAGGCTCCAGCGCCTCCAACTCCCTGGCCAACGGAAACGTAACACTCTCCGGCGGCAATTCAAGATCGACGTGCACCGACGGTTCGAGATCTTCCGGCTTCAAACACGATGCAGCATGTTCATTCAAGCGCTGCCGAAACTCGTCGATTCGCTCCGGGCGGATGGTAATCCCCGCCGCATGCGAGTGACCGCCAAACTTCTCAAACAGGTCCGAGCAAGCGGTCAGGCCGTTTAGTAAATGGTACGCCTCAATACTGCGGCCTGACCCATGGGCCACGCCACCGTCAACTGACAGCACCACGCAGGGCCGGTTAAATCGTTCCGCGATCTTTGACGCCGCGATACCGATCACGCCGCGATGCCAGCCGTCGCCGGCGATCACAGTCACGTATGAATCCTTCGGATCCTTTAGCTCGGCCACGGCGAGATCGATGATCTGTTGCTGCACTGTCTTGCGTTCCTCGTTGCGGGCGTCGAGATGGTTCGCAAGCTTGCGTGCTTCGACGGAATCGCGCGTATCAAAGAGCTCAACCACTGCGCGCGCGGCGTCCATTCGTCCGGCAGCGTTGATGCGTGGTCCGAGCCGGAAGCCGAGATCGTATGCTGTCATGCCCTTGCCGTCTCCGCAACCGGCAACGTCGATGAGGGCACGCAAACCGGGGTTCGCGACCTGTGCCAGATCCTTCAATCCGATCGACACGATCGCGCGGTTTTCCCCGACGAGTTTAGCGACGTCCGCGACGGTTCCAATCGCGACAACCTTCATGAACGCAGCCACTTGCGCTTCCCGCCCGTACTCGCGAAAGAGTGCGTGAACGAGTTTAAACGCGACCCCGACACCGGCGAGGTTCTTGTCCGGATATTCGCATCCGGCCTGATTCGGATTGAGCACTGCAAAAGCCGGCGGCGCGCCTTCTTTTTCATCCGGCAGGTGATGATCGGTGATGATGACGTCGAGGCCGTGATCGCGTGCCCAGTAGAGCGGCTCGTGTGCTCGGATGCCGCAGTCGATACTGACTACGAGTGTGTAGCCATCGGCGAGAGCTCTCTCGAGTGCGGCTTGCTGAATGCCGTAGCCTTCGGTGAAACGATGTGGAATGTGGAATCCGGTGTTGGCGCCGAGTATTTTGAGTGCGCGCAGGAGAACAGCCGTGCCGGTCGTTCCATCGACGTCGTAGTCGCCGTAAATGAGCACGCGCTCGCCGCCGTCGATCGCCTGCTTCAAACGTGTCACGGCCTCTCTCATGCCGAGCATGGAGTAAGGTTCGTGAAGTTGATCGTAAGTGGGAGAAAGGAATACCCGCGCGACGCGCTCGTCGTCGTACCCACGGGCAATTAGTAGAGCAGCCAGAATTGGTGAGACACCCAGAACGCGTGCCAGTGAGGCGGCCCTTTCGGCATCATGCTCTCGCACGATCCAGCGTTTGGCTTTCATCTGTGTAATCTGTGGATGGTCTTACTCTGCAAACCAGCCATTAGCATCGAGTAACTTAACACCGATTCTTCGGTTGCCGTCGATATCGTCAATCCACGAACCGTTCACTTCGGCGCTTAGCTTACCACCAAACTGTGGCACCAACTGCACCGTCGATCCGACAGCTACGTCAACATCGATCAGCAGTGTCGCACCGCCGCGGCTGATTTTAGTGGCCTTCGCCTGGGCCTGAAAAGGCTGACCCTCGGCGTCCGTGCCCTCAACCTCCAGAGCAAACTCAACTGGCACTCGCGGGCTTCGCGGTCGCTGTGAAGAAGCAACCTCACCGCGCGGATCTTTCTCACTCATTCAAATCACCGCCCTTTTTTTGGTTGATAATCAGAGGAGGGGCGTTTGTAGTGTAACCGAAGTCTCTGATTCATTGATACTGTTTCCTCGCGCAAAGACGCAAAGGCGCAAAGGAAGACGCAAAGGAAGACCTTCGGCTCCGGCAGGTTTTCCTTTGCGGCTTTGCGCCTTTGCGTGCGAAGTCTCTCCTCAAATACCTGCCGCAATATAACCTTTCCAAAGAGCGAACAGGATCGCCCCGCCGACGATCACGCGGTAAACGATGAACACAGCGGTCGAATGCGTCCGCAGGAACCGCAACAGAAACCAGATCGACGCATATCCAACAATACCCGAAACAACCGTCGCCACAATCAATGCGCCGTAACTTCCCGCCGGCAGTTTCTCGATCGCCTCGCGCAACTCGAGCAACCCACTCCCGAAAATTGCCGGAATCGAAAGTAGAAACGAAAACCGCGCCGCAGTCTCACGCGTCTGCCCGGCAAACAGGCCACCCATGATCGTCGATCCCGATCGACTCGATCCCGGAATCAGCGCCAGCACCTGCGCGCCGCCAACGGCCAGGGCGTCTTTGACACCGAGTTGCGTCATCCCGTGAACTCTTTTGCCAACCAGCTCAGCAATCGTCAGCAATAGTCCAACGACGATCATCATCGTCGCGATCACCCACAGGTTCTTCGTGAACGGTCCTTCGATCGTTTTTTTGAACGTCAAGCCAACGATGACCACCGGTATCGATCCGATGATCACGAGCCATCCGAGCCACGCGTCGTGCGAGAGCTTTCGCTTGCCTGGTTCAGTGCGCCCTCTTAACCAGGCGAGGTGATCGGTGATAAAGGCGCGCGTGATGTTGACGATATCGCGGGTGAAGTAGATCAGCACCGCCAGCAGTGTTCCGAGTTGAATCACGGCGATGGTGGCAGTGGTCTGTTCGGCTTGCAGTGTCTTGTCGACGCCGCCATAAAGATTTACGACGCGCGCTGCAAAAACGAGATGTGCTGTGGAACTAACCGGAATGAATTCTGTCAGACCCTGGACGATGCCGAGGATAATGGCTTGGACAAATGTCATTAATATTTTGGACCTATTCTCTAAACGAATTTCGCGCGGCAATCCAGTCGTACATCGCGACCGGCATTATCAAGCCTGCCCGAACGATCGTAGCCAGCTGCCACGGAAACGAGTAAATCTTCTTTCCTTTCTCGATCCCCGAAACGATCTTTTTGACTCCGTCATCGAGTTCCATCAGGTAGGGCATCTTGGCTTCGCGCCCGGCCGTGATCGCGGTTTTGATAAAACCCGGATGGATAATCGTTACCTCAACGCCCGTGTCGCGGAGATCGATGCGCACACTTTCAAAGTAAGCCGACAACGCCGCCTTGCTGGCGCAATAAGCGGCTGATTTCGCGAGTCCGCGATAAGCAGCCAGGCTCGAGATCGCGACCAGGCGGCCTTGTCCCCTCTCGACCATCTCCGGTGCAACTGCCGCGACGGTGTTAACCGCGCCGAGGACGTTTATGTTGATAACTTCCGCCACGTGCTCGGGTCGCAGTTGAATCGCATGTTGGGAAGTGCCGATGCCGGCGTTTACGATCAGGACGTCGATCGGTCCGAGTTCCTCGCGAAAACGATCGGCGGCCGCCCTTACCGCGGCGGCATCGCAAACGTCTGCGGTTGCGGAAACTGCTTTTGCGTTTCGCGCTTGTATCTCGTCTACCAGCTCTTTGAGTAACTCTTCCCGCCGCGCTACGAGCCCGACGCTCGCACCACGCGAAGCCACCTCCAGCGCCATGCCCCTTCCGATACCGGACGAGGCACCCGTGATCATGACGACTTTATTGGTCCAAAGAGTCACTCGTATAACTAACGACGGGTGGCCACAGAGGGCCACCCTACAACACGTTCACAAATCCACGGTTCCCCCGCCGGGTCTTAGTAGGGGTGGCCCTCTGTGGCCACCCGTGCATCGACTAAATCATCACGACCACGGGCGTGATCACCGGCCGGGCGCCAGTCTGCTTCTGAATAAAACGCTTCAACTCAACCCGCACGTGCTCCTTTAGCAGCGACTCGTCAGACAACGTTTGCCGCGACGCGCCCGCAATCGCCGCCTTCACCACACGCTTCGCATCCTCAAGCAGGAAATTCTCCGGACGCCCGCCAAAACCATTTCCCGTACTCAACCCACGCACACCGCGAGCAGCGATCTTCGGCTCACCGTCGAGTTCACCAGTCTCCTCATCAATCGTAACCACGACCGTGACTGTTCCCTCGTAAGCCAACTGCTTGCGCTCGCGCACAGTCTCGCTGTCGATCTCTTTGAATCCACTCTCATCGATGAACGTGCGGCCAATCTCACGCTTGTCGATGACCGCGGCGCGCTCGCCATCAAGTTCCAGCACGTCGCCGTTTTCGATCAGAATGATGTTGTCTTCCGAATAACCGAGATGGTTCTTGACAAACTCCTTATGGCGAAACAGCATTCGATACTCACCATGAATCGGTACGACAAACTTCGGACGCACCGCTTCAGTCATGATGCGTATGTCTTCCTGCGAAGCGTGCCCGCTGACGTGGACCAAGCGGCGCTTCTCTTCAATGATGTTGGCACCGCGTTTGTAGATGAATCCGATCATGCGCGAGATCAGTCGCTCGTTACCGGGAATGATGCGCGCCGAAAGCACCACGGTGTCGCCTTCTTCGATCATCAGTCCTTTGTAACTCTGCGTCGCCATCTGAGATAAGGCCGCTCTCGATTCGCCCTGTGAGCCGGTCACCAAAAAGACGATCTCATCGTCGCTCATCAACTTCGCCTCATTCAGCGAAACCAGAAGCCCACCCGGAATGTCGAGATAACCGAGCCGGTCCGCGACTTCGACGTTCTTCTGCATCGATCGCCCGAGCACACAAACATGCCGGTCAAACTGCTGCGCCACGTCCAACACGATCTGCAAACGATGAATCGACGACGCAAACGCCGCCACTATGATTCGACCTTTCGCTTCCGAGAAGATCTCCTCAAACGCCGGTATGACAGCTCTTTCCGACGGCGTCCGCCCAGGGACCGTCGCGTTCGTCGAATCCGATAGCAGCGCGAGTACACCGTCCTGGCCGTATCGCCTGAACGATCTCAGATCGATCGGCTCGCCGATTACGGGCGTCTCGTCCACCTTGTAATCGCCGGTGTGAATAATCGTGCCCACCGGTGTCTTGATGCCGAGTGAGAAACAATCGACCAGCGAATGCGAGACGCGGATGAACTCGACGCTAAACACACCGATATCCACGACATCTCGCGGCTCGACGCGATGAATCAGCACGTTGCCGAGCAGGTCGTGTTCTTCGAGTTTGCTTTCCGCGAGGCCGGCGGTGAAATGTGAACAGTAAACCGGAACGTTGAACTTCTTGAGCAGGTAAGGCAGCGCGCCGAGGTGATCTTCGTGGCCGTGAGTGAGGACGATGGCGGTGATGTCGTCGCGATACTCGTCCAGGAAGCCGAAGTTGGGAATCGAAACATCGACGCCGTACGCCGACTCTTCGGGGAAGCCCATGCCGGCGTCGAGGATCAGCATCTCGTCGCCGTAACGCACAGCCATACAGTTCATTCCAAACTCGCCGATACCGCCGAGTGGGATGATCTCAAGGACACTAGCCATAGGTGTAAACAGTCAAAATAAGTCCAACAGTATGCCACAGATCCGGTGGATGACACAGATCCGTTTTAATCTGTATTATCCGTGGCATGAAACTTACCTTTGCAATCGCAATCGTCACGTTGTTGTTGGTGACCAGCGCCGCCGCCGCACCGCAAACGATGCGGCTCGATTACTACCACACCGGCGACGCCTCGTCGGAAGTTTTCAGCGTGGACCGCGTGGTAATCGAACCGTTGCCGTGGCCGGGAGATCCGGCTCAGGCAATCGACAAGTCAAACCTCGGCAAGTACCTGTTTGAGATCCGCGACGCGAAGACAAAGGAGCTGTTGTATTCGCGTGGTTTCGCGTCGATCTACGGCGAGTGGGAAACGACTGACGAAGCAAAGTCGCTGAAGCGAACGTTTCAGGAGTCACTGCGTTTCCCTGCGCCAGCCGCGCCAGTGACCGTAGTTTTGAAAAAGCGTGATGCAAAGAACGTGTTTCAGGATATCTGGACCACGACGATCGATCCGAACGATCAGCTTGTCGATCGCTCGAAACCCAAGCCGCCCGCGCCAGTCATCACGATCCAAAGGACCGGCGAACCGGAAACGAGAGTCGATTTCCTGATCCTCGGCGACGGTTACACCGCCGCGGAAGCAAAGAAGTTTGAAGCCGACGCACGCCGTCTGACCGAAACACTCTTCGCCACGTCTCCTTTTAAAGAGAACCGCAAGAGCTTCAACGTCTGGGCGCTCGCACCACCGGCAGCGGAGTCAGGTGTTTCGAGACCTTCAACCGGGATCTATCGCGACTCACCGATCGGAGCGACGTACGACGCCTTCGGCTCGGAAAGATACGTACTGACTTTTGACAACCGCTCGTTGCGCCGGACTGCGCAGTTTGCGCCTTACGAGTTTATCGAAGTGCTCGTCAACAACCGCACCTACGGCGGTGGCGGCATCTTTAATCTCTACAGCACCGTCGCTGCCGACAATGCGTTTGCGAATTATGTGTTCGTACACGAGTTTGGCCATCACTTCGCGGCACTGGCAGATGAGTACTACACGTCGCCGGTCGCTTACACTCCCGCTTCTGCGGATCGAGTCGAACCATGGGAACCGAACGTCACGGCTCTGCTCGACGTCAGCGCGTTGAAGTGGCGCCACCTCGCTTCACCTTTTGCAAACGTCACCCCGATTCCGACGCCGTGGAAGAAAGAAGAGTTCGAAGCTTACTCAAGAGAAATTCAGAAGCGACGTGCGCAACTAAGAAAAGACCGCCGGCCTGAAGAAGAGATGGAAGCGCTCTTCAGGGAAGAACTCGAACACGAAAAGAAGATGTTCGCCGCTGAGAAGCATTTCGGCCAGGTGGGCGCATTCGAAGGTGCGAATTACGAAGCAAAAGGTTATTACCGGCCCGAGATTGACTGCATCATGTTCACGCGCACCGACCACTTCTGCAAAGTCTGCAAAGAAGCGCTCGTCCGAATCATCAAGATGTACTCACGTCCGAGCTAAGTTTTTAACCACAAAGACACGAAGACACAAAGTGAATTAATCAACGCGGCTTCAGCGGAGCTATGAAGTCCTGGTCCTTCGTGCCCTGGTGACAAACGATGCACGACTGTTGCCCGCGTTCTTCAAGATCTGAGACGAGGGCGTAAGTGAGTCCGCGATCGGACCACGTGATCACTTTCAAACCATCGATGGCGTTGTAGTGAAACTTCAGCCCCTTCGCCGCGATCTCCTCACCACCCGAAGGCATGGCCACAGACTCCGAAGTAATTACCAAACTGATCGGCCGCTCTTTCATGCTATAAGCGACGTACGCCGCGTAGTCGTCTTTAAAACCAACCAGGCGCGCGCCCTCGAGCGTGTAGAGTTTTTCCTGTCCTGACGACTCCTGATAGTTCGGCAACTTAACGCTGAAGTTAACCTTGTTTCCAAACCACTGCGAAATGCGCTCCGGACTCTCCGTCTCGACCTCGAGCGGTAACTGCCCGCGCGTCCTTCGCAGGTGAGTGTCCGCCGCCATCAACGCAAAACCGGAAGGCCCGGCGTTGGGCGCACCACCCTCACCGCGCGAAAAGCGCCAGACAACCAAAGGCGCCAATAACACGAGTACCGCAGCCGCGATCGGAATCCAGCGCAGTCGCGAACGTTGCGGCACAGGCGCAGCTTTGGCGCCGCTCAGAATGTTCTCGACTTTGGCACGCAGCTCGGGCGAAGCAACGTACAATGGCTCACTGTCACGGATGACGTTGAGAAAACCAGTTTCCTTCTCAAAGAACGACGCGCACGAATCGCAGCTTTGCAGATGCGCCTCAACCGCCGCACGTTCTGCGCCCTGCAACTCGTTATCGAGGTACAAAGCTACTCTTTCACGTATGTCTTCGCAGTTTCGCATTCTCTCTAAACAGCTTTCGCCCTGCTCTTAACCTGCCAACCTGCCAGCAGCTCGCGAAGTTTTCCGCGCGCTCGTCCGAGGCGTGACATCACAGTACCGGCCGGACAATCAAGCACAGTCGCGATCTCGTGATAAGTAAAACCTTCAATGTCGCGCAACACGACGATCTCGCGATACGCGTCAGGCAACCTCTCGATCGCTTTTCGCACCTGCTCGCGGTCCAACTTTCTCAAGTAAACAACATGCGGATTGTTGCCTGCTTCGGGCGCGTCGTTGGAGTCGAGATCGACGAACAGTGGGCCACTGTTCCGGTGACGCACCTGATTAAGCCAGGCATTTCGCATGATCACAAACAGCCACCCTTTCAGATTACTGTTACTGTCAGGGCGGTTGGCTGCGCTGGTAGCCCGCAAGTAAGTTTCCTGCACCAGGTCTTCGGCTTCGGTCGTGTCGCGCGTCAGCGTCATCGCGTAGCCGTAGAGCGCATCGATGTGTTCGATAAGTGGGCTGTCCATAAAAAGGCCACTCTAGAGTAACACGCCAAGCGCCGGATTTATTCCCGTTTTAACCACAGATTTACACGGGTACACGGATCAGATCCGCGTCCATCCGTGGAAATCTGTGGTTAAAAAAAGGGGGAATAAATCCGGCAGCTCGCGTGTTATTCCGATTATGAGAAAACCAAGACGAATCAAAGTGCTCCTGATCGCGGTTTTCGTTCTCTCGGCAACCGCTGTTTTGTTGGTGACCAATGCCGCGCGCGCGCAGCAGCAACAACGCCCGTCTTCATTCTCGCCCGTCATTGAAGAGCCGTTCGACGTCGTTCGCGCCCGCGATAAGGCCAACAAGGCCAGCGTGATGGCCGCGCATCAGCGGGTGCTGGAGGCACGCTACGATCTAAGCCGCCGCGTCGATGAAGGTGTGAAGATGACCCGCGGCAAGCCGATTCCGGTCGGCCCGACAGCAAAACTCAAAGCCGGCATGACGTGGGATCGCCTCGGAGGCATGACGCCCGATGCAATCCGGGATCAGGATGCGTTTCCATATCTGCCGTTACCACACGTGAATCATCCGGTCGGCGGCATGGTCTTCTCGCAGGCGGAAATCAAGCTGCTGCCGCGCGTCGAACGCTTTGATATGGACTTCGATCTTCCGGATCACTTCCTGCCGGAATTTCCACCGGCGATCTTTTTGACGACCCGAAAAGATCTCGGCGACGTTTCAAAAGGCCAACTCATCACCTTCAATAACTTCTACGAACTATTCAACGGCATTCTCAATCCGAAACAGCTCGAAGGCCTACGACTACTCGTCACGCAATTCCCGCAACAACAATTCAACGCCACCGACGATCGCAAGACTGAACGCGAAGACGGCAAGTTGGGCGTCGCTTGCTTCGACTGTCACGTCAATGGCCACACGTCAGCGGCGTTCCACCTTGTTGGCGATATCCGCCCGCAGGAGATCCGACGTCGTATCGAAACGCCTTCGCTGCGTGGGGTGAACATTCAACGCCTGTTTGGTTCACAAAGAGCGCTGAAGTCCGTCGAAGACTTCACCGAGTTTGAACAGCGCGCCGCTTATTTCGACGGCGATCCAGTGCTGGCGACAAAGAAAGGCGTGAACGTTCTCGAACGCGGATCGGCAGTCCACTTCATGGGGGAGTTTCAAAACATTCTGGACTTCCCGCCCGCGCCGAAACTGAACGTTCTCGGACGTCTCGATCGCTCAAAAGCGACTGAGAGCGAGGCTCGCGGCGAAGCTCTCTTCTTCGGCAAGGCCAATTGCAGCGCCTGTCACACGCCGCCGTTCTACACAGACAACCTGATGCACGATCTCGCGGTGGAAAGATTTTACAAACCGCGCATGGAAGGCGGAATGATGATCACGGCCCAGGGCGCGATCAAGACCTTTCCGCTTCGTGGCATCAAGGAGTCGCCGCCATACCTGCACGACGGTCGTTTGCTCACACTCGAAGACACAGTTGAGTTTTTCAATCTTGTGCTCGAGCTAAAACTGACTGCACAGGAGAAAAAAGATCTCGTGGCATTCATGCGAGTGCTGTAGTTCAACCAATTCAACAAGGTCGACCGGTCGGGTCGGTACTGTTCGCGGTAGCGTCGGGTGTCAAGATTGGCATCGTGGACCCGGCGCTACCGCGTTACGGTTTTAGCCGCAGATTTCCGTTGATAAAACACCGATCAGATCTGTGTTATTGTTTGCGCGATGACACGACCCTTCTTAGTAGTTATCCTTTCCTTAACTCTTGCAATCAACATCGCCGCGCAACGACTGAGCCCACATCACATCACGCTAGCCAACGGAAAGTCGTTCGATCTGAATCTTCCCGAAGGCTATGAGATCAACATCGCGGTGCAGGGTCTCAAACGCGTTCGTTTCATGGCCCAGAGTCCGGACAACCGCATCTTTGTCACTGACATGTACAACCTCAGCGACAACAGACGTGGCGTGGTCTACATCCTCGATCAATTCGATCCGGCAACGCGGCGGTTCAAAAAAGTCACGACGTACTTGAGCGGCTTGCGAAATCCGAACAGCGTCGCTTTCTACAAAGACAGCGATGGGACTGACTGGTTCTATCTAGCACTCACCGATCGGCTCGTTCGTTATCGTTATGAGGCGGGGAAAAATGCGCCTTCAGGTGAACCGCAGGTCCTGGCGACCTTTCCTGATTATGGTCTCGGTTACAAGTACGGTGGGTGGCACCTGACGCGCACCGTCGTTGTCGGCGATGGAAAGATCTACGTGGCGGTGGGAAGCAGTTGTAATGCGTGTGAAGAGAAAGAGGAAGTGCGCGCGAGCATCTTGCAGATGGATCCTGACGGGAAGAATCAGCACTACTTCGCGCGCGGCCTGCGCAACGCCGTGGGTCTGCGTTGGATTGAAGGAAAACTCTACGCGACGAACATGGGTTCGGACCATCTCGGCGACAACCGGCCGGCTGACACGTTCTATACGATTGAGAACGGAAAGCATTACGGATGGCCTTACTGTTATCAGGCTGCGTCGAGAGTCTATTCGGATCCGAAGTTCAACGCTGGTGGGGCGAAGTTTGATTGTCGCAAGGTGCCGCACGCTCTGGCGCCGTTCCCGGCGCATAGTTCGCCGCTGGGGTTGGAGTACTTCGATACCAACAACTCGACTGACTTGGCGGGATCGTTCCTGGTGGCGCTGCATGGATCGACGAAGAAGCGGCTACAGCGAGGGTACAAGGTGGTGCGCGTGCGTGAGTCAGGGGCGATGGAGGATTTCCTGACCGGGTTCTTCGAGATGGGGAAGATCAATGGACGGCCTGCGGATGTTTTCAGTGTCGGGAAGGACGCGTTCCTGGTAACGGATGACTACAGCGGCGTCGTCTATTACGTGTATCGGAAATAAGTTTTAACCACAAAGACCGAAGACACGAAGATAATAAAGAGCTTAGTGTCTTTGTGGTTAAAACTGTACAATATGCGCTCCGCGTTCGACCCGTTCACTGAAAGGAAATCGATCATGCAGCGACGTCTTGCCTGCCTTCTGTTCATCGTCGTCTCTTTCACCGCGCCGGCCTTAGCCCAGAAACGCAACATCACCGAGAAGGATCTATTCAACTTCGTCTGGATCGGCGATCCGCAAGTGTCACCCGACGGCTCGCGCGTCGCGTTTGTGCGTGTGACTGTTAACGATCGCAAGGACGGCTACAGCACCGCGCTCTGGACAGTCGCCACCGCCACCGGCGAGACACGCCAGTTAACGAACGGCCCACGCGACACGACGCCGCGCTGGTCTCCGGATGGCAGGTATCTTCTCTTCGTTCGCACCCCCGAAGTATCAGGCCGCACCGAGGCGCCACAGTTGTACATGCTGGCAATGGCCGGCGGCGAGCCGTTTCAGTTCACTTCCCTGCCGCGCGGCGCCGGTGGCCCACAGTGGTCTCCCGATGGCAGATCGATCCTTTTTTATAACAGCGCGACACCTGAGGAGATCGCGAAGGCAGCGCCGAAGAATCCGAGTCAACCAGCACCGAGTCCGACACCGGCCGAACGTGAAAGCGATGTGCGCGTGATCAATCGCGCGGTCTATCGCGCTAACGGTCAGGGCTATCTCGATTTCAAACATCCACAACACATCTGGGTCGTCATCGCTCCCACAACCGGTGATCAAAAAGTTACTCCGAAGCAGTTGACGTCTGGACGTTTCAGCGAGGGTGGCGCAACGTGGGCGAGAGACAACTCGCGCATCTACTTCACGTCGGATCACACTGACGAACCGTATTACGAATTGCCAGGCACAGACATTTTCTCGGTGGCTGCCACCGGAGGCGAACCGGCTAAGCTCACTTCGTTCAATACAGGCGCGGGCGCCTTCAGTGTGAGTCCGGACGGAAAGCAACTGGCGTTCATTGCTTCAGACGAACATCAGCCGGTGCGTTCTTACTCGCAACCCGATCTCTGGGTGATGGATCTCACGCCCAATGCCAAGCCACGAAACCTGACGACTGCGTTTGATTTCGACATCGGAAGCGGTCTGACAGGCGACAACGTTGCGCCGAGAGCCGGCGGCGGCAACCTGCCCGTTTGGTCGCAGGATGGACGGACCCTCTTCGTCGGCTATGCGAGAGAGGGCAAAGCGAACCTCGGCTCGTTTGATGTTGCGACGGGTCGCCAGTCAGACGTCACCACTGGAAATCACGCCGTTGTGAACTATCGCGCCTTGCCTGACGCTTCGAAGTTCGTGTTGTTGATCTCAACTCCGACGCGCATCGGCGATCTCTACTGGCTCGACAAATCGGGCGGACAGCCGAAACAACTAACACGTCTCAACGACGAACTGTTCTCGAAGTTGAACCTGACTGAGCCGGAAGAAGTTTGGCATCAGAGTTTCGATGGCCGAAAGATTCAGACGTGGGTGCAGAAGCCACCCGACTTCGATCCGAACAAGAAGTATCCGTTGATTCTGAACATTCACGGCGGACCACACGCTGCGTACGGGTTCATCTTCGATCACGAGTTTCAGTGGATGGCCGCCAAGGGTTATGTCGTGCTTTATCCAAACCCGCGTGGCAGCACGAGCTACGGTCAGGAGTTTGGAAACATCATTCAGCACAATTATCCGGGTGACGACTACAAAGACTTGATGGCCGGCGTCGATGAACTGATTCGTCGTGGTTACATCGACGACAAGAAGCTGGCGGTCACCGGTGGTAGCGGTGGTGGATTGTTAACAAATTGGACCATCACCCAGACGACGCGTTTCGCTGCGGCCGTTTCGCAACGCGACATCGCGGCCTGGGACGACTGGTGGTACACCGCCGACTTCACACTTTTCCATCCAACCTGGTTCAAGGCGCCGCCGTTCGAGGATCCCGAAGACTACAAACGGCGTTCGCCGCTCACCTACGTCGGCAAGATCCAGACGCCGTTGATGTTGATTCTGGGTGAGGTTGACTGGCGTACGCCGACCGGTCCGGGCGGTGAAGCGATGTTTCGCGCGTTGAAGTATCGCAAGATCCCGACGGTCATGGTGCGCTTTCCGAACGAGTCGCATGAATTGTCGCGCTCCGGACAGCCGTGGCATCGCATCGAACGCTTGCAACACATCGCTGGCTGGTTCGATAAGTGGATCATGGGTGTGGCAAAACCGGAATACGAGATCGGTGAGCCGACTCGAAGCACAACCACTCAGCAGTAACCACAGATTTACACAGGTTGTTCACGGATGAAGACGCTTGGCCTAATTGGTGGCACTGGTCCCGAGTCAACTGTCGATTACTACCGTCTGCTGATTGCCGAGTACCGCAAGCAGGCAGACGGTAGTTCTCCGCCGCTAATCATCAACAGTATCGATATGAAGCGCATGATTCCGTGGATGAATGCGCGAGAGTTCGGGCGTGTCGCGGATTATCTGGTAGACGAGTTCGGAAAACTCGAGAAAGCAGGCGTCGATTTCGCCGCACTAACCGCAAACACTGCGCACATTGTGTTCGAAGAGATTCAGGAACGAATCTCATTGCCGCTCGTCAGCATTGTCGAAGCCACATGCGAACGTGCTCAGGAACTGGGAGTGAAGAAGGTGGGACTTTTCGGTACACGTTTCACGATGGAGGAATCGTTCTACCCGAAAGTGTTCTCACGCACTACGGTGAATCTTGTAATGCCAAACGATCGGGAACGTGTCTTTATTCACGAGATCTATTTCAGCGAATTACTCAACGATGTGTTTTCACCGGAAACAAAAAGCAAACTCCTCGCCATTGCCGATGAAATGAAAGCTCGCGATGGAATCGAAGCGTTGATCCTCGGCGGAACTGAACTTCCATTGTTGTTGCGTGCTGAAGAACACAACGGCATCACCTTTCTCGACACCACACGCATCCACGTCGATCGCTTAGTCAAAGAGATGTTGGGTTAGAACTCAAAAGTCTTGCACCGCCAGTAATAAGTAGTATCATCTAGCCACCCCAAAACAGCCCCCCTTCGCACTTCCCCCGACCGTATTAAATCAACACTTCCTACTAAGGGTGCGGCTTGAATGCCGTAGGAAAGGAAATTGATCATGGGACTCTTTGACAAAATGTTCGGACGCGGCGCCTCGCAAGCAGAGCAACAGCAAGGAGCGGTACAACGCTTCAACGACCTCAAACAAAAGTACCAAACTGTGCTCACAGTTTCCGATCAGGAACGGATCCAGTTTTTGAACCTCCACGTGCAGGACAACAAACTCTTCATCAAAGGGATTGCGCCTTCGGACCAGGCGAAGAACAAGTTTTGGGATCAGGTCAAACTAGTCAATCCCAATGCCGACGACATCACCGCCGACATTTCGGTTGACTCAAGCCGCGCGATGGGTGCAGCCGCAGGCGGCGGCCAGGGCGCCGGTGGTCAAACGTACGAAGTAAAGAGTGGTGACAATCTGTCGAAGATCAGCAAACAGTTCTACGGCGACTCGGACGAATACATGCGGATCTTTTATGCGAATCGCGACACGTTGCGAGATCCGGACCTGATTCAAGTGGGACAAAAGTTGGTGATCCCCCCTGACGACGACAACTAGGCCCCGGGGCTTGGTTGTGTAGGGGTGGCTATCCCCGCCACCCCTCTGTAAAATCCGGCCCATGGACTCGAAGACCCTGCCCGTTATCACCACGCCGCGCGTGGTCCTGCGTTGGATTTCAGAAGACGACATCGATTCACTCTTTTCAGTCTTTTCCGATCCTCGGGTGATGCGCTACTGGAGCAGTGGTCCACTTGCGAATCGAGAAGCCGCAGCCGAACTGCAACGTGAAATCGCGTTGGGCAATGAGAGCAACACGATGTTCAAGTGGGGCCTGGCCCTGCGCGAGTCGAACAAGGTCATCGGCACTACTACACTTTTCAATCTCAACCTCAGTAACGGCCGCGCCGAACTTGGTTACGCAATGGGCAGCGCCCACTGGGGCAAGGGGTACATGAATGAAGCGCTGCGCGCGTTGGTCACGTACGCCTTCGAAGACATGAAATTACGGCGGCTCGAAGCGGACGTCGATCCACGCAACGCCGCCTCTATCAGGACTCTCGAAAGACTCGGGTTTCAGCGTGAAGGTTTCCTGCGCGAGCGCTGGCACGTCGAGGGTGAGATCCAGGACGCACTCTTCTACGGCCTGCTGCGCCGCGAGTGGAGTCACAAAGAGGCACAAAAGGCGCCAAAATAAATCAGGAATCTTTTATGTGCTTTATGCGCTTTTTTGCGGCTAGATCTTGTGCGCTTTGTGGCGAGATCAGGAACTAAATGCGATTGTGCCGGTCTAATCCGTGGCGCAAGTTTTCTTTGCGTACCCGTTCCTCCATCGGTTCGTACATTGAAAGCGAGGTTTAACCCTTCATGAAAACCCTGGTCCTAACGCTCACGGCCCTGTTGGCTTTGTCCGGTCTTCTGATTTATGCATCCGACGAGAACGTAACTGCGAGCACAGCCGCTCCGGACCGTCGCGTTAAGAAGACGATGAAGCCGTTTAAGTCTGAACGGGATCTCACGAATCATCTTCGCAAACTGGTACAAAGGAAGGGGCTAGCGTTCGAGCGTTTCAAGGTGATGGCGGGGCAAGTGGCTTCGATGGATAGCGCGGCCGCGCCCGTGACCACGAATCGAGCAAGGGAGGAAGAACCGGAGGAGTCTGTAACGAATACTCAGCACGCCGGCGTTGACGAGGGAGGTATCGTGAAAGTTCACGGCAATCATCTCGTCGTGCTTCGCCGTGGCCGGCTCTTCACCATCAAAATCGGCGACAACGAGCTGAAGCCCGTTTCGACTATTGACGCCTATGGACCGGGCATGAATGCAGAAGAAACGTGGTACGACGAGATGCTTGTTTCCGGCAACTCCGTCGTGGTTATCGGATACAGCTATGAGGGTGGCGGGACAGAAGTCGGCCTCTTTCACATCGACGCCGCCGGACATCTCGCATATCGATCGACGTATCACATGCGGTCCAACGACTATTATTCGTCACGTAACTACGCGAGTCGTTTGATTGGCACTAAGCTGATTTACTACGCGCCCCTGTATCTCGATCTCAACAACGTCGCAGCAGCAACCAATTCGTTTCCTGCCATTCGCAAATGGCACAAGGGCGCCAAAGAGAATGAATTTCGACGCATCGCTCCGCCGACCCAGGTCTACAAACCGGAAGGAGATTTTGCGAGCGAGTTCGACACAACACTACACACTGTAACCGTCTGCGACCTCGCGAACGGGTTCGATTGTACGGCGACGAGCGTGATCGGTCCCGACGGACACGTGTTCTACACCTCGCCCGACGCCGTCTACGTTTGGGCCAGCGCCTGGGGCGACGGCAAACGAAATCGATCACTGCTGTTCCGCATGCCGCTTGACGGATCGGGTCCCAGCGCATTGCGCGTCTCCGGCAGTCCAGTCGATCAGTTTTCATTTCTACAAAGCGACGATCAGCACCTCAACGTGCTGGTACTGGCAGATTCGGTTGGCGATGGGATGTGGGCGGCGGAAGTGGCTGAAGGAGACGCCGCTTTTATGCGAATTCCGATCAGTACTTTCTCGGACGGCACTGAAGCAGTGCCGGCATCGAGTTACCGAGAACTGCCGGAACCGCATGGTTACGATTTTCAGAATCGCTTCGTCGCCGACTATTTGATTTACGGAATGGGCAGTGGCTGGGATGAGCTTCCGCAACAAGCCGGCAAATCGAATCTGTTTGTGATGAATTGGAAGCGTGGCGACGTGCATCAGATGACACTGCCGCACGGCGTCGATCGAATCGAACAGATGGGTTCAGATGCAGTCGTTGTTGGCGAGGGTGACAAAGATCTGCACTTCACTTCCCTGCGCCTGGGACTGTCTCCAACGATCGCTTCGCGTTACACGCGCCAGAATGCGTCGCAGGGTGAGACGCGGAGTCATGGGTTCTTTTACAAACCTGATGGTGAGAACAGCGGCGTACTTGGGTTGCCGGTGAGCGTGCCGGGACGGCCGGAATATCAACAGTTGTTCGAGGAGTCGGCGGCGATCCTGTTTTTGAGAAACGACTCGCTGAAGTTCACTGAAGTTGGAGAGCTCGGATCGCGCCCGGAGACCGAGGTCGATGACAAGTGCGTCGCATCGTGTGTTGATTGGTACGGGAATTCGCGGCCGCTGTTTCTGAGAGGGCGTGTGTTTGCGTTGATGGGCTATGAGATCGTTGAGGGCGCGATTGAGGTGGACGCATGAAGGAACTGCGCCGGATTAATTACGCACCCGGCGCGGCTCACGCGACGCGGACAGGATCAAACTAAGAATTCTCGCGCAAAGACGCAAAGTTCTGACCTCCGGTAGCCCGAAGGGTCTTAACTTTGCGTCTTTGCGCCTTTGCGCGAGGAAATCCTTTTCACGCACATGGGCCTCTTGGTAAACTCCTCCTCTTCTTTTTCGCAAAACGTCCTAAACTTTCAGGAGGCCCCGAAACATGTACCGAAGACGCCTGTCTTTTCTCTCCCTGCTGCTGATCCTTGCGTTTGCTTACGCACTCACAGCCCAAACCGCAAGGCGTCCTCTCAAGCTCGACGACATGACTCGCTTTCGCAACGTCAGCGATCCGCAAATCTCGCCTGACGGCAAGTGGGTCGCATACGTCGTCAACACCACCGACGCTAAAGAAGACAAATCAGGTTCCCATATCTGGATGATCGGCATCGACGGCAACAACGATCGCCAGATCACTTTCAGCAACGAGAGCGAAAACTCGCCGCGCTGGAGCCCGGATGGCAAATATCTTTCGTTCACCTCCTCGCGACCCGGCAAAACGCGCGGCAGCCAGGTTTGGTTGTTGGATCGCAGCGGCGGCGAGGCGATGCAGCTCACGGAGATCAAAGGCCGCTTACAAGGTCACGAATGGTCACCCGATTCCAAACGGCTTGCGCTCGTGATTGGCGATCCCGATCCGGAAGCAGAAGTCGCGCCGTCACCACAACCGGGCGCGACCCCGCGCGTGCCAAAGCCGATCGTCATCGATCGTTACAGATTCAAGCAGGATGGTCAGGGTTACCTGCTGACCGGTCGTCACAGCTACATCTACATCTTCGACATCGAAACCAAAAAACTCGACCGACTTACGAAAAGCAAGTGGGACGAGAGTTCGCCCGCATGGTCACCTGACGGAACTCGCATCGCGTTCATGAGCAACCACTCAGACGATCCGGATCGCGATCCGTCTGCGCAACTCTACGTCGCCGAAGCAACACCCGGTGCGACTGAGAAACAGTTGACGGCGAACTCCGTGCGCGCGGGACGCTCGCGTCCGGAGTGGAGTCCTGACTCGAAGTGGATCGCGTTTCTTGAAGGTGACGAAAAGAAGTTCGGCGCCTACAGCATGGACCATCTGGCGATCGTCGCTGCGGATGGCGGCACTGCTCCGACACGTCTGAAAGCTTCCGAAGATCTCGATCGTGGCGTTTCGTCACCTCGCTTTAGCGCGGACGGTAAATCGATCCGGTTTCTCGTGACCGACGATCGTTCGGTTTATCCGATGCAGGCGAACGTGTCCGGCGGCGCCGCCGAACGACTACTCTCGCCTCCGGTCGTTATCTCCAACTGGAATACCGTGGCGGGAAGAACCGTGGTTATGACGGGTGGAAATTCGAAGGCGGGCGAAGTGCACGTTTGGGATGGAAACTCATTGCGCCAACTCACCCGGCAGAACGATGCGTTGTTTGCCGAACTCGATCTCGGCGCCACTGAAGAGATCAATTTCCAGAGTAAAGACGGAACGAAGGTCGGCGCTCTTCTGACTTACCCGGTCGGCTACGTGAAAGGCACTAAGGTTCCACTGCTGCTGCGCATCCACGGTGGTCCGAATGCACAGGACCAACATTCCTTCAGCCAGGAGCGACAGATGTTTGCCGCGAATGGTTACGCCGTGCTCGCAGTTAACTATCGTGGCAGTTCGGGACGCGGGCAGAAGTTCTCGCGCGCGATCTTCGCCGATTGGGGCAATTACGAGGTTCAGGATCTGCTCGCTGGGGTCGATCACGTGATCAAGATGGGCGTCGCGGATCCCGATCGACTCGGTGTCGGCGGCTGGAGTTATGGAGGCATTCTTACTGACTACCTGATCGCCACTGACAACCGCTTCAAAGCTGCGACGAGCGGCGCGGGCACTGCATTTACGGTCGCGTTCTACGGTACCGATCAGTACATCATTCAGTACGACTATGAGATCGGACCACCGTGGAATCCAAAGGCGTGGGATACGTACGTGAAGATCTCGTATCCGTTCTTACACGCGGATCGAATTCAAACGCCGACGCTTTTCATGGGCGGCGAGCGCGACTTCAACGTGCCGGTTCAGGGTAGTCAACAGATGTATCAGGCTTTGCGGAGTCTGGGCATCGACACACAACTCATCATCTATCCGAACGAGAACCACGGCATTCAGCGCCCGAGTTATCAACGCGATCGGATGGAGCGCTATCTGACGTGGTACGAGAAGTACATCAAGAAGGCGTCCGGCGCTCCAAGCACTTCGACGGCACGCTAAGTTGTTTTCCCCGCCAAGGCGCAAAGGCGCCAAGTTCTGACCCTCTGGGCTACCGCATGTCAGAACTTTGCGCCTTTGCCCCTTGGGAAAAATCTTTACTCAACGCCAGGCGTCGTCGTCACATTCGACTCGGCCCACGAACCCGGCCTGTATTCCGTTCCCTCAAACGTCTGCTCAACCCGCGTCACCTTCGCTCTGAAAGCCTTCGGTAGCTCATCAGCCACCGTCACCAGAAACACCACATTAGCAAGGTAAAAAACACCCAACCACGAAAGCCCAAACGCAAAAGCGATCACCGCCCCATAAAACGCAAACTGAAACGCTACCGAGAAAACCGTCGGTTTGAACACCTTCACCGCCGGAACACTCGTGATCTCCGGAAAACTCGGCGCACCAATAGATCTAATTTCTTCCCGCGCGGCTGGAAAACCCTGAGGCTGAGATCGCCACGCTTCCAGACGGTGCTTTAACGAATCAACAGCGCTACGCGTTTTCAGAATGGAACGCTCATCGAGAACGTTGAAGTGCAGAGTCTCGGCCATTCCAGAGGCGCCATCCTGCCACTGCACAAACAGGTTCTTATCAGGCAGCCATTCAGGATTGGCGAGCTCGACGTAAACAGCATGAACCTGTCCGGGCGCTAGCGCGAACTCGATCTGTTCTCCGAAGTAGTAGAGCTTCTCGTTAGTCAACCACAACAAACCGATGTCCCAGAACGGATAGTTTTCATACCTCTGTGAGTCCGCGGCCGGTGCAAGCCCAACAACGACTCCGCCCTGTGCGATCTCACTGAGCCCTCGCTTCTCGAGCCGCGTTCGCAATGCAGAAGCAAGAGAACCGCTTCCCCAGCAGGCAATCACGTTTCGCGCCACTTGATAGACACCAAACGAAGCGACAAACCCGGCCAGCCCAATGCCCAGGAGCAACACGCCTGAAACGCTTTCATGGCCCAACATCGCCGCGAATGGCAAAGGTACGAGCATTATTGTGCCAAGCATTGCGAGAAGAGAGCGCACACCGTACTGCTTCCTAAACTCACTGGAGAAGATCACGGATTCGGCTTCCTCTTCGGCGATTGCCGGATACATGGTGCCGGGCAGTGTGAAGGAGTCGCTAATAAGGTCCTGAAAGCGATCGTCTGGAATTCCATACGTTGTGGCGACACCTTGCAAACGCCGCATGGTGTTTGGGTGAGTTTCGAGTGATTCGCCCCAGCCGCCCGCGTGTAACGGCATCAGGTTCAGGCGCGACAGTTTCGCAAGCCCGCAGATGAACCCTTCGGGATCGCCAGTCAACCTTATACCGGCGGCATCTGCATGACGTTCGTTGCGGCGAGAGATGAAGAACAGGACCAGCGAAGCACAGACTATCGAAAGCGCAAAGACGATCGGAAGCACGTTGGCGAAGCCTATCATGGTAGCGAACGCCGTTCCTACGGCTTGCACGATGACGATCGTAATGATCATCACAGTCCGCGACGTCTGCGGATGTTTTGCCTGCAAGTGACCGATCTCGTGGGCCATGATGGCATTCACTTCGCGGCGGGTGAGGTTCTTGAGCAGCGACGTGGTGATCATCACGCTGTTGTCGCTGCGTGCGAAAGCGTTTGATAGTTGCGCTCGCTCTTCGGGTAATACGTAGACCTGTTTCAAAACCACACCGGCGCTTTGGGCCAACTCGAAGATCCGGTCTCGCAAGTCGCCTGAAGTCAATGCGTGCAGCCTTGGTCCAAAAGCTCTGCTGAAAGCCTGATTCAGGAACAGCCAGCCGAAGTAACCTACGACGGCATAGAGCGCTGCCTGGCGTGGACTGGTTTCGAGACTGTTAAGGACGAGAATGAGAACAAACAGCGGCGCGAGCGAGGCTGCATTCATGATCATCGCGCGTCGAAAGACTTCACTTGGTGACCACGGAACACCGGTGACGTGCCGGTAAACGCCGCGTGACGCAAGATGGCAAAGAACCATCGCAATGACCGGAGGAACGAAGTAAAACCCGATATTTACAAATTGGAAGAGCGCCCCGGGGCCAAGCACGAACAGGAAGATTGCCGACAGACCGCACAAAGAGTAGACGCATAGCCAGACTGGCCAGAGTGCGCCCATCATACGATTCGAGAAACGGAGATGCCGGGCCCACAGCTCTGCCGGACGATCGTAAAGCTTTCGTGCAGATACGCTGAGGCCAAGCGTCAACAGCATTGGCACAAGCAGGAAGACCATCATCGGAACAGAGCGTTTAAGGATATCTCCGGCGCTATAGCCATGGTCGAACGCGATGAGGCTGTACTGAGGCGCGCGGAGATCAATCTCCATTTCGAGGTGATTGCGTCCTGGCTCTGCGCCAGGTTCTGCCGTGTTCTTGAAGACGATTTCGTTGTAGGTCGGGTTGCCAACTTCGACCCAGACGTTCAACGTCTCGACGTTTTGCGATTGCAGTGGCGCGAATAACGGTTCCGGATCGATGACACCATTGATCCTCAGCCCTCTGAAGGGTTTGGCATTCTCAGCGTCGATGGTGGTCCACGGATTCGAAATCCCGTGCTTCGCCATGTACTGATCTACAAAATAGCTGAACGGGTTCAGGGTTTCGCCGGCGCTCTTCGGCTGCTGGGTCAGCTCCATCGGGAAATTGAAGACCTTGAGCAGACTACGTTCGAGTTCCTCACGATTCTCCACCTTCCCATAAACACTGAGACTGACTGTGGCGGGTCCCCACGGGTCGAGCCGCACATTTAGCCACGCTACCTTTGGTGGCTTGTAATTGCGGTAGTCGGGAGGTTGAGCGTGCGACCGAAGGGGCGTGAAGAGTAGTAATAAGGACAGTAGTCCGAGGC
This sequence comes from Pyrinomonadaceae bacterium, assembly GCA_044867735.1. Lineage (GTDB taxonomy): Bacteria > Acidobacteriota > Blastocatellia > Pyrinomonadales > Pyrinomonadaceae > PSRF01. The sequence goes on along the minus strand of JBIOVO010000002.1, from coordinate 12,412 downwards.
GTGGGAGAATCTTCATAAGTCAATCCGCTGACGTTTAGGCGAGTGAGGTTGAAGCGTGGCCGGAGCAGCCAAATAGTTTGTAGCGGTTTTTTATTGCCCGGTCAATCTTTTGTTTTTGACTAGCGTTCGCCCTTGAGAATTCTTGCAAACGCCTCGACGTTACCCATCGCGTCGTTCACAGGCGTGTGATCGTGCTTCGTGATTCGCAGGCGCTTCCAGTTCTGTTTGGCGTAAAAGTCGCCGCAGAGTCCGGCGTAGAAGTCACCGATTCGACGAGCACTGAAGCCAAACGGATTCCGTCCTAACGTTTCGTGAAAGCCGACGCAGATCCACATGAAGTCGAAGGCGGGATTGTCGCTAACGAAAACCGGACGGCCGGGAAACTGTTTTAGCCACTCGTCGAAGCGAGTAAAGACATCAAGCTGCTCGAAACTCTTTCCAGTGCGTTTTGGAACTGCGGGATTCACTGGATCGGGCAGGGCTTCCCAGAGCACTCCGTGAAACGTCTTTCGCGTCTCCAACTCAACGGCCCCAAACTCGGTCATCACTCCCTTGCCGGGACATGGTCCGTCTGCTTCGGTATCGACAAATATTAGCGCCATTGCTCTCCTCTACTTTAGTCTGGTCACTTAGGAGTTAACTGTCCACAAAAAGCACAAAAGTCACAAGAGAGGTCACCTCTGTGCCTTTTGTGCATCTTTGTGGCCTAAGGAAAATCTCGCTTGATACGGTCGCGAATTGGGTGAAGAGACGGGTCCATTGAACATGAACTGCCCGGAAGTTTGCCAAGCGGCGAGCTTAGTAAGGGATGATCTACTTCGGGATTCACCAAACCAAGGATCTCTCTGATACGAAAAACGAAGAGTATCTCAACCGGGTAAACTGCATAGACGAGATTTGAAAACTCGTACGTCTCGTCGTCAGTGTCGTCCTTGCTTCTCGACAAGTGATAATCACAGACGTTCACGAGCGCCGCTCGAATCTGGTCAGGTCCACTGGTTAGCTCTAGCACCAACTCTTCATACGCTTCCGGCAACTCAAACGAAAACTCAGGTGGGAGCGACAGATTCTTCCACCTCGCAAAAGCCTTCATCACGAATGGAGTCAGAGACGTTTGCCCTATGCCGTAAAACCACCCTTCGTTCAAACCGACGAAGGAATCGCGGCCGATTGCTTCGCCTTCATCGATCAGCCCCAGGGCAAGTGCTTTAGCCAAAAGCAGTCCCTGATCGTGAAAACTGAGCCGGGGCTGGTTGACATGTTTAAGACCCAGGAGCCTACCAAGCAACGGACCCTTATCTTTCTTCCCTCGTTCGAAGCTGGCCCGCATCATGGTGTTGTAAAAAGAATCGAACCAAAAAGACCGGCACAAGTGCTCACTTGAATTCGTGGTTGAGAGCTCAATGATTCCCTTTGACGCGTACCACGTTGAGAGAGAATTCATCGAGGTCAGAAGCTTTCCGATATGGAATTCACCACCTGACGCAAACTCTCTAACAATCGCCATCGGCTGCTCAAACATGAAACTCTCGTTGAACGGATCGTTGAGCCATTCCACGGTCTCGACGAGAATCTTCGCCGGCCGAGCACGATCTGATGCAGAAACCTTTACCCTTCCATAGTAGAGATCCAGTAGCTCTTCTCTCGCTGGACCGTCGAATCGCGATACGTTTTCATCGTCAACATCGTGGCCATAGTAAGCTTCCGCGGCCGGCAGGCGCTGCTCGAGCCACTCGGCAGCCTTAACGAAGAGTTCCGGGTGGCCGCGTTTATAACCAGGACCGAAGTACGACCTCCACAAGTTCACATTCAACCAGGCACTGCTCTCATCTTTGACCGGCATGTACACGCGGTCATCCTCTTGGACCACAATCAATGGACCGGTGTGGTAAAAATCCTCCAGTGTGAGAGTCATTGCTTGCATGAACTCGTCTCTTAAAGACTGAAGCTCTTGCGCCGGCGGCAGTTTGTCCAACCTCACATACATCTTTACTCCGGTCGGCATTTATTCACGCTCTCTGAGCATTTGGAGGAAGTCATTACCGGCGTCTCGAATATCCTCGTCAGTATGGTTAACAGCCCGCTCCGCAAGTTTCCTCGCCATTCCCAAATCAAGCTCCATGTAGATCTCAAACACGCCGCGGTACTCCTCGTAATCATTAAACCCGAGCAAAAATTCGGCAGCTTCTTCGATGTTACTGATGAGCCATTCACGTGGCAGTTCGAGCACGAGTTCACGAGCAACTCCCGTCAGACCATTGACACAGCACGCTATCGAAAGCACGTCTGCCAGCAACGATTGGCGCTCCTCGATCGAAAGAAGCTTCACCATGCCGAGGGCCGTCACGCGCTGGCCCGGGTCTTCTAAGCCCAATTTGATCAGATCGACAAGCTGATTCCGGCATGACGACACAAGAGCCATGCGCGCAGAGTAAAACTTCGTCTCAGCCTCGACCAATCGACGCCAAAGCTCATTGCAATTGTCTTCACTCACGACTCCACGAATTCTTTCGGACGCTCGCTGACGCCAGTCATCGTTGTCAATTGCTTGCAAGGCTATCTCGACTCTCTCATCTTCACCGGCTTCCGCCAGCCCGGAAGCAATACTGGAAAGCGCCTTCCAGGAATCTACATCCGGCACACCGCCAGCTCGATAAGCCTGAATCGACTCCTTCGCTACAGCGATGGCTTCGTCCCAGAGCCTAAGACACTCATCTCGCTTATTAAGATCTTTCCAAACGTATGCGATGTCATCGAGGAGACTTGCCTTGATGTGGTCTGCATGCTTTCGTAAAGCCAGCAATTCTTCAGCATCTCTCAAAAGTCTCTCTGCTCGATCGCTTTGACCCGCTTTGACCAAATGCGAAGCAATCTTGATGAAGGTATAGGATTTTTCGACTAACGCGCCCGTCTTCTCGGTGTCGATCGCTATGGACCGAGCAATGGCTTCCGCCCTATCGATGAAGCCTGCATCAACCAGTTTCTGCGCCAACGAAGCCAGTGCCTCTCCCTTCTCGTTTTCATCGTCTGTGATAATTTCATCGTATTGCATCGAATTTGACTTCTATTCCCGCTCGTTCAGAGATGCGCTGAATCCCTTCCAATCGGTAATGTCCTCGGCCCACGCAGGACAAAACCCATCCATGTGCGAAAGCATATACTGGCACTCGCCGTTGCAGTAGATGAAGATTCCACATGAACGTCGTCGCCCGGGCGGTGCAGACTCATCCCACGAGCCCTCTGAGACTGTGTAGAAGAGTGGCCCCTCGCACTTGGGACATCGGTTTCTACGCATCCCTTCTAAATCGCCATGAAGAAAATCATTCTCGATCTGTTCCAGGTCAGTCATCAGTGCTTCGAAGCGAAAGGCTGATTTCGTTGATGTTGCTTGATTACAGGATTGTTCATGAGAGGAAAAGCATCCTGTTTCATTCTGTTAATCCTGTCCCTTGATCGCGTTGATTTGATCTCCTAATCCTGTGGTTGACCAAAAGAAGGATATTCCTCCGTAGGCGTGTATGGCCCATCAAACGGTGATGCGTCAGGATGCTGCATGATTACATCACGGAGCGCGGGTGTGAGAAAGAAAGCAAACAAATCGTTACCACCATTAACGGCATATACTCTCTCAGCCGATCCGACGCCGGCCAGCATCTCATTCAGAATACCAAATCCTCTTGCCATACTGAGTCCCCAAATAACTCCGGGTTCACGGTCGGAGCTGTCGCGCAGCAACTCAGCAGCATCGTAAATGAGATGGTTTTCGTTCCCGATCCGAACCTGGTAACCGTCCATAGAACAATCATCCTCGATTTCAGCAAGGACGACTCCTTCAGCTCTTAGAAATGGTTGGCTCTTCGCGATGAGTTCACCAATCCCTCCTTCGGCCAACTCCTCCGCATCTGCGTTATAGAGACGGTATGTGCTACTAAAGATCCCGCTCCATCCTCGCTGCGCGATTTCCTGCTCCAAGCCTTCAGCCTCTTCCGTATTGAGACCTTTGAAGAAACCCAGCCGCTTCAGCTGTTCGATAAATGAGTCGCTCATCAGCCTTGCCTTTCTTGAGCCATTTGTAAAAGCGTTGCTCCAACGTTGTTTGGGTCCCGGAGGGACCACATGCTTATAGCCACGTGCCTAAAATTAGTTACGGCTACAGCGGAGCCGAATGTTGTTGCTGCACGGACAGATTGCGCTCCGCTGGAGCGCGGTCCCTGGGGCGGCCGGCGACTATAACCAGTTGGCCCCTCCGAGACCCAAGCAATGTTTGAGCAACACGAGCGAGAGCCAGCGCAATAAGGACAGCCTGGCCAATTTCTTCCGGACGGTCGCTTCGCTTAACCCTTAATCGCGGTTTCGCGCAAAAAGCCGACTTAACAATCCCCCTTTCTTGATCAGCTCCATGCTTAGCTTATCTGATGCAAATTGATCTAAAGGAACTCCAAAAAACCTGCGAGTTAGATCAAAAACGATGCCTTCTCCTTTGATTGCCGTATCTTCCCTACTGATTGGAGTAGCCGGAAAGGAATCCAGCCGCTTCGGCTCACCGTGGTGGGTATCGACGACTATCCCTCGCTCGGGATCCCCTGCCATAGACCGTAGCAGTTGTCCATCCTCGTGATAAGCAAACGCAAAGTACCCTGTGCCGCTGGCCAACTCAAACACCAACGCATCGGAGCTTTGATAACGAGAAAGAAGCGAAGTCACTAATTCGCCGGCCGGATTCTCTACCCAACCGTAGAGTTCGTCGTGACCGGAACAAATTAACGCCTCCTCATAAACTGCAAAACCAAACCAGCCGACCGGAGGTGAGAGTGCACGATCAAAGTTCGTCAACCTCGACTGCGAATAAGACAAACCTAGATCCTCTGTCAGAAGACTACGCGCCTTGTTTATGGAAAGACGTGGAAATCCTCCCAGATATCCCGGCGGACCCTGACTGATTATTAAGCAAGCTGTCGTCCAACCCATTTAGAAACCCCTCACCCCCACCAATCTACTAAAACTTCTTGCGGCTCAAGCCGGCTTCCTGGTCTAAGTCCAGCCCGCGCCATAAGTAACTCCCGTAAAAGTAAACAGAATTGAAACTCACGCGCCAAGACGGTCGCGCCTGCTCTCCGCAGAAAGAAGTTCAATTGTATCCATTCCGAGTGAGAAACCGGCGAGAAACCCGCCCAGTGCAACGGAAGTCGCAGTCGCCGATATAGCTCCGGCAGTCATGGAGGCCACGGCCACGCCAATGCCGCTGATATCTAGCGTGATGGCCACACCTGCGCCTTTGCGCCTTTGCGTGAGACGTATTCTTACTGCTTTTGCGCCGCCACTTTACGTGGGAGTGTTTGCAGCAACGCCGCGAGTGCTTCGATATCGAAAGGCTTCGTCAGGTGAGCATAGAAACCTTCCTTCGCCGCGCGCTGAACATCTTCCGGCCGCCCAAAGCCGGTCAACGCAATCGCCGGTAGATCTTCCTTGCCGGGCAACTCCCGCAGCTTCTGCAAAAACTCAAATCCATCCATTCCCGGCATCGAGATGTCCGACAACACAACATCGAAATCCTTTTCGCGCGCCAGGCGCAGCGCTTCAGCACCGCCGGTAGCCGCACAAACGTCGGCGCCACTGATCTCCAACAGGTGCTGCACCATCTCAGTCGTATCTTCGGAATCGTCGACCACCAGAATCGTCATGCCTTCAAGCGACCCCAGGCCGAGATCGATCGACGTCCCTATTGCGGATTTCCTTTCAACGCTGCGCGGCAGGCGGATCTTGAACAGCGCTCCTTTTCCCACACCGGCCGAGCCGGCATTGACGGAACCGCCGTGCAACTCCACCAGTTGCTGGACCACCGCGAGACCGATACCCATGCCCGCCTGCGCGCGATTTGTCCCCGCATCCGCCTGCCTGAATATTTCAAATATGTGCGGCAGGAACGACGGATCAATTCCCTGCCCGTTGTCTTCCACGGTCAGAACGATCTGATCGCCATCTTCCTCGATACCCACATTGATTCGGCCGCCCGCCGGAGTGAACTTGATCGAGTTGTTGAGCAAGTTCCAGATGATCTGTTCCAGCCGCACCGGATCGGCTTTGACAAACAACAGATCGTCGGGCGCCGTTACTTCGATCGTGATCTCTTTAGCTGCCGCATCCATACTCACAGTTTCAATGGCATGCTCGATTGATGCTACAGGCGAAACTGTTTCGCGATTAAGGTCGAGCTTTCCACTACGCAGGCGAGAGAGATCGAGCAGATCGCGAATCAGCTTCGACTGTGCCATCGCATTGCGCTTCACGGCATCGGCCATCCGTTTCAAACTCGGAGTTGCCTTGATCTCCTCCGTGCGCAACAGCAACTCCGCATAACCGAGAATCACGTTGAGCGGATTGCGCAGCTCGTGCGACATGATCGCGAGAAACTCGTCTTTAAGACGGTTCGCTTCTTCGGCTGTCTGGCGCAGTTCATGCTCTCGCGAGAGCAGTTGCTCCCGTTCTTCTTCGACGCGAATGCGCTCGAGATAATCGGCGCTCTGGCGCGCCAGCAGATCCATCAGACGCAACTCCTGCTCGCTTGGACGATGAGGCTTGTCAAAATGGGTAGAGATGACACCAAGTAGGTTTCCGGTGCTGCTGATCAGAGGAACAGCCTGCACTGCTCGCACACCAGCGTCGCGTAGTATTTCCTGCGAGACTTCGTCACAAAAAATCTCGCTTTCCAACACGTCTTCAACGATCACGCGCTGTTGTGTATCCATCGCCACGCGGCGGGCCGGAGCGCCGTCAAGAGCACTCGTGAAAAATTCCAGGAACGTCTCATCAAAACCACTATGCGCTGCAACGCGCAGTTTTTCCACTTCACTTTCGTTCAGTTGGATGTTGCCTTTATCTGCACCGCAGATCTCGATCGCGACGTTCAGGATCTCATGGAGGCACCCGTCAACGTCCTTTCCATCCTTCGCGCAGAGCGTGCCGATTTCGTTCAAGCGCCGCATCGCTTTCAGGTCCGCCGCGCTGTGTTCCAGGATTGCAAACAAGCGGCTCTCGCTGTCACGCAACTCCCTGGTGCGTTCCGAGACTTCTTCTTCGAGTCCCTCTTTCGCCTGACGAAGTTTTTCCTCGAGGCCCTTCTGGGCGGTTAGATCGGTGATGACGATACCGATCGAATTGGTTTGTGGTTGCAGTTTGGCGAATGACATGAGCACCGGAGTCTCTTTACCATGGCCCTTGCTGAGTGTGTACTCGCGTCGAATCCCCTGCTCTCGCGCTTGCTGCAAGTCTTCAAGAAACTGCTCACGCATGTGAGGTGTAATGTAGTCGGTGAAAGGAAGTCCGCTGGCGCTTGCGTCGGTCAAGCCGAGAATAGAGGCAAAAACACGATTGCCGTAGAGGATGACAGCATCCGGTGAAACGCTGACCGCGCCCTGGTTCATCTCGTCGATCATCAAGCGGTAAGGATAGTCGGCGCTGGTGAGGGTATAGATCATTTCACCTTCAGGACCATCCATGACGAGGGCATCGACCTCACCCTGACGGATCGCCCGTAGAGTCTCTTCGGCTTCTTCGAGACGACGCTCTAGTTCCGCGAACTCATCGTCAAACGCGTTTTCCTTTGGTTTCGACATATCCAAAAACTATTCCACAGACTACACAGATTGATCCGGATCAAATCTGTGTAATCTGTGGTTCAACTTCGAGACTCCTGCCGCTTATAAACATCCAGACCTACGAGGATCTTCTTCGTGTCCGATAGATCACCCACAAACCGCCGCAAGGGCTTCGGCAGTTTTTTTACCAGCGTCGGCGCGGCGATGATCTGCTCCTCCCGGGCAGCGTGCGGATCCTTGTAAATATCGATTACTTCCAGATCGTAGTCCGGCAGATGCTCTTCACAAAGCTTCTTCAGGTTATGAATAGCCTTCAACGACCTCGCCGAAGAACCAGTTACATACAATCGCAAAATGTATCTCGCCCTTTTGAGAGCCTTCCCTTTCAGCGCCTCTTCGAAGACCTCCGTGGTGCTGCGAAGTTTTGACTTGATCGGAGCTGCTACATTCGGTTGGGAGTCCTGATTTTTCGCATTTGCCATTAAGACACGCTTTCTCTATCAACGCGGTTTAATATCCAATCCCACCAAAACGCGTTCGGTGTTGGAGAGATCGCCTATTATCTTTCTGATCGGCTGGGGCAGCTTCCGCACGAGCGTCGGAACCGCCAGGATCTGATCTCCGCGCGCCAGGGTTGGATTCTCCATTAAGTCAATCACTTCAATGTAGTACTTACCCTTGAGGTATTCCTCGCAGATTACTTTCAGGTTCTTGAAGGCGGTCAGTGAGTGTGGAGTTTGACCAGCCACATAGAGGCGCAGATTCCAGCGGTCGCTTTCGTCACCATCGTCCGGTGGAGCACCGTTGACACTTCGTCGTGCTTGCTTTTTGGGGGCTTTAGCTATCATCTCACCGTTCCTTTCCGTGCCTTGCGGGCGCCATTTTCGTCAATCGTCGCCCTCGTATTGTCTGCCCGGCGCAAGCGCGCGATCTCGAGACGTTGTTGGGCAGCAATTTTTTCTCCCGCCGCTTCATCGTCCAACTCTCGCAGGATCACATCGCGTTCCGCTTCGTACTGTGCCTTCAGTCCCACAAGCTGGGCTTCATAAACTTCCTGCCTACGTCGAAGTTCTCTTTGTTTCCGTTCTAAAGCCCGTTCGGATTCAACCTGGGAGGCAGTTTCACGCGCCACCTGTGAAGATCGGGCCGAACCCATCAACACACCTTCCGAACCAATGTAAGCATCGACAAGCTCGATACCATCACCTGTCAGAAGGAATTCTCTGACCTGGTTTGAGTGAGCAATGCCGCGCGCCTTCAGGATGTAGAGTCCACGATTGCGCTCGCCATTTGATTCGATGTTTTTCACCAGCAACCACGAGTCCATGAGGGATGAAACACCAACTTCAGAATCCTCGAGTTCCTGATGCGTTGACGTCAAACTCGTAAACATCGCTGTGATCTCTTGCAACTTGAGATAGTCGATCAAGCGTGTCAACATCGACTTCGTTTCATTCTGCTCACCTACCGCCAAAAAATTGGTGATCGGATCGATAACTACTACCGAGGGCTCGTATTCACCGATTACCTTGTGCATCAACGCCAGATGCACCTCTAAGCCATATGAGGAGGGCCGCGCGTTGTGGAATTTCAATAAGCCCCTCTTCACAGATTTATCGAGCTCGATCCCGACCGAACGCATGTTGCGAATGATCTGGTCCTGAGACTCTTCAAACGCGAAGAGGAGCGCCTTTTCTCCGCGCCTGCACGCAGCTTCGATAAAGTGGGCGGCAATCGTGCTCTTACCGGTGCCGGCCGTGCCCGAAACCAGTATCGAACTGCCGCGATAGAATCCGCGCCCACTAAGCATCGTATCGAGACGCGGGATCCCGGTTGAGACGAATTCGGTCGGTGCTTTGTGTGTCAAACCTATTGAGGTGATCGGCAGGACTGAAAACCCGTCCTCATCGATCAGAAACGGATATTCGTTTGTGCCGTGTGAGGTGCCGCGATACTTGATGATCCGCATCCGCCGGGTTGAAATCTGGTTCTGTACTCGATGATCGAGAAGAATGACGCAGTCAGCCACATACTCTTCGAGACCGTAGCGGGTGAGCGTTCTCTCACCGCGTTCACACGTGATGACGGCGGTGACGCCTTTCTGTTTTAACCAACGAAACAAACGACGCAGTTCAGCACGGATGATCGCTTCGTTGGGCAGCGCGGAAAATAGCGCTTCGAGAGTATCGAGAACGATGCGCTTAGCACCGATGGTGTCGATCGCGTATGAGAGGCGCAGGAAGAGTCCCTCGAGATCGTACTCGCCGGTCTCTTCAATCTCCGAACGTTCGATAAATACGTAATCAAGCAGCAGCTTTTTGTCTGCCACCATTTGCTCGAGATCAAAGCCAAGGGAGGCGACGTTGGTGCTTAGTTCCTTGTCGGTTTCTTCAAACGACATGAATACGCCGGGCTCGTCATAAAGCAACGCGCCGCGGACGAGAAACTCCATGGCAAAGAGAGTTTTACCGGCGCCGGCGCTACCGCAGACGAGTGTCGGACGGCCCTTAGGTAGACCGCCGCCCGTGATTTCATCGAATCCCGATATTCCCGTGGGTTCCTTTTGCAGACCTTCTGAGGTTCTTGGACGATTACGACGATTTTGTCTAATCACTCACGGCTCCTAAATGGCACACTAAGGCCAGGATTAAGGTGGGGGTTTTTCGTGTACCAAAGGGGATGGGAGAAGGCCAGTTTATACCATCAAACCCGATTGCTTCACAATGGCCTTTGTGGTAGGGAAAGGCAGTCTCGCGCGAAGGCGCAAAGGCGCAAAGGAAGACGCAAAGGAAGACCTCCGGCACCCGAAGGGTCTTCTTTGCGTCTTCCTTTGCGCCTTTGCGCGAGTAATCTTTCTTAATGTCACGCTATTCCGGATTGAAACGGTACCCGATCCACGGCTCGGTCACGATGTAACGCGGCTCGCTCGCGTCGGTCTCGACCTTCTTGCGCAGGTTCCCGACAAACACACGCAGATACTCGTTCTGCTCGACGTAATTCCCACCCCAAAGCGCCGCCAGTAGCGTCCGGTGCGTCAGGACTTTTCCCGGATGGTTCATGAAGTAAGTCAACAGATCAAACTCTTTCGGCGTCAGGTGAACTTCCCGATCACGAACTCTGACACTTCGCGTCTCGAGATCGATCCGGAAGTCACCAGCCTCCAGCAAGGTCGAAGGCCCTGAACTCGCAACACTTGCAGCGCGCCTCAACGAAGCACGCACTCGCGCCAGCAACTCATCGATCCCAAACGGCTTCGTCACGAAATCATCCGCGCCGAGGTCCAGCGCTTCGATCTTCGTCTTCTCTTCCCCTTTCGCCGACAACACGATGATCGGCGCCTGTGAGATCGATCTGATCCGGCGACACAACTCGAGCCCGTCCATGTTTGGCATCGCGAGGTCCGTTATGACGAGGTTCGGGTGCCAGTCGTTGAACGTGTCGAACCCGGCGAGCCCATCCGCAGCAACCCGCACATCGTAGCCACGCGACGTGAGCCCTGTTCGCAGCACGCGTGTCAACTGCGGTTCGTCATCAACCACCAAAATGCGTGCGCGGTCGCTCATTCGTCTCCGATCGGCAAAGTGAACACGACGCGCGTGCCTTTACCGCCCACCGCCGTCTCGATCCAGATCTTTCCTGAATGCGCTTCGACGATCCCGCGTGCAATCGCCAAGCCCATTCCCGTTCCCGACGGATCGCGCTTGGTGACGTTGCCATTGCGCGTCGCACGAAAGAACTTATCGAACACACGTTCGCGCAAGTCATCCGGAATCCCGGCGCCTTCGTCCTCCACGGCCATTCTGATCAGACCGTCGCCGGCATGTTCGGCAATGATCCTGATGTGACCACCTGCGGGCGAGTACTTCGCGGCGTTATCGATCAGCGTGTACATCACTTCACTGACGGCACGCTCATCGACTCTGACCACCGGCAACTCGTTCTCGATCTGAAGTTCGATCTTGTGGTTGCGCGTTACGGGCTCCGCACGTGCGAGCGCCGCGGAGATGATATCGTCAACGGCGCCCCATCGCCTCCGCAACTGAAGTTCACCGGCTTCGATACGTGCGAGTTCGATCAAGCCCCCGATGAAACGATTCAGGCGATCACTCTCCTGATCGATAACTTCCATCATCTCGATCCGCGACTCCGGATCGAGCGTGATGCGCTCTTCACCATCGGGAGTGCCGCGCGCGTCATCAAGGAGAGTCGTGATGGAGGCTTTCACGGACGTAAGCGGTGTGCGCAGATCGTGCGTGACTGCGTCGAGCAACGCTGATTTCAGCTTTTCACTCTGGCGCAATGCTTCCGCGTGGCTGGCACGCTCGAATGCTTCGCGCAGTTCCGCATACAAACGTTCGATCTCACGTTGGCCGCTCTCGGCTTCCTCGGCGCGACGCTTGGCGCGCGCAGAGAGTTGGCCCGCAGTGACGGCGATGATGAAAAAAACCGCGAGCGCGATCCAGTTGTCGGGTTCGGCGATCTGGAAGGTGCCGAACGGCGGGAGAAAGAAGAAGTTGAAGCAGAGCATCGCGAGGATCGAGGACGCGAGCGCCGGAAGGCTGCCCCAGCGCGTGGCGATAAAAAGTACGGTGAGTAAGAAGGCGAGCGCGACGGTGGTGGCGTTGATGTGCGTGCCGAGTAGTTGAAGGAAGAGGGTCAGCGCGGCGATGCTCAAGGCGCCGGCTGCGTAGCCGCCCCATTTGCGATCGATAAGCGCGCGGTCCATGTTGGGGCTATTTTACGACAGGTCAAAGAAGGATTACTCGCGCAAAGGCGCAAAGACGCAAAGTTCAGACCCTCCGGGCTGCCGGAGGTCA
>JBIOVO010000001.1:0-5954 GCA_044867735.1 Pyrinomonadaceae bacterium | reverse complement strand
TGAACTATGTGGGCTGGAAACAGCGCAAGGAAGTGGCGGCGGACCTGAAGCTGATTTACACGGCGGCAACGGACGGGGAAGCCGAGCAACGACTAGCCGATTTTAGTCTGAAGTGGGATGCGAAGTTCCCCATGATTGCGAAGTCCTGGCACAGCAACTGGGCTCGCGTGATCCCGTTCTTTGCGCATCCGCCGGAGATTCGGAAGGTGATCTACACGACCAACGCCATCGAGTCGCTGAACATGTCGCTGCGTAAGGTGACCAAAGCGCGCGGCTCGTTTCCCAACGACGAGGCGGTCTGCAAACTGCTCTATCTAGCGCTACGCAACATTGCGAAGAAGTGGACCATGCCGGTCCACACCTGGAAGGACGCGCTCAACCGCTTCGCTATCCTCTACGAAAACCGGCTGCCGGCGCACTATGCGGGAAGCTGATTGACGAATGAACCAACCAGGCAAAAAAAATCGGGCTGTGGAAACCGTGGAAAAACAAACTACGTTTTCCCACGTTCCCACAGCCCCTACTGCTGCTGACAAATCAAGATGAAAAAAGCAGCCCACCAAAACAAAAGACGATCGTTTACACAAAATCCCTTGCGGATCCACCCTTCGGGCAGCCGCAGGTCTCTCTTTGCGGTTTTTCTTTGCGTCTTTGCGTCTTAGCGCCTTTGCGTGAAGAACCTATTGCTTGATGATCGGTGTCTTCTCTCCGTGCTCGTCCACTGCGACGTAGATCACTTCAGCTTCGGTCACGCGTACGCGTTCGCTTTTCCCCAGTCGCTCGCTTTCAACCACCACGCGAACCGTGATTGAAGTAGTACCAACCTTTACCGTCTCCGCGTAGAAGCTAACCAGGTCTCCGACAAACACCGGCTTGTGGAAGATGACTTCCTTCATCGCGACCGTCACAAACCGCTCCATCCTCGTGTGACGATGCGCCTCGATTGCGCCGGCCGTGTCGATGTAGCTGAGAATAACGCCTCCGAAGATCGTACCGCGAGAATTCGTGTCGCGCGGCAAGAGCGTGATGCGGATCGCTGGATCTGTGTATTCGTGCATTTGGCTTAGTTGAGTTTTGCTTGTAGTTTTCTCAGAGCGACGGCGGCTTCGGTAAAGTCGGGCTTCTCTTCAAGCGCGAGACCGTAATGGCGCGCTGCCTCGAGAAACCGGCGGCGCGTTTCGTAAACCCGGCCGAGATTGAAATGCGGGAAAGCGTACGATTCGTAACGCGGCGCCAGCAGCGCGCGTTTGAACCAACGCACCGAGCCGTACGGATCGCCTTGCGCGAGCAGGTAACTGCCGATGTCGTTGTACGGATTGCCTAGAGTCTCGTCCACGCGAATCGCCTCCAAACACTCCGCAATCGCCTCGTCATAACGCTTCTGGAAACTGTAGACCCAACCGAGAAACGTATGCGCCTCGGCGGTCGGATAAGTTTCGATTGAACGCTTGTAGAGTTCGATGGCACGCTCGTAGTCGTGAGCAAGCTGCGCTTCGTAAGCCTCGTGAAAAAGCTGGTTGGCTTCAAAACGTTTCGCTGCCGCTATGTCGTCTTGCGTGTCCATGAAACTTTCGTGCGTGGGTCAGTTGCAGTCTGAAGCAGACTTCTGAGCCGGATCCACGCGTTTGATGCGTCCTTCGACCTTCGGGGCGATCGATCTTACGGACGTGATTGCTTTCTTTACAACATCCACGTCCAACGGGGCCTGTTCCGGCGACGTGAGAACCTTCGCGCCCTTGAACATTGAATATCCATCGCCGCCATCAACACCGACGAAGGTTGTCGTAGCTAACGTGTACTTCTTGCTGTCGTCGAGTGGTGCTCCGTTGACTTTCACTTCGATGAGTCTCGATCCGGACGGCTTAGTCGTATCGAAAGAAAATTGAACGCCTGAGACCTGTGGAAATGAGCCCGGTTGAGCATTGCCGCCGCTTTGACTGACGCCATGTTCGAGTGCCGCTCGCAGGGTGGCTCCGGTCACTTCGATTTTAACCATCTGATTCTTGAAAGGAAGAATCGAAAGCAGATCTCTCTGAGTGAGTTTTTTGGGTGCGATAAGCTCGTCCGCACGAACAGAGCCGCCGTTCATTAAACCGACATCGGACGCGAGTGCTTTGCGAAAGGCATCGGTGATGAAGTTTCCGACATTCGTCTCTTGCGTCCGGTTTTCCTTACTGCGCGCATCTAACGCGACGCGTGTGTTCCCGATCGGTTTCGCCAGTTGAGCCATGAGCGACGCATACTTTTTATAGATCGCGCTGAACTCCGGCGCCTCTTTGGTCGTGGCGTCCACGGGAATCACTTTCCAGTCGATGCTATTGAGTTCGCCGCTCGGTGAAATGTTTAGATCGATGCGGGCGAGTTCGCGTGCGTCGGAAGTCATCTTGAAAATCGGCGCGCCGCCGGCGTGTGACTCGAGCAGCGTGTGCTCGTGTCCACCGACAATCAGATCGACGTCTGCACAGCGCGCAACCTCTTTGTCTTCCCTCATCGATAGGTGAGTTAAAGCTACGATTACTTTTACGCCTTGCGCGTGAAGTGTCGAAACCATCTCCTTCGCAGTTTCACAGGGGTTGCGAAACACAACATTCGGCCCCGGCTTCGATGTAGTTTTTGTGTCCGGCAGGACCAGGCCAAAGATTCCGATCTTAACGCCCCCAAACTCGCGCACGACGTATGGTGGCACGCCGGCAAAAGTGTTATTAGTCGTGGTATCGATCACGTTTGCTGCAACCCAGCCGAACTTCGACTCCTTGATTCTGTCTTTCAGGACGTCTGGTCCAAAATCGAACTCGTGGTTGCCGAACGTTGCATAATCAAGACCAGCCGTGTTCCAGGCGTCGATCATCTGCGAGCCCTTTAGCGTGATCGACTCGACCGACGGTGAGATCGTATCGCCGGCCATCAGAAAAAGTGTGTTCGGATTGTCCTGCTGGATCGACTTCTTGAGTGTCATGACGCGAGCGAGACCACCGGTCTTTCCCTGGTCCACTGGCGCAAACTGATAGACATCGTTGACTTGCAGGAGCGTGACCTTGATGTTGCATTCGGCCCTTTCCTGCGCCGCGATCGAAAAAATCGCGGTGACAAATAGGGTCAGAGCAAGCGCCGCTCGGCGCGCTAACATCAAATGACGGTTCATCTATTTTTTGACCTTTCGAATCGTGGTGAAGTTGCTAACTGATTCTTGATTGCCGCAGGACGTGAATTATACTCGCCGTAATCGATGCCGGATAGGGAAACATTATTCATCACCGGGTTCCCCGGTTTTATAGCAAATCGTTTGCTGGAACGTCTGGCACGAAACGATTGCCGCTTTATCCTTTTGGTCCAACCCTCGCTGTTGGCCGTCGCGAACGAAGAGATCGCTCGCCTTGCTCAACTCACCGGGAAGAGTACTGCTGACTTTCAAGTAGTCACAGGAGACATCAGTCAACCGAACCTCGCCCTGAATGCGGCAGATCTCGAACTGGTCCGGCAGCAACCGACCAGGGTTTTTCATCTCGCTGCGGTCTACGATCTCGCAGTTCCGCGCGATCTCGCGCTTCGTGTGAATCCCGGCGGCACGCGCAACGTTCTGGACGTCGTGCGAACGATGCCACAGCTCCGCCAGTTTCATCATGTTTCGACTTGCTACGTCGCCGGCAAGCGCGAAGGAGTGATCCTCGAAACAGAGCTCGAGCACCATGCCGGGTATCGCAACTTTTACGAGGAATCGAAGTATCTGGCCGAGATGGAGGTCCAGTCAGTCAAGGATCAACTACCGGTAACGATTCACCGCCCCTCGGTGGTTTGCGGTGATTCACGCACGGGAGAAACAGGGAAGTACGACGGCGTTTACTATCTGATCCTCTATCTGTTGCGTTGGCCCAGGTTGTTGTCGCTTATCAACATCGGCAATCATGAAGTGAGTTTGAACGTGGTGCCGGTTGATTTTGTCATCGATGCGATGGCTGCGCTGACTTTTGACGAACGAGCCATCGGGCAGACGCTTCAGCTCGCCGATCCGGCATCGCCCTCAACGAATGAGTTGTTCAATGCCATCGCAATGTCCATTGACGGGCGCAGGTCCCGCGTAACGGCACCCACTAACGTGGTCTACCATTTTCTGATGTTGCCGCCCTCGCCGAAAATCACAGGCTTGCCACATAACGCTGTCCCTTACTTCTTCGTGAAGCAGCTCTACGATACTTCGCAGGCGCAGCGGCTACTCGCGCCGCACGGTATTCAGTGTCCGCCGTTTGAGAGTTACGTCGACAAGATAGTCGAATACGCACGAAATCATCCTCAGATTACGCTGATTTAGATCCTCCGGCCGGCCCGTTTGACAAATTCTAAATTTAGAATTATTCTAAATCCACTTTGAAGACAACCAAGGAAAAACCGAAGCTGACTCCCCAGAGAGAAGCCGTTTTTCAGGTCATTCAGGAGCGGGACGACCATCCGACGGCCAGCGACATTTTTGAGGCGGCGCGCCTGCGCCTGCCCGGTATCAGCTACGCCACCGTGTATAACTCGTTGCGCTACCTGAAAGAGGCCGGCCTCGTGCTCGAAATCAATTTCGGCGACAGCGCCAGCCGTTATGATCGTGAAACGGAACGTCACGATCACGCGATCTGCAACGACTGCGGCAAACTGGTCGATTTCGATCTGCCGGACGCCGCCAGGCTCATGCAGGCCGCGGCGCGAAAATCACATTTCAAACCTCAGTCGGTTCATTTGACCCTGAGAGGACGTTGCCCGGATTGTTGCGGGTACTGAAAGAACAGTCTCGTTTGGTCTTAATAGGAAATATTTCAACTAACTTTGGAGGATACATGACAGCAGCAACAGCAGTAGCAGCAGAGAAGGCAATGGTGGGTCAGCCGGCGCCGGATTTTGAAATGGCCTCGACGAAGAACATGGAAAAGCTCAACGAGCCAGTGAAGCTTTCCGATTACCGAGGCAAGTGGCTCGTGATAGTTTTCTATCCACTCGATTTCACGTTCGTTTGTCCGACTGAGTTGACGACGTTCAGCGATCGTTACCAGGACTTCGAGGGCATCGGCGCGGACATCATCGGCATTTCGACCGACTCCGTTTACTCGCACCGCGCGTGGATCAACACGGCGCGTGATAAGGGCGGCGTCGAAGGTCTGAAGTACCCGTTGGCGGCTGACGCGACGAAGAAAGTCGCGAGTGATTATGGTGTGCTGATTGAGAACCGTGGTATCGCTTTACGTGGTCTTTTTGTGATCGATCCGGAAGGCATTCTTCGTTACAAAGTCGTGCACGATCTGAACGTTGGTCGCTCGGCGGAAGAGACGTTGAGAGTGATCCAGGCGTTGCAAACCGGTGGTCTTTGCCAGGCTGAGTGGAAGCCCGGCCAGAAGACGCTCAACAGCTAATTTTGAATCCATCCACAGATTACGCAGATTAAATCTGTGTAATCTGTGGATAAAAGAAGAGAACAGCAATGGGAATGAGACTTGGAACACAGTTGCCCGGGTTTGACGGGGCAACGGAATGGTTTGGCGGTACGCAGGCCCACGCCGAGTCAGAGGCAGCGGGCCACCCGACACTTGTTCACTTCTGGTCGGCGAGTTGCGGAGTCTGCAAAGACAATCTGCCGCGCGTCGGACAGTGGCGTGATGAGAAGAGAGATCAGGGGCTCCGCGTGATCGGCATTCACATGCCGCGTTACGAGGCGGATACCGACGTCGAGACAGTGCGTGATTTGATCAGTAAGTATGGCATCACCGAACCGGTGGCGGTGGATAACGAACACAAATTGAAAGACGCTTTTCAGAACGATAAGGGTTATGTGCCCGCGTATTACTTGTTCGATGCAGAAGGGAAACTCAGAGGCTTCGCGGCGGGCGAACACGGATTGGATGTGTTGAAGTCAGCGATTGAACGCATACTGCCGGTCGAGAGGGCTGTTCAAGGATGAAAGATGGGGTGGCCACGGAGGG